>NZ_JBEORG010000058.1:0-33905 GCF_040302145.1 Spirillospora sp. NPDC127506 | reverse complement strand
GCCTCCCGGACTGCGCGCTCCGGCACGGCCAGCGCCGCGGCGGCCGCCACCGCGGCGGCGAGCGCCGTGCGGCGCCGGACGCGGGACGGCCCGGGACTCGGGCGGGCGGACGGCTTCGCGGGCGAGGGCGGGGACGATGGCGAGGGGGAGCGGGACACCGGACCTCCAGACGAACGCGGCGTCCCTACGGTGTCACCGATCTTCGCCCGATGCCACCGTCCGCACCGGCCGACCTCGGACGCGGGCCCCGCAGAGATCGTAAAGCGCTTTCCGCATTGGAAATTGGGGGTATTCGATCGGAACGCTCCATTAGAAAAGTGTTCGGGGACCGGTCACCCGAGCGTGAGGGAGCCGCTGCGGCACGTCGCCGACCTGCGCTTTGGCAGGATGCGACAACGACGAGACGGCAACGATCCGCGCGAAAACGTTGCGATTATGCTCATACGTGGTGAATTCTTAGGGACTTCGACAAGCCATCACCTCGCGAACAGCGGCGCGGGTTCAGCATGGCCCCAGGCCCAAGGGGGACCACCATGACCTTGGACATGCGCATGCGCAACAACATGTTCCGCCGGCTGCCGGTCGAGCAGGCCACCGGCCGGCTCTACGGCGGGCGGCACCGGCTCCGTGTGGTGTACCGGACCCGCGACCTCGTCGTGCTCGGCCTCGGCGTGATGATCGGCTCCGGCATCTTCAAGATCGCCGGGGAGCAGGCCAGCTCGACCGCCGGTCCCGGCGTGCTGATCTCCTTCCTCATCGCGGGCGGCGTGTGCGTGCTGGCCGCGCTGGCGTTCGCCGAGCTGTCCTCGATCATCCCGGTCGCGGGCAGCGCCTACTCCTTCAGCTACGTCGCGTTCGGCGAGGTGTGGGCGTGGGTGGTCGGCTGGTCGCTGATCATGGAGCTGCTGCTGGCGGCGTCGGTGCTGGCGCGGGTGTGGTCGCTGTACTTCACGCAGGCGCTGAACGACTTCGGGGTCCCGGTACCCGGCTGGCTGGGCGAGGTGATCGGCCAGGTCAAGGGGCCGGACGTGCTGGCCTTCTTCATCCTGCTGCTGGTGGTGCTGATGCTCGCCACCGGCAGCAGGATGAGCCTGAAGACGCTGTGGTACATGGTGATGGCCAAGGTCATCGTGATCGGCCTCGTCATCGCCACCGGCCTGAAGTTCTTCCACTCCGGCAACCTCACCCCGTTCATCCCGCCCGCGCAGCCGGCGCCGGAGGGCGACCGGACGGTGCTGGACGCCGTGCTCGGCGCGTTCGGCGGCGGCACCCCCCACGTGTTCGGCGTCTGGGGGCTGTTCGCCGCCGCGCCGGCCATCGCGTTCGCCTACATCGGCTTCGACCTCATCGCGACCGCCTCGGAGGAGACCGACGACGCGCCCCGCAAGGTGCCGCGCGGCATCCTCACCGCCCTGCTCACCACGATCGTGCTGTACGCGGCGGTCGCGATCGCGCTCGTCGGCATGGTCGGCATGGACGGCTTCGCCAAGCTCGACCCGGACAAGCTGCTGATCGCCGCGGCGTTCGACGAGGTCGGCGCGGGCGCGATGGGCAAGATCGTCGACGTGGGCGCGGTACTGGCGCTGACCACCGTCATCCTGGTGGTGGTGATCAGCCTGACCCGGGTGGTGTTCTCGATGGCCCGGGACGGCCTGCTCCCGCGCCCGCTCGCCGCGATGAGCCGGTACAAGGTGCCGTCCCGCGCCACCCTCCTCGCGGGCGGCGCGGCGGTCGTCATGTCGCAGACGATCGACGTGCTGACGCTGGAGCAGCTCGTCGTGATCGGGACGCTGTTCGCCTTCCTGTTCGTCGCCGCCGCCGTGCTGGCGCTGCGGCACTCCCAGCCCGACCTGCACCGGCCGTTCCGGATGCCCGCCGCGCCGCTCGTGGTGATCGCGACGATCCTCGCGATCGGCTGGCTGATGCTGAACCTCAAGGTCGAGACGTGGGCGTACTTCGCGATCTGGATGGCGGTCGGCATCGCCCTGTACCTGGCGTACGGGCGGCGGAAGAGCCAGATGAAGCTGCTGCTGGACGCGCCGCCGGACCGCCCGGTCGCCGCGAAACTGGGCCCCGCGCCGCCGCCGGGGGCGATGCCCGGATCGGCCGGGCCGCTGCCCCCCGGCGTGGTGCCGGCCGGCGGCCCCGGGCTCGGCGACGTCCGCCCCGCCCCCGGCCCGTACGAGCCGGGCGCGTACGAGGCGGGGCCGTACGAGACCGGCCCGTGGCCGGCCGACCGGCGGCCCGGCGCACCGGAGAGCCCGTACCCCACGGGCCGGTACTCGACCGGCCGGCAGCCGGGCGGCCAGTTCGCGCGGGAGCCCTTCCAGGACGAGCAGCCCCCGCCCGAGCGGTTCCAGCCGTACGACCGCGACGGCCGCGGAAGGACGTCCGGTCCCTACGCTCCGGGCCCGTACGGGCCGCGCCAGTCCGCTGATCCGTACGCCGTCGACCCGGGCGTCCCCAACCCGTACGCGTCGGGTCCGTACGCGGCCGGGCCGTACGGCTCCGGCGAGCAGCCCTACGCCGGCCCGACCTTCCGCGAGAGCGACTACGGCGAGCACGGGTACGAGGAGCACGGGTACGACCAGGGCTACGAGCAGGGCTACGACGAGGAGCCGCCCGGCGGCCGGCGCCGCCGCTGAGCCCCAGCCCGGAGCCTCCTTTGTGAAGTTCCGCCGAACGCGGCGGGCGCCGCCTCCCCTCGCCGGGGGGCGGCGCCCGCCTTTTCGTCGTCCCCGAGTGCCGGTCTACGCGCCGCTCGGCGACCCCGTCGAGACGATCGAGGAGGCGCTGGGGAACCGGTCGTGCCGCGCTCCTTCGGGCCCGCCTCGGCCGACGAACACCGTGGCCACCATCGGACACCCATTGACCTCGGCCTCCGGTGAGACCAAGATCCCGCTGAACGCCGTGGATCTTCCGGAGGTGGACGGTGCGTCTCCCCCAGCGCACGCTCTCGGCCCTGGCGGCCGCGGCCGCGTCCGTCGCCCTGCTGGCCGTCCCGCCGGCGCCGGCCTCGTCCGCGGGGACGGGCGACGGCTGCGACCCGATCGACCCGGCCGCGTGCCTGCTGCCGTTCCCGAGCGACTGGTACACGGTGGCGGACGGGGGCACGGCGACGGGCCGCCGCGTCCACCTCAAGACGACGATCAAGAACGCGCTGGGCGTCCCGGTGTCGCCGGGCGAGTGGAACCGGGCGGACGGCTTCTCCCCCGGATCGCCGCTGCTCCTGCGCGTCCCGGGCGTCGACCTCACCCGCACCGGCGCGGCGCCGATCACCGACATCGGCTCCTCGCTGCGCGCCGACGCCCCGATCGTCATCGTGGACACCGCGACCGGCGAGCGCTGGCCGTACTGGGCGGAGCTGGACGCGAACGCACCCGCCGACCGGAAGGCGCTGATCGTCCGTCCGGCGAAGAACTTCCGGGAGGGCCACCACTACGCGGTCGCCTTCCGCAACCTGCGCGACGCGTCCGGGAACCCGATCCCGCCGAACGCGGCGTTCGCGAAGATCCTCGGCCCGGACCTGCCGTCCGGCGACCCGCTCGCGCAGCGGCAGCGAGACGAGCGCAAGGTCCTCGCCGCGCTGAAGGCGCACGGCGTGGGCCGCGACGGCCTCTACCTCGCGTGGGACTTCACCGTCGCGAGCCGGCAGAGCCTCGCCGGGCCGATCCTGCACATGCGCGACGAGGCGCTCCGCAAGCTCGGCGACCGGTCGCCGTCGTTCTTCGTGACGCAGGTGACCGACGACGTGGACGAGCGGATCGCGCGCGAGGTCAAGGGCATCGTCTGGGCGCCGAGCTACCTCGACCAGTACGGCGGCCTGCCCGGATCGTCCCTGCACCGGGGCCGGGACGGGCAGCCCGAGCAGCTTCCCGGGAACTCGCAGGCCGTCCCGTTCCAGTGCGAGATCCCGAGGTCGGCGTTCGACGCCCCCGCCCGCCCGGCCCTCTACGGGCACGGGCTGCTCGGCGGCGAGGACGAGGTCGACGCGGGGAACGTCAAGTCGATGGCGGCCGAGCACGGCTTCGTCTTCTGCGCGACGCGGTGGATCGGCATGTCCGAGGAGGACGTCCCGAACGTGATCACGGCGCTCGCCGACCTCACCCGGTTCCGGACGGTCGCCGACCGCCTCCAGCAGAGCCTCCTCGACTTCACCTTCCTCGGCCGCGCCATGACCCGCGGGTTCGCCGGGAACAAGGCGTTCCAGGACGGTGCGGGGCGGTCGCTGATCGACACGAAGGCGCAGCTGACCTACGACGGCAACAGCCAGGGCGGCATCATGGGCGGCGCCCTCACCGCCGTCTCCCCCGACATCCGGCGCGCCGTCCTCGGCGTCCCGGCGATGAACTACAGCACGCTGCTCAACCGCAGCGCCGACTTCCCCCAGTACGCGCAGGTCCTCGACCTGTTCTACCCGGACAAGCTCGACCAGCAGATCGGCATCGCGCTGATCCAGATGCTGTGGGACCGCGGCGAGGCCGACGGCTACGCCTGGCACATGACGGACGACCCGCTGCCCAACACGCCGAAGCACCGCGTGCTGATGCACGTGGCGTTCGGCGACCACCAGGTGGCGCCCGTGGCGGCCGAGGTCGAGGCCCGCACGATCGGCGCCCGCATCCACGCGCCGACCGTGCTGCCGGGGCGCAACCCCGACAAGGCGCCCTACTGGGGGATCCCGACCTTCGGGTCTTCCTACGACGGTTCCGCCATGGTCGTCTGGGACAGCGGCTCCCCTGCGCCGCCGCTGACGAACACACCGCCGACGCAGGGCCGCGACCCGCACTCCGACCCCCGCAACAACCCCGACGCCCGCCGGCAGAAGGCGGTGTTCCTGAAGACCGGGACGGTCGTGGACGTGTGCGGAGGGGGACCCTGCGTCATCACCCCCTGACCCCTACCTGAGAAGATCGGACCATGCTCCAGGTCTGCCCGAACGGTCCACGGACGAAGGGCGTGCCGGTCTCGGCGGAGGAGGTCGCCGCCGCGGTCCGCGCCGCCGCCGACGTCGGTGCGCAGGACGCGCACCTGCACCCCAAGGACGGCACGGGCGCCGACACCCTGGACGCCTTCCACGTCGCCGAGACGGTCACCGCCGTCCGCGCGGCGACCCCGAACATCCGCGTCGGCGTCACCACGGGCGCCTGGGCGGAGCCGGACCCGGCCGAGCGCGCCGCGCTGATCCGGTCCTGGACCGTCCTGCCCGACCACGCGTCGGTGAACTTCCACGAGGCCGGCGCCGAACTGGTCGCCGAGACGCTGCTGGAACGGGGCGTCGCGGTCGAGGCGGGCATCTTCTCCGGCACCGAGGCCGCCGAGTGGTTCCTGCGCTGGCCGCACGCCCACCGCGTGCTGCGGGTCCTCGCCGAGGTCACCGACACCGACCCGCAGAGCGCCCTCGGCACGGCCAAGGCGCTGCTGCACGCCATCGGCACCGGGCACGAACGCCCCATCCTGCTGCACGGCGAGGACGGCGGCGCCTGGCCGGTGCTGCGCCTCGCCGTCCGGCACAACCTGGACGTACGGATCGGGCTGGAGGACACCCTCACCCTCCCGGACGGCTCCCCGGTCGACGACAACGCGGTGCTGATCCAGACGGCCCGCGCGATGCTCGTCCCGTAGCCGGCGTCAGGAGCGGGGGTTGTGGCCGGCGGCGTCGAGCCGCGCCCACTCGGCGTCCCACATCTCGTCGCGGTGCCGGTCGCAGCGGCGGCGGACGAGCACATAGGCGAACAGCACCGGGATCGCGCAGCCGAGGACGGCCGCGGCGCCCGCGTAGACGGCGTCGGTCACCGTCCGGCTGTGCGGGCGGGGGCGCACGGTCGGGTTGCCGTGCCGGTCGATCCAGATCGTCCTATGCGCGCCGACCTTGACGTTCTTCCAGCTCGGCAGCGTCCCGACGCGCGGCTCGCCGTTCACGCCCGGCCAGGTCGCCTGCACCGTCTCGTGGATGTAGCGGTCGCCGGAGGAGCCGATCCCGCCGGTGGAGGTGACGGTGGCGACCACCTGGTGGCGGCTCGCCCGCTCGGCGTTCTCCGCGTGCATCCCCGCGCTGTAGGACCAGGAGACGGCGAGCGCCGCGACCGGCGGCGCGGTGCCGAGCAGCAGCAGGAGCAGCCCCAGGGCCACCAGCCGCTGGACGCGGTCCACCCGGCGGCGCAGCTCGTTCCGCTCCAGCCCGAGCCGACGCCGCAGCCTGGCCACGGGCGTGCCTCCGCGGCGGATGCCTGACCTGCGCATCTGCGTTCACCTCCCCGGGGAGCGCCCTCCCGGCAAGAGGCTCTTCAGCCTTCTTTACCGAGAATATTCCCGAGTTCGTTGATCGGCACATCGCCGCTGGCCGAATCATTTCCCGGATCGCGTCCCATATGCCGGGTTGATGACCGAATTGGGTCATCGTCCGGACCCGCGGGGCGCCGCGCGCCCACCGCGAGCGCCAGCAGCGCCCCGAGCGCGCACATCCCGGCGGTGATCCAGAAGATCTCCTGGTACTCGGTGCGCAGGGCTTCCTGCAGAGCCGCGTTGTAGACCTCCATCTGCCGCGCGAACTCCCGCTTCGACATCAGGAACGGCAGCGGCGGCTTCAGCTCGGCCGTCAGCGCGTGGAACCGGTAGAAGCCCCACGCCGACAGCGCCGACACGCCGAGCAGCATCCCCATCATCCTGGCCACCACCACGGCGGCCGAGGCGACCCCGTGCCGCGCCGCCGGCACGAACGCCAGCACCGCCGACGACACCGGCGCGATCACCAGGCCCAGGCCGAGCCCCGTCACCACGAGATCGACGTCCATACGCGGGAGCGGCCCGTACGAGGCGTCCGCCAGATCGGCCGGCCAGCCCGCGATCAGCAGGTAGCCGCCCGCGGAGACGGCCATGCCCGCCGCCATCGGCCACCGCTCCCCCACCCGGCGCGCCACCAGCCCGCCGGCCACCGCCGCGACCGGCAGCGCCACCAGGAACCTCGTCAGCAGCAGCGCGCCCTCCGCGGCGTCCTTGTCCAGGACGGTCTGCGCCACCAGCACCACGTCCACCAGCGTCACCATCAGCGCCGCGCCCGACAGCAGGCTCACCCCGAGCGTCGCCAGCAGCGGCCCCCGCCGCACCCCCGACAGGTCGAGCAGCCGCGTCCTCGCCCTGACCTCCCACAGGACGAACACCGCCAGCACCGCCGCGCCCGCGCCCAGCACCGGCGGCCCCCACGGCGGCAGCGCCGACTCCTCCGGCTCCGGGTTGTAGACGGCCGCGACCAGCAGCCCCAGGCCCAGCGCCAGCAGCAGGCCGCCGACCACGTCCACGCCCGGCCGCGGCCCCTCCCGCCGCCCGCCCGGCACCGCGGCCTGCACCGCGATCATCGCCGCGGCCACCAGCGGCACGTTGATCCAGAAGATCGCCCGCCAGCCCAGTGCCGCCGCGACCCCCGCCCCGTACAGCGGGCCGAGGACGCTGCCCAGCTCCTGCGCGGCCCCGACCGCGCCGAGCACCACCGGCCGCTGCCGCTCCTCCCACAGGTCACCGGCCAGCGCCATCGTCACCGGCAGCAGCGCACCCCCCGCCACGCCCTGCACCGCCCGGCCCGCCGTCAGCACCGGCACGTCCTGCGCCAGCGCCGTCACCACCGACCCCGCCGCGAAGAACACCAGGCACGCCTGCAGCAGCGGCCGGCGGCCGAACCGGTCCGACAGCTGCCCGAGCAGCGGCATCGCCGCCACATACCCCAGCAGGAACCCCGTCAGGACCGGCGTCACCCGCTCCAGGCGGTTGATCGGGATCCCGACGTCCTTGACCATCGGCACCAGGACCGTCGTCACCACATAGGCGTCCAGCGCGGCCAGCAGCACCACCGCGCCGCCCGCCCCGATGGCGACCCGGCGCCGCACCCTCACCCCGACCGCCTACTTCGGTGCGCTGATCTTGTACGGCGCGTCGAACTCGGTGAACGAGACGACCACCGCGCCGCCCTTCGGGAACTTCCCGCGCACCTTCACCAGCCGGTGGTCGGCCTTGCTCACCCACACCTGGCCGTCCAGGTCCGCGTTGATCCCCGGGATCAGCTCCGAGATCTGCGCCTTCGGCAGCTTCGCGCCCACCCGGTACGCCTCCGCGCCGCCCACCTTCTCCACCGCCTGCGGCTCCGGCGACTTCAACGACGTCAGCAGCATCGGGATGCCCCGCTGCGGATCCAGCACCGCCGACGGGTCGTACACGCTCGCCGCCAGCGCCTTCGGCAGCTTCCGCCAGCCGCCCGTCCCCGCGTCCAGGTAGATGCTGTCCCCCAGCGCGACGACCTTCATCTCCACGTTCTGGCCCTGCTGCTCGACCGTCAGCGTCCCCTGCGCGTCCCCGCTCCGCAGCAGCTTCATGTCGCCGCTCTTCACGATGACCGGCGTCTTCCCGTCCGACTCCAGCGAGAACCCGACGCTCTGCAAAGCGCCCATCGCCTGCGCCGACTCCCGCAGCGCCTGCGCGGCGTCGAAATCCGCCTTCTTCGCCGGCTCGTCCGACCCGCCATCGCACGCACCCGAGAACACGAGCGCCACAACCACGGGAACAAGGGCCAGTATGCGTCTGGACATACGCGGGACCCTACCGACCGGTCACCGCGCCCGTCACTCGCCTCCTGGTATGACATCGCCCCGCCAAAAGGAGGACATCACCGCGCTCGCCACCACTCGCCGCCGCTAAACTTGCACCGGCAAAACCCCCACCGTCACCCGGGGGAACGGCCTCGGGGCGGTAGCTCAGCTGGTCAGAGCAGAAGACTCATAATCTTCCGGTCGCGGGTTCGAGTCCCGCCCGCCCTACAGAGGTGGCCGATCCATGTCCGCGGAAAGCGCGGACCGTTCCTCTTCCGGCATTTCTTCCGAGGGGCGACCCCCGGACCCCCGATGTGGGGGGCTCCGCCCCCACGCCCCCTCCCGGCTCAGGCCGCTGATCACCTTCCGCATCACACACGGCCTCGCGGGAGGGGGCGGGGCTTGCGTCAGGCGGGCCAGGTCGGGCGGCGCTTCTCCAGGAAAGCCCGCATGCCCTCTTGGGCCTCCGGGGTTTGGCTGGTGGCGGCCATCACCTCGATCGCATAGGTGTAGGCGTCGTGTTCGGGGCGGTCCAGCTGGGCGTACATCGCCTGCTTGCCCAGGGCCTTGCTGCGCGGGCTGCCCTGGGTGGCGCGCGTCAGGAGGTCGAGGGTGGCCTTGTCCAGGTCGGCGTCGGGCACGGCGTAGTTGACCAGGCCCCAGTCGGCCGCCGTCCGCGCGTCGATGACCTCGCCGGTGAGGGCCATCTCGGCCGCCCTCTTGCGGCCGATGTTGCGGGAGATCGCCACCAGCGGGGTGTGGCAGAACCAGCCGCCCTTGCCGCCGGGCGCGGCGAAACCGGCGCTCTCGGCGGCGACGGCCAGGTCGCAGCTGGCGACCAGCTGGCAGCCGGCGGCGGTCGCGAGGCCGTGCACGCGGGCCACGACCACCTGCGGGACGGACTGGATCGTCCGCACGAGCTCCGTGCAGACCTGCAGCAGGTCGCGGACGTCGCCATGGGAGGCGCCGGCCATGTCGGAGAAATCGTGGCCCGCGGAGAACACCGGGCCGTTGGCGGCCAGGACGATGCCGCGGGCGTCCGTGTCTGCGGTCGCCCGGAAGGCGGCCGTCAGGTCGGCGAGGAACGCCCGCGAGAGGGCGTTGCGGCGCTTGGGGCGGTTCATGGTGATCGTGGTGAACGGGCCGTCGCGGTCCAGCAGGACCTCGTTGTCTTCGCTCATGCTCTCGACGTTATGTCAGACCCGCGTCGTACGGTTGGCGGGTCCGAGGACCGAGGGGGTTTGGCCTTGAAGCTGCTCACCGCCACCAACACCGGCCAGGGATTGCGCGACAACGACTTCGACTGGTGCGTCGAGGGCGAACTCGTCCACATCGGGATGGTGTGCGCCCGCGACCGCGACGACCCCGACGGAGGCTGCGGCTGCGGCCGGTCGTTCGCCGGGCTCAACTCGCACCGCGCCACGACCACCGCCATGGTCCGGGAGATACCCGGCTTCACCGAGGACGACTACGTGCTGGCGATCCGGTCGAGCCTTGAGCAGCAGGGCTGCGACCCCGCGTTCGCCGAGCACGAGGCGGCGCTGCTGCGGTGCCTCGTGCGCGACTGGCCGGTGGGGGTGATCGTCGAGCGGCGGCTGGATGAGATCGTGGTGAGACAGGTCGTCCAGCCCTAGGAGGTGCGCCATGCTCGTCGCGTTCTCGGTGACCCCGCTCGGCACGGGGGAAGAGGTCGGCGAACTCGTCGCGGAAGCGGTCCGGGTCGTGCGGGCCAGCGGCCTGCCCAACCGGACCGACGCGATGTTCACCACCGTCGAGGGCGAATGGGACGAGGTCATGGCCGTGGTGAAGGACGCGACCGACGCCGTGGCCGCGCGGGCGCCCCGGGTCGGCCTCGTGCTCAAGGCCGACATCCGGCCCGGCGTCACCGGCGCCCTCGACGCCAAGGTCGAGTCCGTGGAGCGCCACCTCAGCTGAAGCAGGCTTGCACGCCGTTCTCGCCGCCGCGGGAGAAGCTGCGCAGGCGCTGCACGGCCGTGCCGTGGTCGCCGGGCTTCGTCCAGGGCGCCTTGTCGCCGATGATCTGGAAGGCGTCCACGAGCTCCTGCTCGTCGCCCTCCTCGAACTTCAGCGTGCCGTCGTCCGCGGAGCCGTAGAGCACGGCGCCGGCGAGGCAGTCGGCCTGCAGCTCGGCGGCCGGCGACACCAGCCCGCGGCGGAGCCTGGCCTGGATCGCGTGCCCCCACTCGTGCGCGATGACGAGGTAGACCCATGCGTCCCCGCGGGCGTAGCCGGAGCGCATGAGGTGCGCGTCCCACGCGACGTAGTCGCCGGACGGGCAGTACGCCGCGTTGTCGGGCGTCAGGCGGTCCTTGCCGCACAGCGGCGCCGAACGCGGATCGCGCCCGTTGTACAGCCCCACAACGCGCGGTGAGCTGTAGCCGCCGGTGAACAGCTGCGTCCAGTGCCGCCGCCAGAAATCGTCCGTGGCCGTCTCCGCGGTCCGCAGATCCTCCTGGAACTCCGCCTCGTCGAACGTGCCCGGCGCGCTCTGCTCCGGGGCGGGCGAGTCCGCGGCCGCGGTGTTCTGCGCCGCCGGGCGGGCCTGACCGGGCGGCGGCCGCAACTCGAACTGGCACGCGCCGGTCAGCGCGAGCATCGCGGCGGCGGCGGCTCCGGCCCGCCACCGCCGCGTCAGATTGCGTGCAGTCTCCCTCATGACGGGACATACGCACGCGCGCCCCCAGATGGTCGAAAAGCGGCCCGACTGTGCTCCGAGCACAACCCGAACGACGTTCGATTGGACCCGCGCCCCGTCTTGCCGCGGCCCCGTAGACGCAGGTCGGCGGCCCATGCTGGGCTGCCCGCCACACGAACTTACGGAGGGGCGAATGGCGAACGGGACCCTCGCGGTCCGCGATCTGTCGGTGAGCTACGGGCGGGCGGTGCGGGCCCTGCGCGGCGTCTCGCTGGACGTCCCCGCGGGGTCGGTCACGGCCGTGCTCGGCGCGAACGGGGCGGGCAAGACGACGCTGCTCCGCGCGATCTCGGGAACGCTGCCGTTCCACCGCGGCTCGGTGGACACCGGCACGGTCCGGCTCGGCGACCGGTCCCTCGTCGGGCTGCACCCGGCCACCGTCGTGGCGGCCGGGGTGGTGCAGGTTCCGGAGGGGCGCCGGGTGTTCGGCCGGCTCAGCGTGGAGGAGAACCTGCGGGCGGGCGCGCTCGGGGCGCCCGGCCGCGGCGCGGCCGCCAAGGCGCACGAGCGGGTGCTGGAGCTGTTCCCGGTGCTCGCCGAGCGGGCCCGGCAGCGGGCCGGGCTGCTGTCCGGCGGCGAGCAGCAGATGCTCGCGATCGGGCGGGCGCTGATGGCGTGCCCGTCGGTGCTGCTGCTGGACGAGCCGACGCTCGGCCTGGCGCCGCTGATGGCCGAGCGGATCGCGCAGACCGTCCGGGAGATCAACCTGCAGGGCACGGCGATCCTGCTGATCGAGCAGAACGCGGCGCTGGCGCTGGAGCTGTCGTCGTCCGCGCACGTGCTGGAGGTCGGCGCGGTGACGCTGCACGGGCCGTCGGCGGAGCTGGCCGCGAGCGACGAGGTCCGGCGGCGGTACCTCGGCGTCGGCGGCGAGGACGAGGACGGCGGGCCCGGCGATCCGGCGCCGCCCTCGCTGGAGCGGTGGGCCGGATGAGCGGGGCGAGGCGCGGGGCCGCCCCCGCGCGGGACGCGGAGCCGGCCGAGCTGGTGGTCGACGGGCTCACGGTGCGGTTCGCCGGGCTGACCGCGCTGGACGGGGTCGGGTTCACCGTCGCGCCCGGCAGCGTCCATGCGGTCATCGGGCCGAACGGCGCGGGCAAGTCGACGTGCTTCAACGTGCTGTCCGGCGTGTACCGGGCGAGCGAGGGCAGCGTCCGGTTCGGCGGCGCGGAGCTGACCGCGCTGCCGCCGCACCGGATCGCCGGCCTCGGCGTCGCCCGGACCTTCCAGAACATCGCCCTGTCCCGGCACCTGTCGGTCGAGGACAACCTGATGCTCGGGCGGCACCGGCTGACCAGGGCCGGGTTCGTGTCGGCTGGGCTGCGGCTGCCGCGGGCGCGCCGCGAGGACGCCCGGCACCGGGCGCGGGTCCGCGACATCGCCCGGTTCGTCGGGGTCGGCGAGCATCTGGCCGCGCCCGTCGGGCTGCTCGCGTACGGCGTGCAGAAGCGGGTCGAGCTGGCCCGCGCGCTCGCGATGGAGCCCCGGCTGCTGCTCCTGGACGAGCCCGTCGCCGGGATGAACGGCGCGGAGCGCCGGCGGATGGCCGAGGTGATCGCCCGGGTCCGCGCCGACCTCGGCGTCTCGGTCCTGCTGGTCGAGCACGACATGGGGATGGTCATGCGCCTCGCCGACGAGGTCACCGTCCTGGACTTCGGCCGGCGCATCGCGGGCGGCGCGCCGGAGCGGGTGCAGCGGGACCCCGCGGTGATCCGCGCCTACCTCGGCGCCGCCCGCGAGCCGGCGGAACCATCGGAGGGAAACCCTTGAGCACGTTCATCGAGCTGGTGGTCAACGGGGTCTCGGCGGGATCGGTGTACGCGCTGATCGCCCTCGGCTTCGTGATCATCTTCAAGGCCACCGAGGTGGTCAACTTCGCGCACGCGTCGCTGCTGCTCGTCGGCGGCTACGCGACGGCGGTCCTGCACGACGACATCGGGTTCCTGCCGGCGCTCGGCGCGGGCGTCGCCGCGGCCGCCGCCGCGGGCGCGCTGGTGGAGCTGCTGGTGCTGCGCCGCGCCCGCGTCGAGCACCACGCGGTGCTCGCGATCGTCACGATCGGCGTCGACATCGTGCTGACGACCGCGCTGACGCGGCAGATCGGCACGCAGGTCCTGTCGATGGGCGACCCCTGGCAGAACAAGATCGTGCACGTGGGCGGCGTCGGCATCGCGCAGACCCGCATCGCGGCGTTCGCGGTCGCGTCCCTGCTCATCGCGGCGTTCCTGGCGGCGTTCCGCTACACCTCGTGGGGCGTGGCGATGCGCGCGGCGGCCGAGGACGGGGAGACGGCGGCGCTGATGGGCGTCCGGCTGACCCGCGTGTCGCTGGCCGCGTGGGCGGTCGCCGGGGCGCTCGCGGCGGTCGCGGCGCTGTTCCTCACCGTGTTCCCCACGCCCGGACTCGACCGCAGCACCTCCTTCGCGGCGATGAAGGCGTTCCCGGCCGCGATCCTCGGCGGGCTCGACTCGACGACCGGCGCGCTCGCCGGCGGCCTGATCGTCGGGCTCACCGAGTCGCTCGTGACCGGCTACCAGGGCGACCTCGCGTTCATGGGACGCGGCATCGGGGAGGTCGCGCCCTTCCTGGTGATGCTGCTGGTGCTCCTGGTCCGCCCGGCCGGGCTGTTCGGGACGAGGGAGCTGTCGCGTGTCTGAACGTCCGTTCCGCCTCGCGGCGGTGCTCGCGGGGACCCTCGTCCTGCTCGCCATGCCCTTCTACCTGGACGCGTTCTGGCTGCAGACCGGCCTGTTCGCGATGTCGGCGGCGATCGGCGCGATCGGCCTGAACCTGCTGACCGGCGCGACCGGGCAGCTGTCGATGGGGCACGCGTTCTTCCTCGCGGTCGGCGCCTACGGGTACGTGTACCTGGCGTCCGACGACGGGCCGCACGTCGCGGGCCTCGGGCTGCCGACGCCGCTGGCGTTCGCCGGCGCGATCGTGCTGGCCGGCGTCGCGGGCGGGCTGTTCAGCCCCATCGCCGGGCGGCTGCGCGGCGTCTACCTCGGCATCGCGTCGCTCGCGCTGATCTTCATCGGGCAGCACGTGCTGTTCAACGCCGAGACCGTCACCGGCGGCTTCAACGGCCGGGACGTCCCGCCGATGGAGCTGGCCGGGTTCCGCTTCGACGACTCGCCCGAGCTGGTGGTGTTCAACGTGCCGCTCGGCGCGCTGGAGCGGCTCTGGTTCCTCGCCGTCCTGCTGCTGATCCCGGCGGCGTGGATCGCGCGCGGCATCCTGCGCGGCCGCCCCGGCCGGGCGATGAACACGATCCGCGACCACGAGACGGCGGCGGCCGTGATGGGCGTGCCCGTGGCGCGCTACCGCGCCGGGGTGTTCGTGCTGTCGTCGATGTACGCGGGCGCGGCCGGGGCGCTGCTCGCGCTGGCGTTCCGCCGGACGGTCCCGGACTACTTCGGGATGTTCCTGTCCCTGGACTACCTGGCCATGATCGTCATCGGCGGGCTCGGCTCGGTCGCCGGGGCGGTCGCGGGCGCGGTGTTCGTGTCCGTCCTGCCGCAGCTCCTCACCCGCTTCGGCGACGACCTGCCGCTCGTCGCCGCGCCGGGCTCCGCCGGGGTCTCCCCCGCCGAGGCCGCCCGGATCCTGTACGGCGCCGCCGTCGTCGCCGTCGTCCTGTTCCTGCCCGGCGGCCTGGCCGGTATGTGGCCGCGGCTGCGCGCGGCCGCGTCCCGGCGCCGGGCCGCCAGTCCCCTCACCCGACTCGAAAAAGAGGAGCAACCAGTATGAACCGAACGGCACGGCTGACGGCGGTCGCGGCGCTGGCGGTGGCGCTGCCGCTGGGCATGGCGTCCGGCTGCAGCAGCAAGGCGACCGGCGGCGCCGGGAGCACCGGCGAGGACGGCGTCAAGACCGGCCCCGGCGTCACCGCGGACACGATCCGCGTCGGCGCCGCGACCGACCTGACCGGCGTGTACGCGCCGCTCGGCAAGAGCCTCACCCAGGCGCAGCAGATGTACTTCGAGCAGGTCAACGCGCAGGGCGGCATCTGCGGCCGCAAGATCGAGCTGGTCGTGCGCGACCACGGCTACGACGTGCAGAAGGCCGTCTCCGGGTACAGCGAGATGCAGTCGCAGGTCATCGGCCTCGCCCAGTTCGTCGGGTCGCCGATGGTGACGGCGCTCAAGCAGCGGATCACGTCCGACAAGATGTTCGTCATCCCGAACGCGTGGGCGACGACGCTGCTCGGCAACAAGTACATCCAGGTCACCGGCACCACCTACGACATCGACATGATCAACGCCCTGGACTTCCTCACGAAGGAGAAGGGGATCCGGAAGGGCGACAAGATCGGGCACGTGTACTTCGAGGGCGACTACGGCGAGAGCGCGCTCGCCGGCTCCAAGTACGCGGCCGGGAAGCTCGGCCTGAAGATCGTCGAGCAGAAGATCAAGGCGACCGACAACGACATGACCGCGCAGGTCTCCGCGCTGAAGGAGGCCGGCGTCGCGGCGATCCTGATGAGCGCCGGGCCGAAGCAGTCGGCGTCCCTCGCGGGCGTCGCGCGGGCCAAGGGGATCATGGTGCCGATCGTGGCGAGCAACTCCGGGTTCTCCCCGCAGCTGCTGCAGACCCCGGCCGCGCCCGCGCTGCTGAAGGACTTCTACCTCGCCAGCGCGGGCGCGCCGATCTCGTCCGACCTGCCGGCGATCAAGAAGCTGGCGGACGACTACGGCAAGAAGTACCCGGGGCAGCCGCGCGACAGCGCGGTCGTCAACGGCTACACCGGCGCGGTGATCTTCGCGGACGCGCTGAAGAAGGCGTGCGAGGCCAAGGACCTCACCCGCGAGGGCGTGATCAACGCGCACCGGTCGACGACCGCGCACGACGGCGGCTACGGCACCCCGATGGACTTCTCGAAGGTGGACGAGCCGGGCACCCGCAAGACCTACATCCTGCGCACGGACGCCAAGGCGCTCGGCGGCATGGTGGTCGAGCGGGGGCCGCAGGAGTCCGAGGCCGCCGAGACCTACAAGGTCCCGTCCGGGGCCTAGGTCTCCTCGGGGGCGGTCTGCCCGGGGGCGGTCTCCTCGGGCGACCGGGACTCCCCCAGCAGGCGAAGGGCGATCCGGTCGAGGGCGGCGAGGTCCTCGGCCGGGACGTCGTACAGCTCCGGCGGCGGTGTGGCGAGGATGCGCTCGGCCTCCGCCGCCGCGGCGCGGCCCGCCTCGGTCGCGGTGAGGAGCTTGGCGCGCCGGTCGGCCGGGTTCGGGGTCCGCTCGACCAGGCCGCGGCCGACGAGGTCGTCCACGACGACGGTGGCGTAGGGGCGGTCGGTGAGCAGCAGCTCGGCGACGTCGCTGAGCGTCAGCGGCTCCGCCGCGGCGGCGATGCGGCGCAGCGCCTTGGCCCGGAAGAAGCTCATGCCGAGCGCCTCGGCGACCTCGCGGCGCCGGTCGTTGCGCTCGTGGAACACGATGCCCAGGTTGCGCCAGGCGCGCGCGGCGACCTCGGCCGCCGGGCCGGCCGGCGGTCCGGCGGGAGTCTCGGTGCCGGGCTCGGTGCCGGGCTCGATGGCGGGCTCGGTGCCGGGCTCGGTGGCGGGCTCGGTGCCGGGCTCGGTGGCGGGCTCGGTCATCGGGTGCTCGCTCCCGTCACGTGGGGTCCCTCCGGGGCCGGGTCGCCGGCGTCGAACAGCTCGGTCACACGCGCGGTGCTGCGCGCGGCCCGCCGGCCGGTGGTGACCGTGCCGAGCAGGAGGACGGCCGCCGCGCATCCGGTCAGGATCCAGTATGCCGGGCCGGCGGCGGACACGAAGGCGTCCGCGCCGGGCGTGCCGGACGCCGCCGCGGACGTCCCGGCGGCGAGCACCGCGCCGATCACCGCGACGCCGAGCGCCTGCCCGATCTGCCGGCTGGTGGAGGCGACGGCGGCGGCCACTCCGGCCTGGGCGCGCGGCATCCCGGACACGGCGGTGTTCGTGATAGGCGAGTTCACCATGCCGAACCCGATGCCGAACAGCACGTAGGACGCGAACAGCGTGACGTCGCGGGTCTCGGCGCCGAACACGGCGAACAGCAGGCCGCTGGCGAGCATGGCCGCCCCGGCGATCTGCAGCGGCGGCCGGGGTCCGCGGCCGCCGACCAGGCGGCCCGACAGCGGCGAGACCGCGGCGGTCATCGCGGCCATCGGCAGCAGGTACAGCCCGGCGTGCAGCGCCGACATGCCCCGGACGTTCTGCAGGTAGAGCGTGTTCAGGAAGAGGAACCCGCCGAGCGCGGCGAACCCGCTGATGGCGATGAGGGTCGCGCCGGAGAACGGGATGCTGCGGAAGAAGCGCAGGTCGATCAGCGGCTGCGGGGCGCGCAGCGCGTGCACGACGAACCCGGCGAGGGAGGCCGCGGCGAGCATCGCGGCGCCGTAGACGGCGGGGTCGCCGATGCCGCGGCCGGGCGCCTCGATGATGGCGTAGGTCAGCGTGCCGAGCAGCACGATCATGAGCGCCTGGCCGAGCGGGTCGGGGCGGCGCGGCCGCCCGGCGCGCGACTCGGGGACGAACAGCGCGGTCAGCGCGAGCGCGGCGAGGCCGATCGGCACGTTCAGCCAGAAGATCGACCGCCACCCCAC
This sequence comes from Spirillospora sp. NPDC127506, assembly GCF_040302145.1. Taxonomy (NCBI): domain Bacteria; kingdom Bacillati; phylum Actinomycetota; class Actinomycetes; order Streptosporangiales; family Thermomonosporaceae; genus Spirillospora; species Spirillospora sp. NPDC127506. Next base: position 16,025 of record NZ_JBEORG010000058.1, on the reverse strand, counting down.
CGAGTCGACGAGCAGCCCGCCGACGAGCGGCCCCATCGCCATGCTGAGCCCGACGACCGCGCCCCACACGCCGATGGCGCGGGCCCGCTCGCGCGGCTCGGTGAACACGTTCGTGATGATCGACATGGCGACCGGGTTGAGCATCGAGCCGCCGACGGCCTGCACGACGCGGGCGGCGACGAGCCAGCCGAGGGACGGTGCGAGGCTGCACAGCACCGACCCCGCGACGAACAGCGCGAGGCCCGTCTGGAACACCCGCCGGCGCCCGATCCGGTCGGCGGTCGAGCCGGCGAGGATCAGCAGCGAGGCGAGGACGATGAGGTAGGCGTCGATCGTCCACTGCAGCCCGGACACCGAGGTGCCGAAGTCGTGCTGCAGCGTGGGCAGCGCGACGTTGAGGATCGTGTTGTCGAGGCTGACGATGAGCAGGCTCATACAGCAGATGCCGAGGACCAGTAACCTGCGGCGGTGGCTGAGTTCGGGCACTGCGGTCCTATCGTTGTAGGCATACAAACGTTATAAGCCTACAACTAATTTGGCGGTCAACGGAACGCGGGGACGCGGCCGCGCGCGGCCGGGATCACCAGCGGCGTCCCGGTCTCCGGGCACTCGATCACCCGGCACGGCAGCCGGAACACCTCCTCGACCAGCTCCGCCGTGACGACCTCGGCCGGGTCCCCGGCCGCGGCGATCCGCCCGTCCCGCATGGCGATCATGTGGGTGGCGTAGCGGGCTGCGTGGTTCAGGTCGTGCAGGACGGCGACGACCGTGCGGCCCTCCCGGTGCAGCCGCGCGCACAGGTCGAGGACCTCGATCTGGTGGGCGATGTCGAGGTAGGTCGTCGGCTCGTCGAGCAGGAGCAGCGGGGTCTGCTGGGCGAGCGCCATCGCGATCCACACGCGCTGGCGCTGCCCGCCCGACAGCTCGTCCACGTGCCGGCCGGCGAGGTCCGCGACGCCGGTGGCGGCCATCGACTCGGCGACGACCCGCTCGTCCTCCCGCGACCACTGGCGCAGCAGGCTCTGATGCGGGTACCGGCCGCGCGACACCAGGTCGGCGACCGTGATGCCCTCCGGCGCGATGGACGACTGCGGCAGCAGCCCGAGCGTCCGGGCGAGCCTCTTGGCGGGCCAGCCGGCGATGGGCCTGCCGTCGAGCACGACCGTCCCCGCCGCCGGCTTCAGGATCCGGGCGAGCGCCCGGAGCAGCGTCGACTTGCCGCACGCGTTCGGGCCGACGATGACCGTGAACGACCCGTCCGGCACGGCGACGTCGAGGTCCTCGGTGATCGTGCGCCTGTCGTAGGCGAGGGTGAGCCCCGTCCCGGTCAGCCGGGCGTTCGCGTCCTTCATTCAGATCCGTCCCGTCTTGCGTTCGGTCACGAGGAGCCAGACCAGGTATCCGCCGCCGATGAGCCCGGTCACGACGCCGACCGGGAGCTGGTGGCCGGGGAACGCGCGCTGCGCGACCCAGTCGGCGGCGGTCAGCAGCGCCGCCCCCATGCACGCCGAGGGCAGCAGGTCGGGGCCCGCCGTGCGGGTGAGGCGGCGGGCGAGCTGCGGCGCGGCCAGCGCGACGAACGCCACCGGACCGGCCGCCGCCGCGGCGAGCGAGGTGAGCAGCACGGCCGCGGCCAGCAGGATCAGCCGGACCCGCTCGACGGGGACGCCGAGGCCGTGCGCGGCGTCGTCGCCCATCTCCAGCATGCGCAGCGCCCGGCCGCAGCCGGCGAGCACGAGCGGCCCGAGGACGGCGAGCGCGGCGAGCACCGGCGCGGCGTCGGCCCAGTCGCGGCCGTCGAGGCTGCCGGTCAGCCACAGCACCGCGCGGGCGGCCTCGATGATCTGCGCCCGGGTGAGCAGGTAGCCGTTCACGCCGGTGAGGATCGCGGCGACGCCGATGCCGACGAGGACGAGCCGCTGCCCGTGCGCGCCGCCCCGCCCCGCGACCGCGTACACGGCGAAGCCGGTGAGCAGCCCGCCGCCCGCCGCGCCGGCCGCGACCGCGGCGGTGCCGCCGCCGGCGAACACGATCACCGCGAGGACGCCGGTCGCCGCGCCCTGGGTGAAGCCGAGGACGTCGGGGCTGCCGAGCGGGTTGCGGGTGAGCGACTGGAAGACCGCCCCGGCCAGGCCGAGCGCGGCGCCGACGGCGAGCGCCGCCGCCGCCCGCGGCAGCCGGATCTCGTTGACGATCAGCGAGTCGGCGGGCGCGCCCCGCCCGAGCAGGGTGCGGGCGACGTCGGCGGGGTTCATCGGGAAGTCGCCGCTGCCGATGAGCAGGACGCCCGTCCCCAGCGCCGCGGCGAGGCAGGCCGCCGCCACGACCAGGGCGCGCGGGCGGAAGCGGAGCGAGAGCCCGGCGGGCGTCCGGACGACGGCGAAGTGCGGGGTGCGGCTCACGCGAGGCCCTTCCGGGGACGCCGGACGAAGTACAGGAACACCGGCCCTCCGGCCACCACCATCACGATGCCGACCTGCACTTCGGACGGGCGTGCGGCGACGCGCCCGAGGACGTCCGCCGCCAGCATCAGCGCGGGCGACAGGACCGCGCAGTACGGCAGGAGCCGGCGCAGGTCGGGGCCGGTCAGCGCGCGGACGAGGTGCGGCACCATCAGCCCGACGAAGATGATCGGCCCGCACGCCGCCGTCGCCGCGCCGCACAGCAGGGTGACCGCGGCGATCGCGGCGATCCGGGCGCGCCCGGGGTCGGCGCCGAGCGCGCGGGCGGCGTCCTCGCCCATCGCCATCGCGTTCAGCGGGCGGGCGAGCAGCAGCGCGAGCACCAGGCCGGCGGCGACGAACGGGGCGACGCGGACGACGGTGTAGTCCTGCGCGGCGGCGAGCGAGCCGACCGTCCAGAAGCGCATCCGGTCCAGGGACGCGGTGTCGAGGAGCTGCACCGCGTTCACGTAGGAGAACAGCCCGGCGTTCAGCGCGGCCCCCGCGAGCGCGAGCCGCGCCGGGGTGGCGCCGCGGCCGCCGCCGACCGCGTAGAGCAGCACGGCGACCGCGCCGGCGCCGGCGAACGCGAACCACACGAAGCCGGTGAACGAGGTGATGCCGAGGAACGAGATCGCCGACACGACGGCGGCGGCCGCGCCCGCGTTGATGCCGAGGATGCCGGGGTCGGCGAGCGGGTTGCGGGTGAGCGCCTGCATCACGGCGCCGGCCGACCCGAGCGCAGTCCCGGCGAGCAGGCCGAGCAGCGTGCGCGGGAGGCGCATCTCGTGGACGAGCGGGTACGCGGCCGAGCCGGGGTCGACGAGCCCGTCCCACGCCTCCCCGAGCGACAGCGGCTTGGCGCCGACGGCGAGGCTGAGCGCGACGGCGGCGAGCAGGAACAGGACCCCGCCGAGGAGTCCGGTCGCCCGCCGTGCGCGGCCGGGGGGTGCGGCCGGCCGCTCGGCGAGCGGTCGCGGCGTGGTCGACAGCACCTGGCGGGCCCTCCTCTGGACAAGATCTTAGGTTAGGTTAACCTAAGTTCTCGCCAGCCCACTATCCGGCCACCGCAGTTGATTCAGGAGAAAGTTCACATGTCGTATACCGCTGCCCGCCCCCTCACCCGCCGCGCCGTCCTCGGCGCCGGCGGCGCCCTCGCCCTCGGCGCGCTGATCAGCGCCTGCGGCGGTGACGGCGGCGCGGGCGGCACCGCCTCGCCCGGCGGCGCCTGGACGTTCACCGACGACCGCGGCACGAAGATCGAGGCCGCGCGGCGCCCGCGGCGGATCGTCGGCTACTCCGCCGCCGCCGCCGCCCTCTACGACTTCGGCGTCGACGAGCAGATCGTCGGCGTGTTCGGGCCGACGAAGCTGAAGGACGGCAGGCCCGACCCGCAGGCCGGGAACCTGCCCGTCGACCGGCTGGAGATCATCGGCAACGCCTACGGCGAGTTCGACATCGAGAAGTACGCCGCGCTGCGCCCCGACCTCCTGGTCGACAACATGTTCATCGAGGGCGAGCTGTTCTACGTCCCCGCGGAGAGCAAGGACAAGATCTACGCGCTGGCGCCGAGCGCCGCCATCGCCGCCGGATCGGTCCCGCTGCCGAAGCCGATCGAGCGGACCGCCGCGCTCGCCGCCGCCCTCGGCGCCGACCTGGAGTCGGCGAAGGTCACCGCCGCCAAGGCCCGGTTCGACAAGGCCGCCGACGCGGTGCGCGCGGCGGCGAAGGCCAAGCCCGGGCTGAAGGTCCTCGCCGCGTCGGCGAGCCCCGACCTGTTCTACGCGTCCAGCCCGGCCAAGAACGCCGACCTCATCTACTACAAGGAGCTCGGCGTCGACCTGATCGTGCCGGACAAGCTCGGCAAGGACGACTACTTCGAGAGCCTGAGCTGGGAGAACGCCGACAAGTACAAGGCCGACCTCATCATGCTCGACTCCCGGACGCAGGCACTGCAGCCGAAGGACCTCGGCTCCAAGCCGACCTGGAAGGACCTGCCCGCGGTGAAGGCCGGGCAGGTCATCCCGTGGAACGCCGAGCCCCGCTTCTCCTACGAGGGCTGCGCGCCGCTCCTCGAAGCGCTCGCGGCGGCCGTCGAGTCCGCGAAGAAGACCGGCTGAAAGGCGGCGCGATGACCACTCCGGCCCATCCCTACGCCTTCTTCGACGTGCACGTCGTCCGCTCCGAGCGGCTCGGCCCGTCCATGGTCCGGATCACCCTCGGCGGGGCGTCGCTGGACGGCTTCGCGACCGCCGGGCGCGACCAGCGCTTCAAGCTGTTCCTCCCGCACCCGCACCAGGACGCGCCCGTCATGCCGGAGAACCGCGACGGCGCCACCTGGTTCGACGAGTGGCGGGCGCTGGACCCGGCGGAGCGCGGCATCATGCGCTCCTACACGGTCTGCGACCACCGTCCCGGCGAGCTGGACGTCGACTTCGCGCTGCACGGCAACGGCACGTCCGGCCCGGCGTCGCGGTGGGCGTCGGCGGCCGGCGCGGGCGACCGCGTCACGATCCTCGCCCCGACCGGCCCGGACAACGGCGGCTACGACTTCCGCCCGCCGCCCGGCGCCCCGGTCGTGATCGCGGGCGACCTGACCGCGCTGCCCGCCATCGCCGGGAACCTCGCGTGGCTGCCCGCCGGGACGACCGCCCAGGTCTGGGTGGACGTCCCGCACCCCGGGGACCGCCGCGAGCCGCCCACCGCCGCCGACGCGGAGATCGACTGGGTCTCCCCCGGCGGCCTCGTGGACGCCGTCCGCGGCGCGAAGATCCCGGACGGCGCCTACGCCTGGATCGCCGGAGAGTCCGCCATGGTCAAGGCACTGCGCCGCCACCTGGTGAAAGAACGCGGCATGGACCGCCGCGCCGTCACCTTCACCGGCTACTGGCGCCGCGGCGCCACCGAGGAGGACCTCCTCGCCGAGTACGAGGCGGGCGGCGGCCCCGCCACCGAGGAGTGAGTCAGGGGGCGGCGATGAGGCCGCGCTGGAGGGCGGTCATGACGGCGGCGGTGCGGTCGGAGACGCCCAGCTTGGCGAAGATGCGCAGCAGGTGGGTCTTCACCGTCGCCTGGCCGATGTAGAGGCGCTCGCCGATCTGGGCGTTGGTGAGGCCCTCCGCCACGAGCGCGAGCACCTGCGCCTCCCGCGCCGACAGGACGGGCGGCGCGTCGGTCCCGCCGGCCGCCGCGAGGCGCGCCGACACCTCGGGCGACAGGACGCACCGGCCCGCCGCCGCGTCCCGGACGGCCGCGGTCAGGTCGGCGCGCGAGGCGTCCTTGAGCAGGTAGCCGATGGCGCCCGCCTCGATCGCGCGGACGATGTCGGCGTCGTCCTGGAACGTCGTCAGCACGAGGATCCGGTGGCCCGGCAGCCGCTCGATCGCGCTCACCCCGTCCCCGGACGGCATCCTCAGGTCCATCAGGATGACGTCGGGGCGGACGCGGGGGACCAGCGCGACGGCCTCGTCCCCGGACGCGGCCTCGCCCGCCACCTCGATGTCCGGCTCGGCGGCGAGCATCCCGCGCAGGCCCTCCCGGACGACCGGATGGTCGTCGACGATCATCACGCGGAGCACGGGATCACCGCCTCGACCACGGTCCCGCCGTCGCCGGTGACGGTGAACGTCCCGCCGGCCTGCTCGACCCGGCTCCGCATCCCGCGCAGCCCGAACCCGCGCTCGACCCGGTCGGGCGCGAAGCCGCGCCCGTCGTCGGCGACCGTCAGCCGCACCGCGTCCCCGTACTCCAGCCGCACCCGCACCCGCGTCGCCCCCGCGTGCTTCCGGACGTTCGCGAGCGCCTCCTGCGTCACCCGCAGCAGGACGACCTCCACGGCGTCCAGCGGCCGCGGCTCGCCCTCGACGGCCAGGTCGGCGGGAAGGTCGAAGTCGCGGGCCATCCGCCGCAGCGCCTCCACCAGGGAGCTGCCGTCCAGCGCGGGCGGCGCCAGCGCCGCGACCAGGCCCCGCGTCTCGGCCATGTTCTCGCGCGCCGACCGCAGCGCCAGCTCCAGGTGCGGGTTCGGCCCGACCTCGGCCTGCGCCGCCTGCAGCAGCATCGCGATGGAGGCGAACCCCTGCGCGATCGTGTCGTGGATGTCGCGGGCGAGCCGCTCCCGCTCGGCGAGCACGCCCGCCTCGCGGCTGACCTCCGCCAGCTCGCCGCGGGTCCGGTCCAGCTCCTCGATGAGGCGCATCCGCTCGTGGTTCTGGCGGCCCATCCGCCCGATGAACACCGCGAGCAGCCCGCTGCACGCGATGCCCGCCGCCACGATGACGATGGTCGTCGCCGTGCCCGCCCCCGATTCGGCCAGCCCCAGCCCCACCGGCCCGGACAGCAGGACGAGCACCAGCGCGAACCCGCGCCCCGCCCCGTAGATCATGTAGACCAGCGGGGCCAGCGCGGCGAGGCCCGTCGCCGTCACCGGCGCGAGCAGCGTCGCGGGCACGAACAGCCCGGTCACCGCGACCGCGTAGACCCGGCACCCGGGCCGCGGCACCCCCTCCGACCGGAGCGCGTTCCGCCCGATCGCGGCGTAGGCGACGCCGAGCAGCACGAGCAGCGCGATCGCGGCGGCGCGCCGGCCCGGCGGCACCTCGTCGGCCGCGGTCGCGGCGATGGTGCCGACCAGCACCATCCCGAAGTAGGCTTCCCAGAGCGGATACGAGCGCCGCCAGACGTTCTCGGCCCGCGCCACCGGCTCCCCGGCCATGTTCGTTCCCCGCACCCCTCTGTCCACCGACCGGTGGATCTTACTGCGCCCGCGCCGCGGCAGCATCGCGGCCGCGGTCGAGAACCCGCTCCGCCAGGCCCTGCTCGCCGCCACCGCAACGACGGCCTCCGTCCGGGGCCGCCCTCCCGGCGTGGGCTGAAGGCGGTGTCTCAGGTCGCGCGGTGGCCCTCGTCGAGGGTGAGGGCGGCGGGGTCGATGAGCCCGGCGCGGTAGGCGGCGCCGGCGATGGTCTGGGCGGTGACCGGGGCGGTGATCAGCTGGAACGCCGCCACCAGCAGGAACGGGACGGCGGAGGAGACGGACCCGGCCTGCGGCGCCACCCCGGCGAGGACGAGCAGCAGCCCGATCGTCTGCGGTTTCGTCGCGGCGTGCAGCCGGGTGAGCAGGTCTGGGAACCGGAGCATGCCGAGCGCCCCGGCCGCGCAGAAGGACGAGCCGGCGAGGAGCAGGACGGCGGTGGCGGCGTCGGCGGCGCTCATGCCCGCTCCCTCCGCTCCGCCCGCGCCGCCGCCAGGTGCGCGGCGCTGACCGACCCCACGAAGCCCATCAGCGCGACCACGACGAGGACCGCGGCGTTCGCCGACTCCTTGTGCACGGCGGCGTGCACGGCGATCCCGCTGACCAGCAGGACGGCGAGGATGTCTCCCGCCATGACGCGGTCGAACGTGGAGGGGCCGCGGACGAGGCGCGCGGCCGTCATCAGGAACGCGGCGCCCAGCAGCGCCAGGGTCGTCGAGTAGACGATGGTCATCGGTCCTCCCTGGTGGACACGTCTTGTTCGGCGGCGTCCTCGGACGTCACGAGGGCGCGCATCAGCCGGTGCTCGGTGCGGAGCACGCCGTCCCGCGCGGAGTCCGCCTGCCGCTGCGAGCGGACCGGCATGGCGTGGATGTAGAGCACGTGCCGGTCCCAGTCGAGGTCGACCAGGATCGTGCCGGGGCGCAGGGAAATGCTGGTCGTCACCGCCAGCAGGACGATCTCGGAGCGCGTCCGGGCGTCCACCTCGACGACGGCGCCGCGCACCCCGCGCGGCCGGTACAGGGCGTGCCAGGCGATGACGAGGCTGGACAGCAGCAGGTCCCAGGCGAACTCCACCGCCGCCTCCGCGAGCCGCAGCGGCCGTATCCGCATGATCGTCGGGACGGCCGGGAGCCGGGTCAGCGCGTAGACGGCGGTGACGGCGACGGCGCCGCCGGCCAGGACGAGCGCGTCGGCCCGCCCCCACAGCAGCAGCCAGACCGCGAAGAGCCACCCGGCCATGGCCAGCCGGGACACCGTGCGGCGGACTCCGGTTCTCATGGTCCCCCTCCGCCCTGGACGGCGTGCCGGTAGTCGTTCCCGCTGACGAGGTCGTCCGCGGCCTGCCGGCTCCAGGACGCGAGGGGCCCGGCGAACGCGGCGATGAGGAGCCCGGCGACGACCAGCACCGCGGTCACCGACTGCATGAGCCGGACGCCGCCGTGCGTGTAGGACTCGGACGCGGCCGGCTCCTCGGCGTCCTCCGGACGGGGCCGCCAGAACCCGAGCGTCCAGATCCGGCTCATCGCCATGAGGGTGAGGACGCTCCCCACCACGGCCACGCCAGTGACGGCGTACGCCAGGACGCTCCCCGAGCCGACGCCCGCCTGGAACAGCGCCAGCTTGGCGACGAACCCGGACGTCGGCGGCACGCCGCTCACGCTCATCGCGGGGATGAAGAACAGGACGGAGACGAACGCCGAGAGGCCGGCCAAGCCGCCGAGCCGGTACAGCGAGGTCTCCCCCGTCCGGCCCTGGATGAGGTCGCTGACCAGGAACAGCGTCGCCTGGACGACGATGTGGTGGACGAGGTAGAGGATCGCGCCGGTGAGCCCCGCGACGTCGAACAGGGCGAGGCCGAACAGCATGTAGCCGATGTGCCCGACGAGGATGAACGAGAACACCCGGTGGATGTCGTCGTGGGTCAGCGCGCCGAGGGTGCCGACGATGATCGTCCCGGCGGCGAGGACGAGCATGACCCGGGAGCCGTGCTCGCGCGGGAACACCAGCGTCTCGACGCGGATGAGCGAGTACACGGCGGCCTTCGTCAGCAGCGCGGCGAACACCGCGGTGATCTTGGTGAGGGCGGCGGGATAGCTGTCGGGCAGCCACATGTGCATGGGCACGATCGCGCCCTTGATGCCGAACACCACGAGGAACAGCAGGCCGAGCGCGGTGCGGGTCGCGCCCGGCAGGTCCGGGACCCGCGTCGACAGGTCGGCGAGGTTGACCGTGCCCGCCGCCGCGTAGGTCAGGCCGAGCGAGGTGAGGAAGAGGATCGAGGACGTGAGGCTGACGACGGTGTAGGTCATCCCCGCCCGCACCCGCTCCCCCGTGGGCGTCAGCGTCATCAGGACGTAGCTGGACGCGAGCATGATCTCGAACGCGACGAACAGGTTGAACAGGTCCCCCGCGAGGAAGACGAGGCTGACCCCGGCGGTCAGCGTCAGGTAGACGGGGTAGAACACGCCCGCCTCGTGCTCGCCGGTCCCGCCGGCGCCCTCGCCCAAGGCGTGCAGCATGACCGCCAGCAGCACCGTGCCGGCCACCATCAGCAGGAGCGACGACAGCCGGTCGGCGACGAGCGTGATGCCGGACGGCGCCGCCCAGCCGCCCATCTGGACGGCGAGCGCGCCGTCCCGCGCCACGGCCGCCACCAGCGCCGCGCTCGCCGCGACGCCCCCCAGGGCGGCCAGCGGGCCGAGAACCCGCAGCCAGACCGCGTGGCGGCGCGCGATCAGCGCCAGCGCCGCGCCGAGCAGCGGCAGCGCGAACGGCAGCGGGACGAGGACGTTCATGCGCCGTCCTCCCGCCCCGGGTCCTCTTCCAGCGGCGTGGCGTCCGGCGGCCGCGGGCGGCGGTTCCGCTCCGCGCAGATCCGGCGGTCCTCGACGTCGTCCTGGACCTCGTCCCCGCCGCGCAGCCGCCGGCTCCGGTACGCCATGGCCAGCAGGAACGCCGTGACGCCGAACGTGATCACGATGGCGGTGAGCACCATCGCCTGCGGGAACGGGTCGACCGTCCGGCCCGGCCCCTTCGCGCCGAGCAGCGGCGGCGTGCCGGCGGCGCCGCCCGCGAGCAGCAGGACCAGGTTGGCGCCGTGCCCCAGCAGCGAGAAGCCGATCACCACCTGGACGAGGGACCGCTGCATCAGCAGGTCGAACCCGGCGGCGAACAGCACCGCGACCAGCACGACGAGGACGAGGCCGGGCCCGGTCATGCCGCCTCCTCCCCGGGGACGTCCGCGCCCTCCGGCTCGTCCGGCTCCTCCAGGCTCGCGCCGAGCGTGGTGAGGATCATCAGCACCAGCCCGAGCACCAGGAGGTAGACGCCCGCGTCGAAGAACAGGTTCGTGGGGATCTCGACGTGCCCGAGCACCGGCACCGTCCCGGCGAGCTTGTCGGAGGTCAGGAACTCCCCGCCGGGCAGCGCCCACCCGGCCGCGCCGGTGGCGACCGCGAGCCCCAGCCCGCCGCCGAGCAGGACGCCGGGGCGGACCGGCAGGGCCGTGGCGAGCTCGCGCCGCCCGCCCGGCAGGTAGCGCAGGACGTACGCCATGCCCGCCACCAGGCCGCCGACGAACCCGCCGCCCGGACGCCCGTGCCCGGCGAAGAACAGGTAGACCGAGAACACGAGGATCGTCGGGGTCAGCAGCCGCGCCACCGCCTCCAGCAGGACCGACGAGCCGCCCAGCGGCGGGCGGCCGGGCGCGGCGAGCCAGCGGCTCCGCGGCGCCTCCCCGGCGTCCCCGCCGCGCGGCCGGGGCCGGCGGCGCGTCCCCGGGCCGGTCAGCACCAGGCTCGCGACGCCCATCGCGGTCGCGGCCAGCACGGTGATCTCGCCCAGCGTGTCGAGCGCCCGCAGGTCGACCAGGATCAGGTTGACGACGTTCTTCGTGCCCTCCTCCGCGGCCAGCCGGGTGTAGCCGGGCCCGACCGGCTCGGTGCTCCGGCTCAGCGCCGCCACCATCAGGAAGAGCCCGGCGAACCCGCCCATGCAGAGGCTGATCACGGCCGTGGCGATCCGGGCGGGGGCCTTGCGGAGGCGCGGCGGGAACCGCTCGGGCAGCCGCCGCAGCACCAGCACGAGCATGAACAGCGTGAGCGTCTCCACGACCACGAGCGTCAGCGCGAGGTCGGGCGCGCCGTACGTGGCGAACAGGCCGGTCATCCCGTAGCCCGCGCCGGACAGCAGCACCACCGCCGACAGCCGGCCGCGCGCCCGCACCGCGGCCAGCGCGCAGACGATCACGACCGCGGCGAGCACGAGTTGCGCCGGGTCGTCCCACGCCCGCGGGCCGCCCGCGGGCGGGCCGGGCCCGGTGCCGCGCAGGAGCCCGGCGACCAGCGCCGTTCCCGGCACGGCCAGCACGGTCAGGGCGATCACGCCGAGGTACACCGGCAGCGAGCCGATCTGCAGCCGCCGCGTCACCGCGTGCGCGCCGTCCATCGTCCCCCCGACCACGGCGTCGTAGCCGCGCTGCGCGTCCGGGAGCCACGGGCGCGCGGACCGGCCCGGGAACGTCCGGCCGAACGCGGCGTACAGCCCGGCGCCCGCCGCGAGGGCGACCGCCGTCATCCAGATCGGCAGGCCGAGCCCGTGCCACAGTGCGAGCTCGTAGCCGGGTCCGTCCGCCCGCAGCGTCCCGGCGTAGGGGCCGGTCAGCTCTTGCAGCGCGCCGGGGACGAGCCCCGCGCCGAACCCGGCGGCGGAGAGGATCACCACGGGTACGACGAGGCCCCAGGGGTCGCCCGCCTCCTCGTCCGTCCCGCCGCGGAAGGCGCCGTGGAGGAACCGCGCCCCGTAGGCGACGGTGAGCGCCGAACCGGCGACGACCCCCGCGAGGACGGCGATGTCCGGGCCGCCGTGGGCGAACGCCTCGAACGCGGCCTCCTTCGCCACGAACCCGAGGAACGGCGGAATGCCGATCATGGACGCGATCGCGGCCGCCGCCGCGATCGCCAGCACCGGGAGCCGCCTCCCCGCCCCGACCAGCCGGTCGGCCCGGCGCGTCCCCGTCTCCTGCTCGACGGCGCCGACCGTGAGGAAGAGCGGGGCCTTGAACAGGCCGTGGGCCAGCAGCAGCGCGGTCCCGGCCAGCGCGGCCGTCCGCGTGCCGTTGCCGAGCAGGACCATCAGGAAGCCGAGCTGGCTGATCGTCCCGTACGCCAGCAGCCGCTTGAGATCGTCCTGCCGCAGGGCGATGACCCCGCCCACGAGCAGGCTCAGCAGCCCCACCGCGAGCACCAGGGGCCGCCAGGGACCGACCCCGGCGAACGCCGGCGCGAGCCGCGCCACCAGGTAGACGCCGGCCTTCACCATCGCCGCCGCGTGCAGGTAGGCGCTCACCGGCGTCGGCGCCACCATCGCCGCGGGCAGCCAGCCGTGCAGCGGCATCTGCGCCGACTTCGCGAACGCCCCCAGCAGCACCAGGACGACACCGGTCCGTGCCGGGGCGCCGCCGGGCGGGTCCGCGACCAGCTCCGAGATCCGGTACGTCCCCGCGGCCTGCCCCAGCACCACGAACCCGGCGAGCATGACGAGCCCGAACGCCGTGGTCGTCAGCAGCGCCTGCGTGGCGGCGCGCCGGTCGGCCTTGCGATCCGGCCTCGGATGCCCGATCAGGACGAACGAGCTCAGCGTCGTCAGTTCCCAGAACACGTAGAGGACGAGAAGGTTGTCGGCGAGCACGAGCCCGGTCATCGCCCCCGCGAACGCGACGAGCGTGCCGATCATCAACCGCTCGGAGCGCGCGAAATACCAGCCCGCGTAACACAGGACGACAGCCCCGACACCGCCGACCAGCAGCAGCATCACCACGGCCAGCGCGTCCACCCGGAAGTCGAACACGAGCCCCAGGTCCGCCGACCACACGGCCCTGGTGCTCAGCTCCCCCCGCCCGACCCGGGTCGCCGCCCAGACCGCGGTGGCCGCCGGTACCAGGGCAGCGGTACACGCCATGACACGCCGGTACCGCCCCAGCGCCCAGGGCACGCCGATCGCCACGACGGCATAGATCCCGACCAGCGCCAGCATGCCGCCCGCAGCTCCCTCCCGAGGCACGTCCGCAGGCGATCTACCCGACCAGCGCCCCCGAAACGGAGACCCCCGGGATCAGGGCACCTTCCAGAGCCGCACCTTGTCGTCGAAGCCGTGGGCACTGGCCACGGTCTCGCCGTCCGGGCTGAACGCCACCGACCAGACCGTCCTGACTCGGGCCTTGAACGCGGTCGCCCGGCCCTGACCGCAACCGGCCATCCAACGCCCCATGACCGTCCAAGTAACCGCACTTCTCCTCGGGCACGAGAAAGCCCCGGTCCCATGAGGGCCGGGGCTCAATGCTGTTCGGGGGTCAGCGCTTGAGGGACGCCACCAGGGCCGCGAACTCCTCACGCCCCACCAGCAGCTTCGGGCCGTCCGGGTCCTTGGAATCGCGGACGGCGACAACACCGGGAGCGGACGCCAGCTCGACGCACTCCCCGCCGTTGCCTCCGCTGTGACTGGACTTGCGCCACCGGATCTTCAGATCTTCCATCGTTCTTCCGCCGTTCTGCGAATCAGGTCTCTCGACATGCCTATGGGGAGCGCCAACGAGCGGACCTCTCGGAGCGCCTTGCGCATCGCTGCCACGTCCTCGCTGTCCTCCATGGTGAAGCCGCGAGCGAAGCACTCAATGTAAGCGACCTCCCGCAGGTCTTCGAGGGTCGCGATCGTGAACGAGCCGATGCTACCGAGGTGATCACCCCGCATGGGGACAACCTGGATGGACACGTTCGAGTTGGACATTTCGGCAAGATGGTTCAGTTGGCGGTACATGATCTGCGGGCTGCCAACCTCACGCTGAAGCACGGCTTCGTCTATGAGGAACGAGCAACCGGGCGGGGCCGGTTCCATGCGAGACAGGATGTCTTGCCGCCTCATCCGGGCCTCCACCGCGTCCTGGTCGCCGTACAACAGGACGTTGGCGTACTCGGGGATCTGAAGCAGGCCATGGACCAGGCCGAGGCTGTAGGAGACCAACTCCACGGCCGTCTCTTCGATGCTCACCCAGTCGAACCACACAGGGAAGGCCGCGTCTTTCACCAGGTCCTCCCACAGAGCGACTAGCTCGCCGTTCGCCTCAAGGATCTCGTCCATGGCTTCAGCGAATTCACGAGTACAGCGGGTGCGGCCCGTCTCGATCGCGCCGATGTACTGCGGGGTGACGCCCTCCCCGTCGCGAGCCCTGCGTGCGAGGTTGTCCTGAGACCAGCCCTTCGCCTCGCGGAACCTGCGGAGCCTGCGGCCGAACGGGAGGAGGGCGGGGCTCACCTTGCCCTTGAGGCGACGTGGCGTCATAGCGTCATCGTCCCTCAACCGAGGGTCAAGTGGCCAGCAAGTTGAGAGAACTCGCGGTGGCCTACTTGTCCAGCGTGAGCTGCACTTTGTCGCGCTCCGGAGGCGCTTGGTGACTAACTGGGGACCGATCCAACCCGGAGACGTTAGGTCGCACTCATGTCAGCAACAGCAATCGCAGAGGTCCCTCCCACGCTCGTCCTCAACCCCGACGATCAGGCCCCCAGCCTGGCCCGCCGATTCCTCGCCGACCTGTTCGCCGAGTGGGGAATCAAGGACGACTACGCGGGCCGCACAGTGGTCTGCGAGCTGGTCACGAACAGTTACCGGCACGGGGAGGGGCAGATCGTCGTCCGGATCTTCCGGGACGAGCGCGACGGCTGCCCGGTGGTGGAGGTGTGGGACGCCGGCGAGGGAAGGCCGGAGATCCAGCCCGAGAACTACGCCGCCGAGAGCGGTCGCGGCCTGCTCCTCATGGCCGAACTCGTCCACGACTGGGGCGTCCGCCCGCTCAACGAGGGCGGCAAGATCGTCTGGGCGAAACTCGCCCCTTGACCGAGCGAAGGCGATGAACGAGCCAGCCGCGCTGCTGCTGGAGCGGACATCAGGGGCCGCGACGAAGGCGGGCGAAACCTCCTCGGCTCCCGCGATTGGACTCGAAGTGACTCAGCGCTTGGTCTCGTACCTGGTCATGAGTACGCCGTCGGGGAACGTCCGCGTCTCCACCAAGGTCAGGTTGACCCAGTTGTCCAGCGCCGTGAAGAACGGCGTGCCGCCGCCCACCAGAACCGGTGCGGTGACCAGGACATACTCGTCGATCAGCCCGGCCCGCATCGCCGCTGCCGCGAGCGTGGCGCCACCGATGTCGATCGGACCTCCGTCCTCGGCCTTAAGCCGAGTGATCTCGGCGACCGCGTCGCCGCTGAAGAGACGGGTGTTCCAGTCGACCGTGCTGATCGTGGAGGAGAACACCACCTTCGGCATGTCCCGCCAGCGGCGGGCGAACTCGATCTCCGCCGACGTGGCGCCGGGTTGCTGGTCGGCGGTCGGCCAGTGGGAACTCATCGCCTCCCACAGCCCGCGCCCGTACAGTGACAGCTCCGTCGACCCCACCCGGTCGGACCACCACTGGAACAGCTCGTCGCTCGGCACGCTCCAGCCGAGGTCGTCGCCGGGTGCGGCGGTGTAGCCGTCCAAGGACACGTTCATACCGAAGATCAATTTCCGCATGGCGCCAGCCTCCCGTGAGCCGCTATTCGGGGTACAGACCAACACGACGCGGAAAAGTCATCGGCCAGACGACACCGATGCCGAGCGGACACTGCGCATGAAAGAAGAACTGGGCTCAGCCAGACTGGGGCGGCACATGCCCGCAAACAGTCCCGTGGGGGTGGTCGGGGTGGTCGGGGTGTACTCGGGGTCGCCGAGCCCCAGGATGATGTTCGTCCGCTCGTACACCATCGGGCGGACGGGGTCGGGGATGCCCATCATGTCGC
>NZ_JBEORG010000057.1:0-34567 GCF_040302145.1 Spirillospora sp. NPDC127506 | reverse complement strand
CCATAGGAGGCTGCGCATTGCCTCAAAGAAATCCCCACCACCCCCGAACGAGGGCGGCCACGGGGCGACCCGACCCTGAAACAGAGTCGAGCCGATAAGGCACTGGCTTTTAACACGCTGTTGAGTTCTCAAGAAACGGACACCCACCGCGCCGGATCCGCTTTCGCGTTTCCCGCCCCGGGGCGACTCGCCTTACTTTATCGGATCCGGCCGGCCTGTCAATTTCGGCCTTCTCCGATAACGCCCGTCCAATGCCGCTTGCGCGGCACCTTCCGAGCGGTGAAGCTATTCCACCAGATCCGGCCGGAAAGTCAAAACCGAGCCTTTTCCGATGCCACCGCAGACCGCAGCGGACGCAGCACGGCCGCGTCAGCTGGTTCGTAGGTGGGTTCCCCTGAGCCGGCCGCCGTGAGGCGTCCCGCACTCCCGTGGGGCGAAGTGAACAGTATGCCCAAGGAGCGGAGACGTCAAACCGGCTCGCGGGCACGGATCGCCGCTGAGCCGGCCGCGCGGCCGGGCGCTACGGCGCAGGAGAGCTGATCTACCTCGGCATTTATCCGAGTTCGCCCCACAAGGACCGCGGCCGCGACGTCGTCCGCGCCCCAATATCTCATTTCGGCAACGTCGTATGAACGGCGGGCCCTCACGGCTTGGCCAGGTATCCGCCGACGAAGAGAACCGCCTCGGCGAGAACCCATACGAAAGCCGCCACTGTCAGCAGTGCGTCCAGCCGACCGGGTCGGCGCCGGATGCCGTGCAGTGCCCATGCGGCGGCGACCAGGCCGACGGCGAGGAGCGCGACCGGAGCCGACAGCCGCACCGCGTCATCGAAGCCGGCGCTGCATCCCGGATCGCGGCGGTCGTCCTCGCCGCAGAAGGCGGCGTCGCCCCAGCCGCCGAGCGCGGAGAAGAACCAGAGTGCGGCCAGCACGCAGTTCGCGATCGTCGGAATGGCCGGCGAGATCCACCAGCCATTCGCGCGTTCGGGCATGACCTGCACGAACGGACGGTACCTCGCTATGCGGAAGCCGTGAAGGCCCATATCAGGGCCGTGGCCGGGATCAGGTGATCTCCTTGGACTCGTGGAGGTTCATGTCCATGACGATGGCCGTCATGACGGCCATGGTCCTCAGCGGCTCCCGGACCGGGTCGAAGATCTCGACCGCGTACTTGTCCGCCGTCGTCAGCAGGTGCGTGGCCAGCCCCGCCCACTTCTTGCGCACATGCGCCACCTTGCCGCCGTCGGCGTCCTTCACCTCGAAGTTGTTGCGCGGGATGTCGACGTCCACCGCTCCGATCACGGCGTCGTCTCCGCCGTGGACGGCGTAGCGGCGCCCCACGCGTTCGGTGATGAACGCCCCGACCCGCTCCCCGTCCGGCCGGAGGATTTCGGTGAGCTCCCGGCCCCGCTGCTTGTTCACGATCAGCAGCGGCTCTCCGTCGGGCGTGGACAGCATGACCGCCCGGGCGTCGAGGTTCGACTTGCCGGGAAACAGCCCACGCATCTCGGAGCGGCCTTCGTCATTCGTCTGACCGGCGACGGCGAGGACGATCCCATCGCCGTCCATCACCTTGTATCGCGACTTCGCGAACGGGCCCCTGCGCGGCTGTTCGACCTTCAGCACCGCGGAGCTGAACACTTCGCTCACGTGTTCTCCTGCCTGATCGGCCGCATTAGCCGGCCGCCTCACTGTCCATGTCTCCGCACCGTTGTGCGGGGTGTTCAACGGGCGATCCTGCCAAGCTCCGCCTGGCAGGGAAAGCACTTCCGCCCAGCTCCCCGACTGGCAGGTCCCCCTAGCGGAGCGCCCGCACCCAGTCTGACCTCAACGAACTCAGCCCACCGCGACGATTCCGAAGACACACCCTTCTCCCCGTCCAGGCAGCCCGAGCCGTCGACGAACCGCCCATGCCCTTCAGCACGGCGCGCCCCAGCACCCGCACGCAGCGCTTCACAAGCTGAGAATCGCCGACGGAAAGGCCAGGACACTCCTCGCCCACGTATCCCGCCCACCTGTTTTTCCACTCGTCCCCGCGATTCGTCGTAGCGCGTCCGCGACCAAGACCGCCAGAACACACCCCGGACGGCCGGTCTCCTTCCAGAGTCAGTGCGCAGCTACAGGCTCGCGCCCCCACCACATCCACGTCCGTACAGGTGGCCAGGTCCCGAAGAGAGCGAAGCAGTCAGGGAATCGCGACAGTATCGACTGCGTGGCCATCGCCTTGGTAATCCACCGCAGCAGTCAGGCCTGCTCTCCAGCGGCCACTTGCGTAACGCTGCTCCCTGCGCGTCCAGCGCTTTGGGCATCTCCGAGAGCTGGCCTTTGGCGATGCCCTTGATGCCCATCTGCTCCACCGGAGTGTCCACCTGGCGCGTCGCCACCTCAGCAGATGTGACATGCCCGCCGCGTTGACCAGGGCCTGCTCACCCCAGCGGCGCCGCTTCAACAGCCATCGGGGAGTAACAGCCACTCGGAAAGTACGACCCGGACCGCAGCTCGGGATCACCGGCCCCACCGTGCCGGCGCGAGTGTCCCGATCCGGGGACCGGCGGCCATTACGCCTCTTACCTGCTCGTCCGAGCGCCGCCCCGCAATCGGCATCGCGCACCGCATCGGCCTCCGCGTACATCATCGCTTCGGCCGGCGTCTTTACCGTTGACCGCAGCACATCGGGCTCACACGCCCCGGTCCGAAGGTGTCCACCGGGCTCGTCACAACCGGTTGCTCGGAGGTCGCCGTGCTCGGCCGCAGTCGTCCGGCAACGCGGGCATGCGCGGCCGGGGACGGGTGCGCACGCAAAAGGGGCGGCCCCTGGGGACCGCCCCTGATGTCGCGTTGGCTACGCGGCGCCGATCAGAAGTCCATGCCGCCGGCGTCGGGCATGCCGCCCGCCGGGGCCGGGTTCTTCTCGGGCTTCTCGGCGATGACGGCCTCGGTGGTCAGGAACAGCGCGGCGATCGACGAGGCGTTCTGCAGCGCGGACCGGGTCACCTTGGCCGGGTCGATGATGCCCGACTCGAACATGTTGACGTAGTCGCCGCTGGCGGCGTTGAGGCCCTCACCCGGGGTCAGGTTGCGGACCCGCTCCACCACGACGCCGCCCTCGAGGCCGGCGTTGACGGCGATCTGCTTCAGCGGCTCCTCCAGAGCGCGCTTGACGATGTTCGCACCGGTGGCCTCGTCGCCCGACAGCTCCAGCTTGTCGAACGCCTTGGTGCCGGCCTGCAGCAGCGCCACGCCACCGCCGGGGACGATGCCCTCCTCGACCGCGGCCTTGGCGTTGCGGACGGCGTCCTCGATGCGGTGCTTGCGCTCCTTGAGCTCGACCTCCGTCGCGGCGCCGGCCTTGATGACCGCGACACCGCCCGCGAGCTTGGCCAGGCGCTCCTGGAGCTTCTCGCGGTCGTAGTCGGAGTCGGTGTTGTCGATCTCGGTGCGGATCTGGTTGACCCGGCCGGCGATCTCGTTGGCGTCACCGGCGCCGTCCACGATGGTGGTCTCGTCCTTGGTGACGACGACCTTGCGGGCACGGCCCAGCATGTCGGTCGTGGTGTTCTCCAGCTTGAGACCCACGTCCTCGCTGATGACCTGGCCGCCGGTCAGCGTGGCGATGTCGCCCAGCATGGCCTTGCGGCGGTCGCCGAAGCCCGGCGCCTTCACGGCCACGGACTTGAAGATGCCGCGGATCTTGTTGACGACCAGGGTGGCCAGGGCCTCGCCCTCGACGTCCTCCGCGATGATCAGCAGCGGCTTGCCGGACTGCATGACGCCCTCGAGGACGGGCAGCAGGTCCTTGTTGGCCGAAGCCTTGCCCTGAACGATCAGGATGTACGGGTCCTCGAGGACCGCCTCCATCCGCTCGGGGTCGGTCACGAAGTAGTGCGAGATGTAGCCCTTGTCGAAGCGCATCCCCTCGGTGAGCTCGAGCTCCAGACCGAAGGTCTGGCTCTCCTCGACCGTGATGACGCCTTCCTTGCCGACCTTGTCCATCGCCTCGGCGATCATCTCGCCGATCTGCGGGTCGCCCGCGGAGATGGACGCCGTGGAGGCGATCTGCTCCTTGGTCTCCACGTCCTTGGCCAGCTTGGAGAGCTCCTCGCTGACGCGCTCGACCGCGGCCTCGATGCCCCGCTTCAGGGACATCGGGTTCGCGCCCGCCGCCACGTTCCGCAGGCCCTCGCGCACCAGCGCCTGGGCCAGCACGGTCGCGGTGGTGGTGCCGTCACCGGCGACGTCGTCGGTCTTCTTCGCGACCTCCTTGACGAGCTCCGCGCCGATCTTCTCCCACGCGTCCTCGAGCTCGATCTCCTTGGCGATCGACACACCGTCGTTGGTGATCGTGGGAGCGCCCCACTTCTTCTCCAGCACGACGTTGCGACCCTTCGGACCAAGGGTCACTTTTACGGCATCGGCCAGCTGGTTCATGCCGCGCTCGAGACCGCGGCGGGCCTCCTCGTCGAACGCGATCATCTTTGCAGCCATAGGCTCCAGTCCTCCCGGAACAAGGTGGCTTAGACGGATCGAGCCGACGCCCGCGACGGACGGCCCCCGCCGACGACTGCCATTCCGCCGCCGGAGTGAGGCCTCATCGCCCCGACCCAGACTGTGAAGTTGTCACTCTCCACAGCAGAGTGCCAACCGTTTGTTTAGCACTCTACCCTGCCGAGTGCAAGCGCCACACATCCTCGCCCGGGGAAGGTTCATCTACCTGCCCAGACCCGCTCTCACCTGCGACGGAACCTCGTCCGGGAGCCTCACGGGTGTGTCGCCGTGATCCACTGTGTGTGGTCGTACGCCGGTATTCGCGGAACGATCGCGGAACGCGCGCACCGGGACGAGGCAGGGGAACGACGGTCTGTTCCGCGCGTTCCGCGCCGGACGTAGGAGGAGCCCCAAGCGCTGCATCAATGCGCCGGTTCATGATCTCCTCGTCGCCGTCGATGCAGTGAGCATATGTGCTCTGGAGCATGGCCACCGAGTGCCCGGCACGAGCCGCCACGTTGGCCGCAGGCACCCCGCCGTTGAGCCAGAGCGACAGGCACGCATGGCGCAGGTCGTACGGCCGTTGAGCGAGCGGCGTGGCGAGTTGGGCAGCGGTCAGGACGTGTTCACGAGCCCGCCGCCAAACAGACTCGTAACTGACCGGCGCGAGACGGTTCCCTCGTTGGCTACGGAACAGCCGACCATCCTCGGCCGTCCCGAACTCCGCCACATGGGCACGCAAGATGGCGACGAGTTCAGGGCACGCCGGGACGGGCCGCTTTACCCCGTCGGCACGCGCCTTGAGACCGCGGGACTGGTGGTATTGACCGTCATCGGTCCACTGTTTCCCCGGCGCAGGACTTGAGCCCGCCAGCAGGAGACGGCCCCAGCCCGTTGCCGGAAGATCGCAGTCTTCCAGCCGCAGCGCAACCGCCTCTGAGGGCCGGAGCCCCGCGAAGTACAGGCAGGCGAAGAACGCGTACAGGTGCCGTCCCACCCGAGGGGCTACAACCGGGACGGCAGCCAGCAGCGCCCGAGCCTGCCCAGGGTTGGGAACCTGCCGAGGGTCGACCTCCCCCGCCGTCCTGGGCACCTCCCACCGGATGCCCCCGAGAGGATTTGCCGAAAACACGCTGAGTTCAACGGCGTAGTCCAGGCACGAGCGGAACACCGAGAGCCGACGCGTGACTGACTTGGGCGCCGCCGGCTTTCCATCGAGGTTGACCGCCATCCTGTCGAGGGCGTTCCGAAGGACCGTCGGGTCTTCCAGGTCAGCCAGAGGGACGGATTTTTGGGCCAGCCAAGCGAGGGCAGCCGCGATCTCTGGCGGAGGTGTCTGCTTTTCCATACGTTGCCGGTTGAACGCCCAGGTTGCCAGAGCCCGGTGAAGACTTTCCGGGCCGGGTGTCCCCCGCTCGTCCAGGACCAGGCCGCGCGAGACCGAGGCCAGACAGTCAGCCACCGTCGCGCGGGTCTTGGCAGCGCTACCTGACCAGTTGCGAGCGGCGTACGCCCGAGCGTGGTCGTACCAGGATCCCGCCTGGTGAGTGCGCATCTTGGACTCGGGGAGACCCGTCGCCGTGTCGAATGCCTCACCTCGGCGAGCCGCTTGGAGAAGTTCCGAGCGAAAGTGCTCAGCCAAGGTCTTCGTGACGAACCATTCCGACTTCTCTTGGCCATCCACGATCCAGCGGACGCCGAACGGGCGTCGGCGGTTCTTCACGGTCTTGATGGACCAGAACCGCACCTGATACGACATCATGCCGCCGCGCCCCCTTGCTCAAGAGAGTCGATCCAGGCGAGGACGTCAGACCGCCGGAAGCGAAGTTCGCCGTTGGGCAGCTTGAGCCCGGCAGGAGCCCGTCCAGTCGCGCGCCAGCGGTAGAAGACGTTTCGATCCACGTTTCCGCCCAGCTCCGCGAGAACTTCTTGAGTGGTCATCAACTCACTGCGCTTCACGCTGCCTCCGCAGTTGCCGAAACTTCCGGGGTGGGGTTGTGGGTTGCTTGGTCGAGTTGCTTGCGTCGTTGGATGCGTTCGTTGATCAGCAGCAAGAGCCGTTGCTCTGCTGGCTTGACGTCGGGGTCGCCGGGCCCGGCGCGTTCCCAGACGTGGTCCGCTTGGGGGTCGGCCGGGTTGGCGACGGGGATTCCGGCTTCGGCGAGTCGGGAGAGGACCCAGGCTTTGCGGTCGGCTTTGTGGTCGGCGAGGGTCTTGCCGGACCATTTGCGGGAGACCAGGACGCGGCGGCCCCCATAGCCGAGGTGTTCGCGGCGGTGTGCCTTGCCCTTGCAGTAGCCCGGCGTCATGCCTTTGCGGGGGTTCTTGGGCTGGACGCCGTAGCGCAGCCAGTTCGCGCACGTGGGCGAGCATGGTTCGTAGCGCAGGGCTTCGGCCATCCGGTCGATGTGTTCACGCTGCGCGCTGGTCTCTGCCTGGTGGCATTCGGCGACGCCCTTGACGAGGTATTTGGTCAGGTAGCCGATGCAGCGCCGGGAGTCGGGTGAGTCGGCCAGGACGCCCTGTGCGTCGATCTGCCGCCCGAACCGCACCACGTGCAGGGGTTCGGCGTCGGCATCCTCGCCGAGGGCGTCCAACGCCTCATCCCAGGTGGGAAGCACTTCACCGGTGGCCGGGTCGAGGTAGCCGCCGTTGCCGTTCTCGCCTGCTGCGTCGTCCCAGACGGGCAGGTGGTCGCCGTCGAAGACGACGCGGTCAGTTGGAGGCCACCACACTTGGTGATAGGTGGCCGCCACGACCTGCCGTAGCTCGGCACGCGAGACCGTGCCGCGGATCGCCATGTGCAGGTGGGGGGCGAGGCGCCGTTGGGGTTCGACGGTGGCGAAGTATTGGACGTCGTAGCCGACGAACCGGCGCAGGTTCTGCACGAACCGGTCCACCAGCTTGGAGAAGTGCAACGCGTCCCGCGCCGCCCGCGCGTAGTCGTAGGTCTCGGGGTCGACCGGCGTTCCGTCCGAGCGCACCCGCCCGTAGGAGTCGAGCGTCAGCGTCAGGAACAGCGAGGGCCGGAAGGTCTTGCCGTCCCGCCCCCGGAACACCTTGCCGACCGTGCGCGAGTCGACCGGACGCCGGGGAAGGTCGGGCGCATCTTGGCGCCGCCGGGTCGACCGGGTCCGCCGGCCCCTGGTGTCGGTGCCGGTCTTGAGGGAGCCGCGGACCCCGGTGCGTTCCAGCTCGTTGTCCAGGTCACGGATCACCGCGTCCCAGAACGAGGTGTCTTCCCCGTTCGCCGTCCCTTCTTTGGCCGCGTGGTCACGGGCCGCCGCAGCCTGCGCCCGCAACTCCGTCCACGCCCGTTGCTCGGCATCAGGGTCAGCGCGGGTGATGACGGGTTCTTCGGTCAGGTGCCAGCCCTGGCGGCACTGCACGGCGCGGAGCTTGCGCTTGCGTTCGGCGCATGACGGGCAGACCGAGGCCAGGGTGTGACCGCACGGGACATAGACGACCTCGGCCGCACCCGAGTTCAGGTCGACGCGCCGCATGGGGACAGGCCGGATACAGACGCCGTGTTCGACCGCGACCGCTTCCAGCACCCCGCGCGCCAGCGGAGCCAGTGTCTTGACGACCGGTGCCGGGCCGGGTTCAGCCGACGAGGGCGACGAGGACCGGGTGTCGTCGGGGGCGTTGGGGGTGGTTTGCCTCACGCCGCCTCCACATCGGGGAGGCCGAGCGCGACCATGTCGCGGATGTCGTTGTCGGAGACGGAGGCCGCCCGGACCCGCACCGGATCGGGTGAGGTCTCCAGCCGGACGAACCCCACCCCAGCGCCGATCTCGGGGATAGAGGAGATCTGGTCAGCGAGGGCGCCGCGGTCGCGGGCACCGTCGCCGAGCACCATGTCGACCTGTTCGTCTTCGTCCAGGCGCAGGGCGATGCGGTCGGGGAACAGGTTGCGCAGGTTGTTGACCTCTTTACGGGCGTCCTGCTGCGCCCCGATCACGCAGTAGCCAACCGACCGGCCTTGGGAGGTGAGCACGGCCAGCGCCGACTCGGCCCGCTTTCGAAGGTCCCGTTCGGGGCAGTAGGCGGTCAGGAACGCCAGCTCATCCACCACGATCACCCGGAACGGATGCTCATGGCTGGGCGTGAACGACCGGGTGACTCCGGCGAACTGTTCGGCGCGGGCGTTCATGTCTTCGGCGGCAGCTTCCAGCAGGTCGACCATGCCGCCTTTGGGGTCGTCGCTGTAGCGCCCGTACCGCTCGAACAGCGCACGCCCGAACGACAGTTCCATGCGTTTGGGGTCGATGGCCCACACCTCCACCAGGCCCGCCAGCATGAGCGGGAGGAGTGCGCGGATGGTGGACCAGATGACCGAGCCCTTGCCGGCCCCCGTCGCCCCCGCGATCAGCACGTGCGTGCCGAGGAGCCGCAGCCGCCACGGCGACCCGTCCTCACACCGCCCGATCACCACCCCCGACAGGTCCACCTTCGAGCCGTCCGGGACGGGCAGCGCCGGGATCGGGACGGCGAGCGCGTCTTTGCGGACGAACTCCAGGCAGATGCGGCCCGGACGGTCCCCGTCCCGGACCCGGACCAGGGTGGCGCCGAAGCCGTGCGCGAGGTTGACCGCGACCCGCTCCCACGCGTCCGGGGCCTGGCCCTTGAGCATGCGGACCAGCACCCGATCCGACGTCGGCCCGCACCGGACCCGGACCAGGGAGGGCAGGTACTCCCGCCCCTTGTGCACCTTGGTCAGACCCGCCGTGACCAGGACCGGTTGCCAGTCCCGCCGGTACACCGCGACAAGGCGCCACCGGGCACGGGCGGGACGGGCGATCCAGCGGACGAAGGACGGACGGTCCACCCCCGCCCACACGCCCAGGCCCACGGCGACGAGGGCCAGGACCAGGACGGGGACCAGCCACCCGAAGCGGACGCCGAGCCACCCCAGACCGGCCGCGATGGACACGGGGACGATGTTGCGGGCCAGGAACACGGCCGTCCGGGACAGGGCGCGGACGGCGTTGACGAGCAGGACCAGGCCCTCGGGCATGTGCCACACCGGGGGCGCCCACTTGGGTGCGGCGAACGGGTCGCGCTGCGCCTCAACGGCGACGTTCTCACCGGGACCGAGCTTGCGGAACTCCCAGGCCATAACCTGGACACCTCTTCTCTTTCAAAGCTGTGGGAGAGCGAGAGAACCGGGGCGGCCGGAGGTACCAGCTCCAGCCGCCCCACCCGTTTTCAGGCCGCCGTGTCCTCAGCCGGTTCGGCCGCGCGGTTCTGGACGTGGAGCCGCTCCACCTCGGCCGCATATGTCGCGAACGACTCGGCGAGGAGCTGCGCGACCCGGACGTCACCGGCGGTCGGCGCGGTCGGGTTCGTCGGAGTGATGATCACGTCGGCGCGTGCGTGCGCCAGCGAGATCTGTGCGCGGTCCCGGCCCGGCGTGCACCACACCCGCACCTGCTCGTCAGGGCGCATGGACACGTGGACGGTCGCGGTGCCGTCCGGTTCCACCGTGACGGTGGTGTAGCTGTAGGCGTCCATCACGCGGCCTCCTTGCCCGCCGCGTTGTCCTTGGCCGAGCGACCCGCGCCCTTGAAGTTGGCCGGACGCATCGCGCCCGCCTTAAGGGAGTAGGCCAGCCGTCCGGTACCGGAGTTGACGTACGGCGTCACCGTCAGGCCGTCGAACTCCACCGGCACGAACGGGAACCCCGCCGGAGCCTCCGGCATGATCGGCTGGACCGGCGCCGTCAGCTTGACCTTGAACGTGCCCTTGGACTCCGGATCGGCGTCCAGCACCTCCACCGCCCACACAAGTTCCCCGGTGTCCTTGTCCCGCGCCTGGACGAAGTTCTCACGGGTCGACCGGTCGAAGTCCCGCACCGGCTCCACCCCGCCCTTGACGAACGCCCCGAACGGGAACACGTCCCCGAACGCGACCTTGAACGGACCCTGCACCGCCATCACGAACCACCTTCGTTGTCCGCCCGTCCGCTTGTCCGGACGAGTGCATGTCATGGAGTGTACGTCGCCCACTCGGCCGAACAAGCTCAGGATCGAGTGACCTGCGTCACATCATGGGATGTGGTCGCGGTCAGTCCGGGACGCTGTACACGTCCTCCAGCTCATGCAGTGACCCCGGCATCACGACCTCGGCCACGAACCGCACCACGTCATTGGCGTCATGCATGCCCGCGAGCATCACCATGACCGGGTCGGACTGGCTGATCTGCAACACCTCGGCCTCGTCGCCGGCGGGAAGCCGCGCGGTCAGCCGTTCGGAGATGTGATCGATGCGCAGGCCCTTGACCGACCGCAGGTGATCCCGCAGCCCGACCGGCAACGCCGCGTCCTTGTCCAGGTCGGTGCCGTACACCAGTTCCAGCGGGAACCAGCACGTCATCAGATCCGAGGCGATCTCGTCGCGGATCGTCAGCGACCGCCGCGCCAACACCCGCACCCCGCCGCCGTCCAGGTCCAGCAGCGAAGCCACCTCGGGGGGAGCATCAACCTGGCCGACGTCCACGAGCTGCACGCCCGGTTGTGTCTCGGGACGGTCCAGCAGTGTCAGGCCCCGCCGACTCGCCCGCACATCCGAGGCCGGGCGGCCTTTCACGAACGAGCCGCGCCCGTGCTCACGGGTGATCCATCCGTCCTGCTGGAGCATCTGCAACGCCCGCACCACCGTGGTGCGCCCGACCGCGAAGTCCCGGACGAGCTGTGATTCCGAAGGCAGCATCGAGCCCGGCGGGTAGTCCCCGTTCTCGATCCGCCGCCGGATCTCCAACACGACCCGCGCGTACTTCGGGGGCTCGAACTCCAAGCTCGACATATCAACCACCTGACTACTGTGACACTTGACCGCATAAGCGCATCTCAGGGCACTGTAACGCCCTGCTCTTCCCCGCGCCAGGACACCGAGCAGCCCGGACGCCTCACAGGTCGGCCGGGACCGTGAAACCCGCCGCCAGCAGCGCCACGCGCACTTCACCCACCCGCCGAGGGCCCATCTGCGGCACCTTGCCCAGGTCACCCGACCGCAGCAGGCCCAGCAGTTGCCCCACCGTCTTGACCCGCCAGCGCCGATCATTGCGCAGCGTCGTCATCACCTGTTTCGACAGCCCCAAGCACGCCACCGGGCACGCCAACCCGACACGGCCATCGGCGTGTTCATGGTGACGGTCGGCCGCAGCCACAGCCGCGGGGAACACCGCATCCAGCCCCGATGTCCGTCCCGCCTCCACCAGCAGGCCGAGCAGATCACCGACCGTCCGCACCCCCAGGCACGAGATCGGGCACTCAGGTCCGATGCCCGAGTGCCCGATCTTGTGCGCGTCGTCGCCGGTCATTTCGGCCACGGCCACCCCTGCGCGTTCACGATCGCCTCCCGCAACTCCCGTGGGCTGAGCGCCTCCACAAGCCGCATGTCACGGCGGACAGGAACCATCGCCCACCATGCCCTGGTCGCGTGCCCGTACCAGGCGACCACTCCGGAGAACTCCCGTTCGATCGCCGCCGTTACCGGCCGATTCCGCTTCTCGGCCGCCGACACCCACGACACCCCCATCACCCGCACCCACCCGGCGAGCTGGGCGTGCCGGCGAAGGGGACGGCCAGAACGCGTGCGATCCGGTCGGCTGCCGTGGCCGTTTCCGTCACCGGGCACAACGGCTCCAGTTCCGGCGGGGACTTGCGGGACGGTCCCGACCACACCCACCACCACCACAACTCACCGTCCCGGCGACGGCACAGCACCTCTTGCTGTAGTCCCGGCGCCAACATCTGCCCGCGCGGGTCATCGCCGTCGGGCTCACCGGCCGGGTTGCGCGCCCGGACGGCACCATGGCCCCACACCTGCGCCACCAGGCCATGCCCGGTCAACGCCTCCACCAGCGCCAACGCCGCCGGACGCCATGCACTGTCCGGCGTTCGCGGCTTCACCGACTCTCCCACAGGGGGTCACCCACTCCCAGAGAAGGGAAGGCGGGGCCGGTAGGACGAGCGACGACGAGGAGACCCATCACCCCGAGCGCGGTCAGGTCCGGGGGGACCCCCAACCCGCGCTCCAGCCGCCGTGACGCCCACCGGCCCCGCAGCTTCTTGGACTACGCCGCCCGCGTCTTACGCGAGGGCGCACACCAACGACACGGCACCCGCTCAACCTCCGGTCCGGAACCATTCGGCGCTCCGACCAGGACCGCCCGCCGCGAGTGGGCGAACTTCCACCCGCGACCGCTGCAGTTCCTGCACCCGTTGCTCGCTTGCTCGTCTCGCATGGAGGCAAGACTCTCGCGGCACGACGTCCTATCGAAGGCCGTCCATAGGTCTCTATGAGGACGTTTAAAGGACGCTGGATAGAGTTAGACATGTCACAGCGTCCGCTCAGTGCCCCTATGGGGGCTAAAGTCGGACCCGTAGAGGACTCACAGCGGAGGGAACGACGATGCCACGTCCGGCAGGCAACACCCGTCTCAAAGCAGCCCGGCAGCACGCCGGGTACGCATCCCAGCAGGCACTGGCCGACGCCATGACGGCAGCCGCCCCGCTGCTGGGCCTGGGGAACATGCAGATCAGCGCCCGCCAAATCCGCCGTTGGGAGTCCGCGTCCCCGCCGTGGCCGCGCGCCGACCACCAGCGCCTGCTGGTCCACGTGCTGCAACTGCCCGTCGAAGAACTCGGCTTCACCCCGCCGTGGGAGACCCCGGACACGCCGGCGCCCTCACGGCCCAACCCCAACGCGTCCGCCGTCCCCGCCCAGGGAACCGGCGCCACGCTGCCACTTCCCAAGGCCAACGCCGCCGTTCAGCCGCCCACGGTCGGGGCCGACTTCTCCGCGATCAACGGTGCGTTGCGGCGCCTCTACTTCTCCGTTCAGCCCGCCCAGCTCCACCCGACGGTGGTCGAGCACACCAAACTCGGCACGCAGCTCCTGGCCGAGACGACCGGTGTCCCGCGCACCATCCTGGCCACCGCGCTCGCCGAGTCCCTGCTCCTGGTCGGCCGCATCGAGTTCTTCGACCTGCGCCAGCCCGACGACGCCGACGCCTCCTACGTCCGCGCCCTCCAGGCCGCCGGCGAAGCCAACGACCCGCTGCTGGGAGCGGCCATCCTGGCGCACGCCGCGTTCATCCCCGGATGGGATGGCCGACGCGACGAGGCAGCCGAACGCATGCGCGCCGCCCGCACCTACGCCCGACGCGGCACCGCCCCCGCCGAATTCCTGGCATGGCTGGACGCCGTCGAGGCCGAGTGCGAAACCCGCTGCGGACACCCCCGCGAAGCCTTGCGCTTGATCAACCACGCCGAACACCTGCTCTCCGAGAGCACCGGGCAGCCCGCCCCCGACTGGTTCAACTGGTTCTCGCCCATCAGCCTCGCCTCATTCAAGGGCGACACCCAGCTCAAGGCCGGGCAGCCCGCCCAGGCCAAGGCCACACTCCTCGGCGTCCTGAAGGCCATCGGCGACACCAACGCCAAACAGCGCGCCGTCATCCTCGGCGACCTGGCCGCCGTCGAAGTCGCCCAGCGCGACCCCGAAGCCGCATGCTCCTACGCCGAGCAGGCCCTCGACCAACTCGCCGTCACCTGGTACGCCACCGGCATGGACCGCGTGCACGACGTCCGCCGCGCCCTCCAGCCCTGGGCCGACACCGAATGCGTCCGCCGCCTGGACGACCGCCTCTACAGCTGGCAGACCACCCTCAGCGCGCTCCAGCGTTGAACTCAGCGATACGGCCCGGAAGCTCGGCCAGCGAATCAATCCGCATCGTCGGAACGCGGTCGGCTTCCGGGTCGTCCTGCTGAATGATCCCCCACGGCCCCCGCCGGATCAGCGCCGTCCGCAACCCCATCTGCGCCGCGGGCATGATGTCGTTGTCCAACCGGTCACCCACATACAGCACCTGGTCGGCCTCACACGGCGCAGCCTCGACCACGCACCGGAAGAACCCCGGATCAGGCTTGGACACACCCCAGTCATCCGACGTCGCGATCATGTCGCTGGGCAGATCCAGCGACCGCAGGATCCCGCCGGCCCGCACCGTCTGATTCCCCGCGATCCCGACCCACAGCCCATCTCCCCGCAGCTTGGCCAGCGTCGGACGCGCATCCGGGTACAAGTCCTCTTCCCCGAACGTCTCCGGCCGCCCCACCTCGGCCCGCTCCTGCCGCTGCTGCGTCAGATCAAACCCGGGCGCGAACACCTGGAACGTCTCCCGGTAGTCCAACCCCCGAGCGATCACAGCCCCGAACATCGCAGAGAACGTATGCCGAGGCACCCCCAACCAGTCAGCCCACGTCCCATACTCCCGAGACTCATCAACCAGACACTCCCCAACATCAAACACAACCGCACGGATCATGCCCTACACACTACGGCCCCGAGACAGCAGCTATCAGACCGTCCTTCGCTCATGGGTATCAAAGACGACGAAGAACGATGTCGACCAGGCCATATAGAACGTGCTCAGTCCACGCTCATCCACCGCGCATCCTACTTTTCACTCACCAGACGCCATGCCGCCTTGAAGTTACTTCGCCCAGGAACCGGCTCAATTTTGCCACTATCTCTAAGCTTATAAAAGACTTTTTTCATGGCGTTCTCTGATTCGATTCCCGTCAAAGCGCGACCGATCTTATTGGTGATCTCGTCGTGATTTCGAAGGTACTCAAGGACTATTTCTTCCGGGCGAGCCAAGGGTGAATGTTCAAGAACTACCACGAAAGCATTGTCTTCCACGCGAAGGCGCGGCTCCTTCAGGCGCGCGGCCTTCATGGCATTGAACACAGTATCCAAACCTTCGCCAATGTCTTTATTTGGAGCATCGGGATACTTGTTCAACAATCTAACGATTGTTGGATTTCTGGCGAACCTATCCTCGCGAATATTCTCTTGGGTAATATGACCCGGCAAACGCCCAGGACTTCTCACTTCGACACGATTATCGAAGATTAGGATAAGAATATCGTCGGAAATATTATAGTCTCGATGGATCACCGCATTGACGATGATCTCCTTGAGTGCCTCGGGTGGGTAACGCATGGGAGAAAGCGTCCCATCAGGCTGAAGGATGGTGTGCTCTTGGATCATGTGCCGCACCTCCTCAAGCGTACGATCGATTAGCTCACGAGCACACCCATCAATAGTTACAGGTGTTCCCTTCAGGTGCTTTCGTTGTGGAGTCCATTCAGAGGTTTCATAACGCGCGATCTTAACTGCACAGCGTTTAGGGACTACAGCCGACGGCTCTGCGGCAAACAGGATCGCAGCGCCGACCGTTGCTTCATCCGACTTTCGATTTACTAGTCGCTGGCGACGCAAGAACCTTTCAGGCGAAGACGATGGCGTATAGGTCTCCAAAAAGAAGATCAACTCCTCCTCTTCACATAGCTCTTCAAGATCATAGTCTTCCAAGAGTTGATCTTCATAAGACTTGGCGCCCTTGGATAGAGTTAGATCCGCAATAGCCGTGCCTTTCAGTTCAAGCGTTTGCGCTCCGCGTCGTTGATAGACAGCTTGATTGCTAGACTTGTGCACATCTGGACTTTTCTGGATAGACACAAGACAAACAATGCCCTGTTCCATGTGCCCTTCCACCTGCAGGAACTCGATTTCATAGGGCACAGGGGGGGAAATGTCTCGGACCAGCGAACTCTGAATCCAGTTAGCAGCTTCCTGTGAAGGAAATCCCTTCCAACGGGCCAGCCCCGAGGCCACCTTCTCATCTTCAATGCCTACAGCAAACTCCCCACCCTCTGCGTTCGCGAGAGCGCAAGCAATCTTCTGAATCACTTTTCCATCTGCTCGAAGACTCTTGACGTCCCAGAAATGTGACTCATCTCTAGCTACTAGCTTGAGTGCCTCAACTTGAGAGATGATCCGAGTTTCCAAATAAATCTCCAAAACCTAGAACCGACCGTGCAGCACGCTGCTCAAGCGTAGCGCGAACTCAGTGGATGAGGTGGGTACTTACTGCACCTGGCGGGGGACTCTTCAGCTTGCCGAGTTCGGCTGTTTTGGATCAAGGGGCGGCGGCGCTCAGGCCGCTGGCGCGGCCCCGCGCCTGGCCGCCCGGAGCGTGCGGCGTGGGCGCCGGTCACCGGGCGGCCGCGCCGGGCCGCGCATCGCGACGCGCCCGCCGGCCCCGCCCCGTCCGGCCGCCACGGGGGCCGCGCCGCCGCCGGTCATAGGTGCACCGGGTACAGGCACAAGTCATCCCCGGTACAGGGACGTTGCAAGTTGAGGTGGAAATCCGCGGGGCTCCCCCCGACCCCGATCTGTCGAGGATGGCGACGGCCAGAACCCGTCAAGGGCGCCTCCGGCGTCACTACGTGATGGCCTACGGCCACCCTTGACGGAACCTGTCCGTCGCTAGGTACAGGTCTCGTCGGGGCCGGGGGAGGAAGGTGGGGGAAGAACAGCGGCTCCGCCGCTGGCCAAGGCACCTGCGGGATCAGGCCTGGAGGTGGTGCCAAGCATGGGCGCACCGCTCGATGCAACAGTGCTCACGCCGCCGCTCGTCAGCAACGCCAAGGAGCGCCACCAGAAGGCGGAACGCCTTAACCCGCTCGTCCTGCCGCAAGTTGATGATCTTTGCTAGTTGCTCCCCGATACGCCCGCGCGTGATCAGCACGGCCGGAGTGTGGGTGGGGCGGATTCCGGCTCTGCGGATGCTCTCCGGCCCGTCCTCAGCGGTGGCGCGCGCCTGAACGCAGAAGGCCGCGAGATCGCGCAAGGCGTCGAACTGCTCAGTGTCGTTCAGTCCCTCGAACCACTCGACACCCTGGGCAATCGGGGCCATCCCTTGCGCCAACTCATTCAGGATGACCGCACGCTCGTTCATCCCAACCCACCTCACCACACGCGCCCAATCCCGCACGGTCATCGAACCAGATCGCCAAGCGCGGAACAATCACGGAACGGACAGCCCCGTCCGTGCATGGTGGAGCCGTCCGTTCGCAGGTCAGCGAGAGTGCGCTACTCCTCTTGGTCACTCCACCCTGCCGAGTGCAAGCGCCACACATCCTCGCCGGCGGAAGCGTCGCCTACCTGCCCAGACCCCTTCCCACCTGCGGCGAAACCACTCCGGGAACCTCGCAGGCGTGTCGCCGCACCCCACGGTGCGTGATCGTCCGCATCCATCCGCGCAACGATCGCGAACACGTGCACCGGCTTGGGGCGCCGAGCGACGGTCTGTTCCGGACGTCCCACAATCAAAGGTAAGAGGAGCCCAGCGCGTCATCAACGCGAGCCGCTCAACGACCTCCCCGTCGCCGACGATGCAGGGAGCGCACAGACGGCCATCGAGCGAGCGGCGTGGCGAGCCGGCCGGTGGTCAGGACGGAGTTGCGGGCGACTCGCACCATGCGCGCCCTTCAATCGTCACGCTGTCCACCGGCTTCGCGGAGATTGTCCGCGGTGGGGCCGATGTCGGCGGCGTCAGTCATCCGAAAAGGGCCAGCGTGGCGAGAAAAATGGCCGTCATCCCGAAGAACGCCAGCAGTCCGCCCGTCCAGGCAACCGCCCGTTCCTGCCCGAGCGTCGCACCGGCTTCTTTGAGGGCTAGCCGGATGTCCCCGACCGGGTCCAGGTTCCGTACGTGCAACCCCATGCCCACGAACGGTGAATAGACCATGCCCGCCAGCACGAACAGGACGGCGGCAGGCCACGTCGGGGAATCCGTCACGAGCAGGTCGTCGATGAGAAATGTCGCGGAAATGAACAGCAGAGCACCCACCAGGTGCACCGCCAGCGTGAGGAGGCCGGCACGGACAAAGCTCGTTCCCGCTATGCGCACCACCCATGAGCTGTACCGACGCGGGAGCCACAGAAATCCGACGGCCACGCCCCACACAAGGAGCCAGCCGAGCGCCCAGTCCCCGGGAGCACCCATCTCGCCCTCCTCCGGCAGTCCGCGCCCGTAACCCCATGCTTATTGCCGGTAGCGTCGACGACTGTTACGGGATCGACCGCAATGATTCCCGAAGGGGGGCGGCCTGACAATGAGTCGCCGTGCGGAATCAGCGGTTCCGGATGAGTGAAATGGCGGGGACGGCGTTCGGGACGGTGCGTCGGTGGCCCGGCCGCGGGTCGGCCGGGCCACCGCGGGCGTCAGCCGCCGGCGACGGCGGGGATGATGGAGATCTGGGCGCCGTCAGGGGTGGGGGTGTCGAGGCCGTCGGCGAAGCGGACGTCCTCGTCGCCGACGTAGACGTTCACGAAGCGGCGGATCTTGCCCGCGTCGTCCAGGATGCGGGCGGAGATGCCGCTGTAGTTCGTCTCCAGGTCGGCGACGACGGCGCGCAGGGTGGCGCCCTCGGCCTTCACCTCGGACTCGCCGCCGGTGTAGGTCCGCAGGATCGTCGGGATGCGCACGGAAACGCTCATGGATGCTCCTTTTCTCAGGCGAGGCCGGCGGCGCGGAACGCCTCCAGGGACGGGACGATGTTCGCGGACGGTGCGACGACCGGGGAGACGGCGTCCAGGGTCTTCAGGCCGTCCCCGGAGTTGATGATCACGGTCTCGGCGGACGGGTCGAGGGTGCCCGCGCCGATCAGCTTGCGGAGGGTGGCGACGGTGACGCCGCCGGCGGTCTCGCCGAAGATCCCCTCGGTCCGGGCGAGGAGGCGGATGCCCTCGACGACCTCGGCGTCGGTGACGTCCTCGACGGCGCCGTTCGTGCGGCGGGCGATGTCCAGGACGTAGGGGCCGTCGGCGGGGTTGCCGATGGCGAGGGACTTGGCGATCGTGTCGGGCTTCACCGGGCGGACCACGTCGTGCCCGGCCTTGAACGCGGCGGCGACCGGGCCGCAGCCGGCGGCCTGGGCGCCGAACACGCGGTACGGCCGGTCCTCGACCAGGCCGAGCTTGATCAGCTCCTGGAACGCCTTGTCGATCTTGGTGAGCTGGGAGCCGGACGCGACCGGGACGACGATCTGGTCCGGGAGCCGCCAGCCGAGCTGCTCGGCGATCTCGTAGCCGAGCGTCTTGGAGCCCTCCGCGTAGTAGGGGCGGACGTTGACGTTCACGAACGCCCAGTCGTCCTGCTCGCCGGCGATCTCGGAGGCGAGCCGGTTGACGTCGTCGTAGTTGCCGTCGACGGTCACGAACGTCCCGCCGTACACGGCCGTCGTGATGATCTTCTGGGCTTCGAGGTTCGACGGGACGAACACGGCGCTGCGGATCCCGGCGCGGGCCGCGGCGGCGGCGACCGCGTTGGCGAGGTTGCCGGTGGACGGGCAGGCCAGCACCTTGAAGCCGAGTTCGCGGGCGGCGGCGAGCGCGACGGCGACGACGCGGTCCTTGAACGAGTGGGTCGGGTTGCCGCTGTCGTCCTTCACCCACAGGCTCTGCAGCCCGAGGCTCTCCGCGAGGTTGTCGGCGCGGACGAGGCGGGTCAGGCCGGGCTCGGTGTTGGGCGTGTCCGCGACGTTGGACGGGACGGGCAGCAGCCCCCGGTACCGCCAGATGTTGCGCGGCCCGGACTCGATGGACTCCCTGGTGACGCCCCCGAAGTCGTAGGCGATCTCCAGGGGGCCGAAACACTCCTCGCAGGCGTAGAAGGGCCCGAGGTCGCGGGTGGAGCCGCATTCGCGGCAGACGAGGGCGGTAGCCGGTCCGAGGTCTGTGGCAGGCGTGAGTGCCATGAAAGCGAGGCCTTTCTCCCCATCTTTCCTGCGCCACCTTGGTCGCAGGCCGGAGTTGGCACCATCTCCCGGCCGGCCTCGCAGGATCGCGAGCGCGCCTCAGCCGGGTGGTTGCCGGGGCTTCACAGGGCCGGTCCCTCCACCCCTCTGGATGAGCGGTATTCAGTTGTTCGACTACGAGCGCTTTGGCTCGTATGCGTGACTTTACATGAACTGACCGGATGCCAGACAGGTAGGTCCACCGAGTGAGACATTACCCGGCCGAGGTCTTGATCACGCGGGCGACTCCTTGCGCACGGAGCGCTGGGTCGGGTCGAGGAACACGTGCCGGACGATGGGGAGCCGCTCCCGGAGCCGCCGGTCGATCTCCCCCGCGACGTCCTCGGCCTGGTCGGCGCTGATGGCGTCGGAGAAGTGGACCTTGGCGGCGACGAGCAGCTGCTCGGGCCCGAAGTGCATGGTGAGCAGCTCGTCCACGCCGGTCACGCCGGGCGCGCCGAGGATCTCCGCGCGGATCTCGCGCTGCGCCTCCGGGTCGGCCGCCCGCCCGATGAGCAGGACGGTGCTCTCCCGCCCGATCAGCAGCGCCAGCCCGGCGAGCAGCACCCCGATGAGGACGGACGCGAGCCCGTCCCAGAACTCCGACCCGGTGATCTGCCGGAGCACCAGCCCGCCGGCGGCGAGCGCGATCCCGATCATCGCGGCGCTGTCCTCGAACAGCGCGGTCTTGAACGTCAGGTCGGGCGACCGGCGGACGTGTTCGACCAGTTCGTGGTCCGATTCGCGGGTCTCCATGCGCGCCTGGTGGAAGGCGCGGATCAAGGACGCCCCCTCCAGGACGGCGGCGAGGGCGAGCACGGCGTAGGCGAGCCAGACCGCCGTGCCGGTGCCGCCGTGGCCGGTCATGGTCAGGATCCCCTCGAAGATCGAGAACCCGGCTCCGGCGATGAAGATCCCGAACGCGGCGAGCAGCGACCAGACGTACCGCTCGTTGCCGTATCCGAAGGGGTGGCGCTTGTCGGGGGGACGTTCGCTGCGCCGCAGCGAGGCGAACAGGAAGCTCTGGTTGAGGGTGTCGGCGATCGAGTGGGCGCCTTCCGCGAGCATCGCGCTGGACCCGGCCAGCAGGCCGGCGATCAGCTTGGTGATCGCGAGGATGAGGTTGGCCGCACCGGCGACGAGCACGGTCTTCCTCGTCTCGGACCTGCTCATTCCGCCCGTCTACCCTCGGCGCGCCGCGCTAATCCAGGGGGTCCGGCCGTGGCGGAAACCACGCGGGTCACTGTGGAGCGCCCCGGTCGCAACTGAGACCCTTCCGGTATGAGCCAAGTGCTGGTGGCATCCAACCGCGGCCCGGTGTCGTTCTCGCTATCGGAGGACGGGGAGCTCGCCATGCGGCGCGGCGGAGGCGGGCTGGTATCGGGCCTGGCCGCCGTCACCGGCGCCCCGCGCGACCCCGGACCGCCGCGTCCGCTGGAGCCCGCGGGCACGCCGCCGCCGTCCGGCCAAGGCTCCGCGCCGTCCGGCGAAGACCCGGACGTGCTGTGGGTGTGCGCCAGCCTCAACGAGGCCGACCGGACGGCCGCACGCCGTTCACCGGACGGCCGCATAGACCAGGCGGGATACGACACCGGGGGCGCGGCGGTGCGGATGCTCGACATCCCGCCCGCCACGTTCGACCGTGCCTACAACGCGGTGGCCAACTCGACGCTGTGGTTCGTCCACCATCTGCTGTACGACACTCCGCGCAGCCCGCA
Organism: Spirillospora sp. NPDC127506; assembly: GCF_040302145.1. Lineage (NCBI taxonomy): Bacteria > Bacillati > Actinomycetota > Actinomycetes > Streptosporangiales > Thermomonosporaceae > Spirillospora > Spirillospora sp. NPDC127506. The sequence goes on along the minus strand of NZ_JBEORG010000057.1, from coordinate 12,709 downwards.
TTTCGATGCGCGCGCACGGCGCGACTGGCAGTCCTATGAGGCGTACAACGCGGCGTTCGCGGACGCCCTGGCGCGAGACGCCTCCCAGGGAGCGAAGACCGCGATCCAGGACTACCACCTGTCGCTCGCTCCGCAGATGCTCCGGGATCGGCGTCCCGACCTGAAGATCGTGCACTTCTCCCACACGCCTTGGGCTCCGCCCGAGTACTACAGGCTGCTGCCTGACGACATCGGGGTCCAGGTCCTCCGCGGGATACTCGGCGCCGACCACGCGGGGTTCCTCACCGAGCGGTGGGCTTCGGCCTTCCTCGACTGCTGCGAACTCGTGCCCGGCGCACGCGTCGACCGGGCGGCCCGGACCGTCACCTGCGGAGGGCACACCACGCACGTGGGCGTCCACGGCCTCGGCGTCGACGAAGCGGCGTTGCGCAAGCGCGCCTCCCAGCAGGACGTCGTCGACCGGGCGCGCGCGCTGAGGGAGCAGGTGGGCGACCGCCGGCTCATCGTGCGGATCGACCGGACGGAGCTGTCGAAGAACATCGTGCGCGGTCTCGCCGCCTACCGCGAGATGCTCACCAACCATCCGGAGTGGCGCGGACGCGTGGTGCACCTGGCGTTCGCCTACCCGTCCCGCTACGACCTGCCCGAGTACCGCGAGTACACCGCGGCCGTCCAACGGATGGCCGAGCAGATCACCGACGAGTTCGGCGGCCCGGACTGGGAGCCGCTGATCCTGCAGGTGAACGACGACTATCCGCGGTCGCTCGCCGCCTACGGCCTGGCGGACGTCCTGCTGGTCAATCCGATCCGGGACGGCATGAACCTCGTCGCGAAGGAGGGGCCCGTCCTGTCGGAGCAGGGGTGCGCGCTCGTCCTGTCGCGGGAGGCCGGCGCGGCGTCGGAGCTGTCCGAGGACGCGCTGATGGTGAACCCGTTCGACGTGACGCAGACGGCGGAGACGCTGCACCAGGCGCTGCTGATGCCGCGCACGGAGCGGGCCGAGCGCTGCGCCCGGCTCGCCGCCGCCGCCACGGCGCTGCCTCCGCAACGCTGGTTCGCCGGGCAGCTCGCCGCGCTCGACTGACCGGGCGCCGGCCGGCCGGCCGGACGGGTCGGCCCGGCCGCGCGGGGAGCGTCCGCCCGCGACGGCGCCGCATGAAGATGCGGCGTGCCGCCCTCTCCGGGCAAGGAGGGCGGCACGCCGCGGGCTTCAGGCGGTGCTGGCGGAGGGTTCGGCGACCAGGCGGCAGTCGACCGGGTTCGGTTCGTGCCGCTGCTTCCAGCGTTCGCGCAGCGCGTCCTTGCTCTGCGCCATGCGGCGGTGCGCGCTGACGCGGGTGAAGTGGGCGAGCTGCGACGCGGACGGCCGCGGCAGCCCGCTCGGCTCGTACCCGTATTCGGCGAGCCGTTCGCCGAACGCGGCCTCCGCCAGGCTGATCTCCCACGGGTCGAGCCGCTCCGCCCAGGAGCCGATGCGGTTGGTGGTGACGGCGTCGTGCGTCCGGCCGTGCCACCGCTTGCGGGACGGGACGGTCTGCCGCGCGAGGCCCTCGGGGTGCGTCATCGCGGGGTCGAAGTCCTCGCCGAGGAAGCCGCAGAGCCGGGTCAGCTCGTCGGCGGGGTCGGCGACGAGCCGCTCGTACTGCAGCTCGTAGTAGGTGTCGGGGCCGAGCCGCGCGGCGAGCCGGCGGCCCTGGTCGATCGTCTCGCGCCACAGCGACACGGCGTGGTGGACGTCGCCGTCGTACCAGGGCATCTCCAGCAGGGACGCGACGCAGTCCCGGCCGTCCCGGACGAGGTGGACGAACTGCGCGTCCGGGAACATGCGCAGCAGCGGCCCGGCGTACCGGATGTAGCTCGGGCGCTTGTCGCCCCAGCGCGCCTTGCCGTGCAGGCGCGCGTAGGCGCGGAACACGGCGCCGAGCGCCGAGCCGATCGTCGGCGGCCCGGCGGCGATCGCCTCGGCGACCTCGCCGGCGTCGAGGCCGAGCTCGCGGAACTTGGTCGACCGGTCGCCGGTGATCCACTCGGCGAGCGCGCGCCTGTTCTTGCTCTCCCTGAGGTCACCGAATTCGCACCGCGCCGTATAGGCGGGGAGGACGAACTTGGTCTCCGTCGGCAGTGCGATGCGCGGATGCGAGTGGAGCATCAGCCGCAGCAGGGTCGTCCCGGAACGGGCGCAGCCGAGAACGAAGATCGGGCGGTCGTGGCGGGAGGCCGGTCCTGATGGCATGCACCGCATGCTGCTGCAGACGCGCAGTTCACGGCACCGATTCTAGACGCACCGTTACCGCGCGATTACCGACCTTTGACGGGCCGTCCGGTCGGCCGGCGGTCAGGTGTAGGACTCGCCCAGCGTCTGCCTGACCTGCTTGCGCGCCTCGTGGATGCGGGACTTGACCGTGCCGAGCGGCAGCTTGAGCTGCTCGGCGATCTCCGCGTACTCCAGCTGCGACACGTCCCGCAGGACGAGGGCCTGGATGAGGTCCGGCTTGCGGGCCTCCAGGTCTTCCATGGCGTCGAGGATGTCGACCCGCGACCCGGCGATGACGCTGGTCCGGCGCGGGTCGGGGCGCTGCTGGGGGAGCTCGCCCGCCTGCTCCACCGAGCGCCGCTTCAGCGACCGGTAGGTGGAGCGCGCCGAGTTGGCGACGACGACGTGCAGCCAGGTGCTGAACCGCGACCGGCCCTCGAACCGGTGGATGTTCCGCGCGACCTGGAGCAACGCGTCCTGGCAGGCCTCTTCGGCGTCCTGCCGGCAGGGCAGGAACCGGGAGGTGTGCCGGAGAACGTCCGGCTCGATCTTGCGGAGGAGCTCGTTGAGGGCGCCCTGGTCGCCCTGCGCGGCCTTCACCGCCAGCTCCTCGGTCCTCTCGTCGAATGCCATGCCGCCTCATTGCTCGTTCGCGGGCTCACCCCGTTTGCTGGGATGATACGGGAGTGTCATTCCCACCAGCTGTAGGCCGTTACCGAATCGATCGCGTCCTGGGTTCGGGGGCGTTCGCCTCTGTGTGGCTGGGGCACGACGACGCCCTGGAGTCACAGGTCGCCATCAAGGTGCTGAACAGCAACCTGGTGGACGATCTGGACGTGCGCAACCGGTTCCTCGAGGAGGCCCGGATCCTGCGCCGCGCCGACTCCGAGCGGCTCGTCCGCGTGCACGACATAGGAGAACTCCCGGACGGGCGCCCGTACTTCGTCATGTCGTACGCGGACCGCGGGACGCTGGCCGACCGCATGCGGGAACGGCCACTTCCGGTCAGCGACGTCGTGGCGCTCGCGGAGCAGATCGCCCACGGCGTCGAGGTGATCAACACCCTCGGGGTGATCCACCGCGACCTCAAGCCGTCCAACGTGCTGTTCCAGTCGACGCGGGACGGCGGCGAGAAGCTGCTCATCGCCGATCTGGGCCTGGCGAAGGCGCTGGCGCACGCGTCCGGGGCGTTCACGCTGCCGGTCGGCACGCCCGGGTACATGTCGCCGGAGCAGGCGCGGTTCGGCGGCGGGCTCGACGTCCGGGCCGACGTGTACGGGCTGGGCGCGCTGACCTACCACATGCTGACCGGGCGGGCCCCGGGCCCGGCGCCGGTGAAGACGCCGCCGAGCGAGCTGCGCGAGGGGCTGACCCCCGCCTTCGACCAGGTGATCATGCGGGCACTGGAGGTGGAGCGGGAGAAGCGGTGGCCGACCGCGGAGGCGTTCGCGGAGGCGCTGTCCACGCTGCGCCCGACGACGGCCCCGGCCGCGCCCACCCCCGTGTCCGGCGCGCCGGCCCCGCGGATCGACGCGGACGCCACCGTCCAGGACTTCTACCGCGACGGCTCCCAGGCGCGCCCGCCCGCGCCGGGCCCCGCCCAGCAGCCGCCCGGTCCCGGGCAGCAGGCGCCCGGTCCCGGACAGGCCGGCGCGCCGGGGCAGGCCGGTGCCCCGGCCGAGATGCGGACGCGGCTCGACCAGCCCGCCGAGGACGACGTCCGCACCTCCGAGATGCGCGTCCCGCAAGGCCCTCCGGTTCCGGGCGGCGGGCAGGCGACGATCGTGGACGACCCCGCCGGACGCCCCGCGCCGTTCCGGCAGGGCGAGGGCCCGACGGCCCCGGACAACGACAACGACCGCACGGTGTCGTACCAGGCGCCGCCGCCGGGCGGGGACAACAAGACCGCCGTGTTCCCGACCCAGCCGCCTCCGCAGGGCGGCGGCGGCCCCGCGCAGCCGATGGGCCCCTACGGCGGCCCGCCACCGCCGACGGGCTTCCAGCCCCCGCCCCCCGGCCCCGTCCAAGGCCAGGCCCAAGGGCCGGGCGGCAGGCAGGGCGGCCTGATGGGCAGGCTCTCCGGCGGCGGGGGGCCGCCCAAGAAGTTCGTCACGCCCCTGATCATCACCGCGGTGGTGCTGGCCGTGGCACTGATCGGCGGGCTGACGCTCGGCGTGCTGTTCTCCGGCGGCGACGGCAAGGACGACGAGGGGAAGAAGAAGCCGGCGATCCCCAAGGACTTCGTCGCGGCCTCCGACAAGGCCGGCAAGATCAAGACGGCGGTGCCGAAGGCGTGGCCGCTGGACCAGGAGCAGACGTGGACGCCGTCCACGGTCCGGCTGAACGACGCCCAGCCGCGGCCCGTGCTGCGCGCGACGCCGAACAAGGCCGCGTTCCTGGGCAACGGCAATGGTCCCGGCGTCTTCATCGGCGTGACCACGGACGTGCGCCCCGGCCAGCTCCCGCCGCCGAGCGCGTCCAACCACCCGCAGTGCACGAAGGCCGCGCCGGAGAACTACACCACTCCGGACGGCGCCCTCAACGGGACGATCACCCGCTTCACGGCGTGCAAGACCGGCACGCCCTCGGTGACCGAGATCGGTCTCAAGGACAAGTCCGGCAAGTTCGGCCTGTGGATCCGCGTCAAGGAGACCGACGACCGCAACGCCACCAAGGACATCCTCGACAACCTCAAGGTCACTCTCTAACCCCACGCCGGCACACCCGAACGCCCCACCGGACACCCCACCGGACACCCGCCGCTGCTCTGGGGACGGACCAGCGCCCCACCTTGGGGAGGCCGCGGGTCTTCGCGGGGTGGCGCGTCTCGCCGTGCCGAAGCGTCTCGCGGTGTTGAAAAGCAGGCCCCTCCCGCCCGGGGGCGGACCCGCTTACCCCCATGGTCAAGCACGCCCGCCATGCGCGGAAGCAGAACGCTGCTCTGGGGATAACCAGGCCAAACAGCGCGAGCCAGGGAGGGCTCCGGTCGCTGCGTGCGCGTGTGCCCCGGTGGCCCGCGCGGGGCCCGGTCAAGAAGCTTGGACGGTTGGTGTTGCATCGCGAGCTATTCCGATATATCGTTAATGCATCGCAACCGATCAATAGAGTTAGGAGACTGCGATGCATGAGCACATGAAGACCAGGCGTGGTGGGGGCCGCAGGCCCGAGGTCCGCGGCCGGCGCGGAGACCCGTTCGGCCCGTGGGGTCCCGGTGGTCCCGGGTTCGGGCCCGGACACCGCGGGCGCGGTGGACGCGGACGGCGGACGCGGCGCGGCAACGTCCGCGCGGCGCTGCTCGCCCTGCTCGCCGAGCGCCCCATGCACGGCTACGAGATGATCCAGGAGCTGGACGCCCGCACCGGCGGGGTCTGGCGCCCGAGCCCCGGCTCGGTCTACCCGACCCTCCAGATGCTGGAGGACGAGGGCAAGGTCGGCAGCGAGGAGCAGAGCGGCAAGCGCCTGTTCTCCCTCACCGACGCGGGCCGGGAAGAGGCGGCGGCGCAGACCGTCGCCCCCTGGGACGAGGTCACCGAGGCCGCCGGCGAGAACGTCCTGCGCGGACGCGAGGCCATCGGCCAGCTGATGGGCGCCCTCCACCAGGTGATGGCCGTCGGCAGCGAGGCGCAGAAGGCGCGCGCGCTGGACGTCGTCAACGACGCCCGCCGCCGCCTCTACGGAATCCTCGCCGACGACCCCGAAGCCGAGTGAGCCCCACCGACCGGAACCGCCGCGGCATCAAAGCCGCGGCGGTTTCGCGTTCACTTCGGGAAAGGCGCCTGCTTGGCGAGCTGGTCGGCCATGTAGAGCTGCTTCCACACGTACAGGCCCATGTCGGAGCGCTTGACGTCGCGGTCGACGGGGACGTCCACCGTGGCGCGCACCAGGAAGGCCGAGCCCGGCGGCATGTACTTGTCGCCGCCGTCCCCCGGGATCAGCTCGCCGCCCGCGAGGCGCCGCACGACCTGGCTCTTGGTCGGCGGCGTGCACATGTCCTCGGGGACGCCGGCCTGCGGCATGCACCGCCCCCGCGCGTCCGGCACGACCAGGTCCCGCTTGACGAACACGTCGCCGGGGAAGTCGAGCAGGACTTTCTTGCCGGACGGGTTGCTGAGGATGTACTCGATGTACGGGAACGACGTCCCCGACGGCGGCGCGGACTGCGATGTCGGCGCCACGCCGTCGCTGACCCCCTCCCCCACCGTGGCGATCTTGTATTTGGACCCGTCGGCCGTGCCGACCGTGATCGGCGCACCGGCGTCCGGCAGCTCGGCGTCCCCGCCCGGCCGCTGCTCGCCGCCGGCCGGCACCGCGCCCGTCCCGTCGTCGTCTCCGGAGCCGGGCGTCAGGATCAGCCCGATCGTGACCAGCCCGGCCAGGATGAGCACCCCCGCCGCGACGAGCCCGCTGCGGCGCCCCGCGCGGCGGCGCGCCCGCCGTTCCCGCTCCTGCTCCAGCGACCCGAGCCGGACCTGCACCCCGCTCGTCTCCCGGACGCCCATCGGCCCGGTCGTGGACGAGCGCTCCTCGCGTCCGGAGTAGGCGTCCTGCGCCTCGGGCACCCCGGCCCACTCCGCGCCGCCGGGCGGCGTGCCTCCACCGGTACGCGGCGAGCCGGCTGACTGTCCGGCGGACGGCGAGCCACCGACCCCGCTCCAGCGGTTGGCCGCCGCCGCGCCCTCCACCTCGCCGGCCGTCCCGGATGCGGAACCGCCCGGCTGCGGTGAGCCTTCACCGCGAGGCCGGCCGCCCGGCTGCGGCAAGTCGGGCGGCGGTGCGGCGCCGGCCGCCCTCGATGGCGGAGCACCGCCCGGCTGGGCTTCGATACGCGGCCAGCCGCCCGTCTGCGACAGGTCGGCCGGCGGGGCGGTCTGCTCCGGGGGCGTGCCGGGCCGAGGCAGGCGGACGGTCTGCGGGAGTCCGGGGGGTTGCGGCACGCCGGGGCCGGCGGGGGCACTCGCCGGGGGCGTGCCCCACACGCGCGGGGGCGCCTCGCCGGACGGGGGCGACTGGACGATCGGGCGCGTCGGCGCGCCCGGCGGGATGGGCGCGCCCGCCGGCTGGACGGGCGTCCCCTCCCGGGGCGTGGCCTTGGGGAGGTCGTGCGCGGGCGCATGCCTGATGTCGTCAGGACGGCGCGGGGCTCCCGAACCCGTCTCCACCATCAAGCCTCCCCATGTCGTGCGGCTCCCCCTGCACCACTCTTACCGCAATTCACCATATTTTGGCGCAATTGGACTCCGGGTCCACCTGCACCCCCAGAGTCACGCGAGATCCGATAAACGTATCCGGAACTCTTGTCACTTGGCCGACAACACGGCTCACTCGGCCGACAACACGGCTCACTCGGCCGGCGACACGGCGCTGATCAGGGCGGGAAATCCAGCAGCTCGCCCATCAGGCCGACCACCCCGTCCGGACCGTCGACCACCAGGTCGGCCCGCTCGGCCAGCGCCGTCACCTCGGCGGACCCGCTGCACACCAGCACGCCCGGCACCCCCTCCGCGCGCAGGTCCTCGACGGCGTCGAAGGCGGCCAGGTCGCCGAGGTCGTCCCCCGCGAACAGCACCGCGGAGGGACGGAAGCCGAGGCCGTCCACGAACGAGCGCAGCGCCCTCCCCTTGTCCATGCCGGGCGGCCGCAGTTCGAGGACGAGCCGCCCCGGCTCCACGGTGAGCCCGGTCCGCTCGGCGAGCGCGGCGAGGATGCTCCGCAGCCGTTCGAGCGCGACCTCCGGCTCGGTGCAGCGCCGGGTGTGCACGGCGAGCGCCTGCCCCTTGTCCTCGACGTACGTCTCGGGCGGCGCGCCCGCGGCCGCGAGGACGCCGGGCAGCTTCGCGCGGGCCTCGGCGACGCCGGGCGGCGGCTCCGGCACGGTCAGCTCGCCCGACTCCCAGCGTTCGAGCCCGTACTGCCCGAGGACGACGAGCCCGTCGATGCCCTCGAAGCCGCCGTACTCGACGGCCGTCGCGGCGGGACGGCCCGTGATGATCACCAGCGAGCCGACCAGCGGGGCCAGCCGGGCGAGGGCCGGGGCCGCGCCGGGATGGGCCCTGGCCGAGGCCGGATCGTCCACAATGGGCGCGAGCGTGCCGTCGAAGTCGAAGCCGAGCACGGCCCCGGCCGGGTTCTTGCGGATGGCGTCGAGGCCGCCGGCGCCGGCGGCCGTCGCGGAGCGGGGAGAAGTCACGTGCCCCAGTGTGCTGGGGTCACGGCCGGATGCCGAGTCGGCGCGCGGCGCGGCTGCGCTGCCGCTGTGACCGCATCCGGCGGAGGCGCTTGACGAGCATGGGATCGCACTCGAGCGCCTCGGGTCGATCGATCAGGATGTTCAGGAGCTGGTAGTACCGCGTCGCCGACATGTCGAACAGCTCGCGGATGGCCTGCTCCTTGGCTCCGGCGTACTTCCACCACTGCCGCTCGAAGGCGAGGATCCGCCGTTCGCGCTCGGAGAGGTGGCCGGCGGGGAAGGCGGCGTCGTCGGCACCGCCCTCGTCTTCGGTCAGGGGTCGCGGGGGTCGGCCATCGTCCATGCTTCCGTCCTGTGGGGGGCCGTCACCTCGGGGCCCGTCGGGGGCGCTCGCCGCTCGCATCAGGTCCCCTCTGTGGTTACTGATCCCGGCTCGTCCGGGTTCGGGCGGGTGCCATGCTACGCGTCCGGGCCGACAAGTTCCGGCGGTTCCCGGGGAACGGCGGCCGGTGGTTCAGTGCATCACATCCCGCTTCACCTGCGGCTCTTTCGCACCGTGTGTCTCATCGCGAACGCATGTCCCGAGAGTCCCAGACATGTGCACACTACATGCGTTAGAGTGAGGAGTTCGCAACGTCCGGCGCCCGACACGCGAACGGAGACCCTGCATGGCGACGGAGACCCCCGCCGCGGGACGGCCCGCCGAGCCGGACGCACCGGTGCCGCGCGAGGGTCCGGGCGACCCCGCCCTCACCGAGATCGCGACGGCGCTGTTCCATCTGCGCCGCGTGTGGGCGAAGCCCGACCTGATGAAGCGGATCCGCGCCCAGACGTCCGCCGGGCCGGACGGACGGCCGCTGCAGCTGTCCAACCTCATGGTGGTGAACGCCGTCGCCGCCCTCACCGCCGCCGCCGAGAGGCCGGAGTGCGCCGCGCGGCGGCGCGAGGTGACGGTCGGCGCCGTCGCGGAGCGGCTGGAGATCGACCCGTCCACCGCGAGCCGGCTGGTGGGCCACGCGATCGACGCCGGGCTGGTGTCGCGCCGCCCGTCCCCCATCGACGCACGCCGCGCCAACCTCGGGCTGACCGAGGCCGGGCGGCGCGTCAAACGGGTCTCCGACCGCTCCCGCCGCGCCTACTTGGACGCCCTCATGGCCGGCTGGACGGCGGAGGAGCGCGCCGAGTTCGCCCGGCTGCTCACCCGCTTCGCCGACGCGGCCGCCCGGGCACCGGAGTATTCGGACGGCATCGGCCGCATCTTCGAAGAGGCCGCCGCCGACTGACTCCCGCCGGCCGGCCTCCGCCGGGGACGCCGGGCCGCCCCCGGCACAGCACTGACCACCGCCCGGTTCGCGGCGGTGGTCAGTTCTCAGCGGGTTCATTCCGCGCCGCGGGCGCGGTCAGTCGCCGTTGCGGAGGGTGGAGACGCGCATGAGGTACTCCTCCTCGTCGATCTCGCCCCGGGCGAACCGCTCGGCGAGGACGGAGCGCGCCTTCGCCATCGGGTCGGCCGCCGCCGCGGCCGCCGAGGCGGTGGCGTTCATCCTGCGGCGGATCAGATAGAAGGCCGCCCCCAGCACGGCCAGCCAGAACAGCCCGAACGTGATCGGGAAGACCGGCCAGAAGGCGGGCGCGTCCCCGTCGTGCCAGCCGCCGGGGTGCATCGCCGCGGCCTGCGTCGCCAACGTCGTCAACATGGTTCATCGACCCTTCCTGTGTGCGGATACGTCGATGCTCGGCGACGGGTACGGGGGCCCGCATCGTCTGGCCGGAGGCACTCGCGCTACGCCCGGCGGAGTACCGCGGCGGCGGGCGCGGTCACCACCAGGGCGGCCGGTAGTCCTCGTCCTCGGCCGGGCGGGCGTGCCGCGAGCGCCGTCCGTGCGGGTCGTCGCCGGCCTGGTCGTCCGGCTGGACGGGCCCGGGCGGCGGCTCCTCATCGGCCGGGAACGCGTCCGCGGCCGCCTCGTCCATGGGAGGTACGGCGGGCGGTTCCGGGGCGAGCGGGGCCGTCGTCCCCGGATCGGGGAGGTCGAGGGCGCCGCGCCGGAACGCCTCCCAGTCGTCGTCATCGAGGGGCGGCGGGTCCTCCGCGGCGGCGCCGTCCACGTCGGCGGCGTGGCGGCCGCTGCCCGCACCATGGCCGTTCAGCAGGTCGTGGCCGTTGAGCACATCGTGCCCGTTGCCGGACCCGTGACCGTTCGTCCCGTTGGACGAGTGCTCGCCGGGGACGAACGGGCGCAACTCGTGCGGCACCATCGGCGGCTGCTTCGGCTCGATCGGCGGCGGCAGCGGCTCCTCGGGGGCGTCGGGCTCGGCGCCCGCCTCCGTATCCCACGAGGACGCGCCCGCGTCGGAATCCCACGCGGAGGTGTCGGAGCCCCACGAGGACGTCCCCGCGTCCCAGGGCGACGTGGCCGGAGGCTCGGATTCCGGCGGCGCGCCGTCATCGGGGACGGCGGGCGGAAGGTCGAAGGGCGGCCCCTGATACGCCTGCGTGTTCTGCCACAGCGGCACGTTGACCGGCGCCATGCCCGGTTCCCCGGCGGGCGGGCCGGACGCGACCGCGGCGGGTTCGCGCGGCACCGCCGGAGCGGACGGCAGGCCGTACTCGGGGACGTCCTCGGTCTCCTCGGTGTCGTCCTCCGGGCGGCGCCGCTGCCGCCAGCCGAGCACGAGCCCGAGGACGACGAGCAGCCCGCCCCCGCCGAGGACGAGCGGGAGCAGGACGCCGGAGTCGCGCTCGGGCAGCGCGGCGGCCGGGGTCGGCGCCGGCGCCGGGGAGGGCGGCTGCGTCTCCACCGGCCCCGCGGACGTCTTGTTGATCTCGTGCGCGGCGTACAGGGTGCGCAGCGCGTCGACCGTCCCGCGGCAGGTGGGCGAGCCGGTCGGATGGCCGCGGCGGGCCGGGGAGCCCTGGATGAGCGCCTGCCTGACCTCCGCCGGCGTCAGCTTCGGGTAGCGGGACCGGACGAGCGCGGCGACCCCGGCGACCATCGCCGACGACGCGCTCGTGCCCGTCCCGACGACGTAGCCGTTGCTGGCGTCCGCGCTGACGATGTCCACGCCGGGCGCGCAGAGGGCGGCGTGGGAGCGGCGGTTGCTGTCCTTCCACAGGCGCAGCCGGCGGTCGAGGGCGCCGACCGCGATCACGCCCGGGTACGCGGCGGGGAAGTTCTTGCGGTTGGCGCCGGAACCGTCGTTGCCCGCGGACGCGATCAGCACGACGTTCTTGGACAGCGCGTACTTGATCGCGCTCTCCTGCGCCGCCGTGCCGTTGTAGAACTGGCGCCCGCCGCCGAGCGACATGTTGATGATGCCGGCGCCGTGGTCGACCGCGTAGCGGATGCCCTGGGCGACGGCGTCGTGCTCGCCGGCGCCGTTCTGCTGCTGCCCGTCGCGCCGCAGCGGGTCGTCGTTCTCCAGCGTGACGCGCACGGACAGGATGTGGCTGAGCGGCGCGACGCCCAGCATCCCCTGCGACTGGCCGGGGCCGTGGCCGTGGCCCGAGATGATGCTGGCCATCGACGTCCCGTGCAGGCCCCAGTAGCGGGTGCCGGGGCGGCGGACGCCGCCGGTGAGGTCCGGGCCGCTGATCACGTGGCCGGTGAGGTCGGGGTGGTTCGCGTCGACGCCGGTGTCGAGGACGGCGACGGTGACGCCGCGCCCCTTGGAGTACTTCCACGCCTTCTGGGCGCGCAGGGCCTTCAGGTGCCACTCGCGCCCGCGGATCTGGTCGGTGCGCGCGTTGACCAGCGTCCCGGCGGACGCGCCGCGGACGGCCTGCCGGCTCACCTGCTCCCCGCCGGACATCATCGCCGCCGGCACGGCCACCGCCGCGCCCAGCGCGACGGCGGTGAGGGCCGCGGTCGCCCTGGCGCCGAGCCGGTGCGCGGCAAGGGCCGGACGGGCGCGCCCCGGACGGCGCCGACCGGCTTCGGACACGCCGCCGCACCTCCCTCCGGCACACCGCCGCGCTTCACGGCGGGTGACATTCTGCCACGCGAACCGCATCCCGCCAGGGCACTCGGCACATTAGGGCACGGCCCCGGACAGTGTGGATCTTCCCCCGCGCACTTCCCCGCCGGCCGCCGTCTACTCATCGGTAACCGATGGGGCGACGGAATGTCACCCGGCCCGCGGAGCCGAGCGTCGGTGCACCCGCCGTGTGGCCCCGCCGTGTGGCCCCGCCGTGTGGCCCCGCCGTGTGGCCCCGCCGTGTGGCCCCGCCGTGTGGCCCCGCCGTGTGGCCCCGCCGTGCGGCCCCG
>NZ_JBEORG010000056.1:0-35452 GCF_040302145.1 Spirillospora sp. NPDC127506 | reverse complement strand
GGTGGCGATGGCGGCGCTGTTGCCGATCGGGGTGCCGAGGAGCAGGCCGCGGATCGTCTCCATGATGGGGGTGAACGGCTGGTATTCGGCGAGCCGGGCGACGGCGGCGATGACGGCGTGCGTGTGCCGGGCCGTGCGCGACTTGGCGGACGCCCGGGTGCGGGTGGGCGCCTTCGCGACCGGCGCGGTCCGGACGCCGGAGATCGCCCCGGTGGCGGACGTCCCGCCGTGGGCTCCGGCGCCGACCGGCCCGACGGCGAAGCCGAGCAGGCCCAGCACGACGACGAGCAGCCGGGCGCAGGGCAGGAGGGGATGCCGCGAGTCGCGCATTCCGCCCTCCCTGCTCGCCGGGGCCCGCCGTGCGTCCGGTCGTCCAGGCCAACCTAGCCCACGTTCTCCGGACCGGAGACGTCCTTCCCTTTACACCGGCCGCAACACGGATGCCCATTGCCGTCAAGTTACCCGGCGTGACATTGCCATTACCCGCACGGCCGCATACGGCCTTACCAGCAGACACTGGATGGTGTCCCGATCCGGCCAGATCGAGATCGGCCGCCATCCATTGCCGGGCGGTTCAACGCGAATTACTTTCGCGTATGCCCACCCCGAACCGGACAGAGGAGTATCCGGTGGCACGTATCAGACAGACCGCGATCGTCGGAACCGCCGCACTGGCCGTCCTCGCCGCGGGGGTCGCCCCCGCGTACGCCGCGGGCACGACCATCCGCAAGGGCTCGGCCACGGCCGACGCCTACTCCGGCAACGTCCAGGCCTCCCTGCTCGGCACCGCGACGGTCTCCACGTCGATCGGCAGCGGGTCCTGCAGCGAGTCGACGATGACCGGCTCCATCAACAGCGACGGCACCGGCCTCACCATCGACAGCGCGAACTTCAGCGGGACCGGCGGCGGACCCTGCTCCGGCAGCGTCAGCTCGACGATCCAGACGCAGAACCTGCCCTGGACGGGCGGCGACGTCGTCTACGACTCCGGTCACACCGGCGGCCGCGACGCGGCCGTCACGATCAGGAACTTCAGCGTCAAGGCCACCGTGAACATCTTCGGCGGCATCACCTGCGTGTACGGCGGCAACCTCACCGCCAACGGCTTCAACGGCGACAACGCCGCGCGCCCCGTCACGAGCAGCAGCGACGCCCAGGTCGGCGTGCAGAACGCCACCGTCAGCAAGACCGGCGGCAGCTTCTTCTGCCCGGGCACCGCCACCGTCAGCGCCACCTACGCGCTGCGCGGCGAGACCAACGCCGGCTCCGGCACCTTCGACCAGGCCCTGTACGTCACGGACTGATCGGAAGAACGCTCCCAGAGAACCGCTCCCACATTCGCTCCCACCAAGGACACGCTCCCAACACGTGCTCCCATGAGAAGCGGGCCGCCCCCTGTGCGCGGGGGCGGCCCGCAGCGGTCTCGTCCGCGGGACGGCCCGAGGTCAGCAGCCGACGAGCTGCGCCGCGAGGAACGCCTCCACCTGGCTGATCGAGATGCGCTCCTGGCTCATCGAGTCGCGCTCCCGGACGGTGACGGCCTCGTCCTCCAGGGTGTCGAAGTCGACGGTGACGCAGAACGGCGTGCCGATCTCGTCCTGGCGGCGGTAGCGGCGGCCGATGGCGCCCGCGTCGTCGAACTCCACGTTCCAGTTGCGGCGCAGCACCGCGGCGAGGTCGCGGGCCTTCGGCGACAGGTCGGCGTTGCGCGACAGCGGCAGCACCGCGACCTTGACCGGAGCGAGCCGCCGGTCGAGGCGCATGACGGTGCGCTTCTCCATCTTGCCCTTGGCGTTGGGCGCCTCGTCCTCGGCGTAGGCGTCCATCATGAACGTGAGCGTGCAGCGGTCGACGCCCGCCGCGGGCTCGATCACGTACGGGGTGTACCGCTCGCCGGACTCCTGGTCGAAGAACGACAGGTCGGCGCCGGACGCCTTGGAGTGCGTCGTCAGGTCGAAGTCGGTGCGGTTGGCGATGCCCTCAAGCTCGCCCCACTCGCTGCCGACGAAATCGAACCGGTACTCCACGTCGACGGTGCGCTTGGAGTAGTGCGACAGCTTCTCCTGCGGGTGCTCGTAGAGCCGCAGGTTCTCCTTGCGGATGCCGAGGTCGACGTACCACTGCATGCGCTCGTCGATCCAGTACTGGTGCCATTCCTCGTCGCTGCCCGGCTTGACGAAGAACTCCATCTCCATCTGCTCGAACTCGCGGGTCCGGAAGATGAAGTTGCCGGGCGTGATCTCGTTGCGGAACGACTTGCCGATCTGCCCGATGCCGAACGGCACCTTGCGGCGCGCGGACTGCTGGACGTTCAGGTAGTTGATGAAGATGCCCTGCGCGGTCTCCGGCCGCAGGTAGGCGAGGCCGGACTCGTCCTCGACCGGGCCGAGGTAGGTCTTGAGCAGCCCGTTGAACATCTTCGGCTCGGTGAAGGAGCCCTTGACGCCGCAGTTCGGGCAGCTGATGTCGGCCAGGCCGTTCGCCGGCGGGCGGCCGTGCTTCTCCTCGTAGGCCTCCTCCAGGTGGTCGGCCCGGAAGCGCTTGTGGCAGGACTGGCACTCGGTGAGCGGGTCGACGAACGCCTGGACGTGGCCGCTGGCCTCCCAGACCTCGCGCGCCAGGATGACGCACGAGTCGAGGCCGACGATGTCCTCGCGGCCCTGCACCATGGACTTCCACCACTGGCGCTTGACGTTGTTCTTCAGCTCCACGCCGAGCGGCCCGTAGTCCCAGGAGGCGCGGAGCCCGCCGTAGATCTCGCTCGACGGGTAGACCAGGCCCCGCCGCTTGGCGAGGTTGACGATCGTGTCCAGCACATCGGAACGGCGTGCCATCTAATCTTCTCCATCCGGCTGGCGGTCGGCGGGACAGTGAGTGCGCCGCCGGACCCCGCGGAAGCGGCGGGCGGCGGCGAGTGTGATCCCCGGTGGTAGCCCCGGCGCGGTCGTCGCCGGCGCCGGAGAGCATTCCCCAGCTTAGGGCACACGAGCGGTGCGGAAGGCGCTAGTGAACACGTCCGTCCACGATGTTGCTGTCGATGGTGAGCGTGACGCCGCCGTGCTTCTCCTTGTGGCCGCCCCGGTACTGCTTGATGCGGCGGTGCGGGGACCACCAGCGGTCCGGCAGGTACGGGTCCTTGTAGACCGAGGCCCTCCCGTTCCAGTTGGCGAACCAGACGCAGGCGGGCTTGCTGATGCCGGTGGCCCGTCCGACGTCCCGGATGCCGGACTTGGCGCTGCTGTAGAGGCACGGGACGTAGCCCTCGTCCGCCAGCTGCTTCACCCATCGGTCGACGAACCGCAGGACGGCGGCCTTGCACGCCTTCTTCCCGCTGTCGTACGCCTCCATGTCGAAGTAGAGCGGCGCGCCCTCCGGGATGCCGAGCGCGCCGGCCCTGCGCGCGGCGTCCACGGCGGCCTTCGCGCCCTGCGCGGCGGCGTTCTTGCGGGTGAAGCGCTGCGGGCGGCTGCCGCACGGCGCCTGCAGGCCGACGTAGGTGGGCGTGATCCGGTACCCCATCGCGCGGACCCGCCGCACCCAGGACGCGGTGAGGTTGGGCTGCGCGCAGCCCCGCGCCGCGCCGCCGATGTAGATGTTGGTGACCTTGAAGGACGGCCGCCACGCCTTCATCGTCGCGAGCGACGGCGCCGTGCACGTGTCGAATCCCTTGCCGCGCACCCAGGGGCGGTCCGGGGCGGCGTCCCGCGGCGAGCCGGCGGCGGGGGCGTCCCGGCGGACGTCCGGCTCCGGCGCGGCCGCGGGCGGGCGGGGCGCCGCGGTCCACTTCGCGGAGAGCCGGGCGCCGCGCAGCACCCGCTGGAGCCGGCCCGGGTCCTTCCCGTACACGCCGGTGATCGCGACCCCGGCCTCGGGGAGGGTGAGCCGCGTCTCGTGCTCGGCGTTCGGCGCGATGGTGAGGGCGGCGAGCCTGTCGGCGTGCACGACGGTCCGGGCGCCGCGGCCGTCTCCGGCGGGCTCGATGTGCAGGGCCTCGGTGCGGCCGACGACGCGGGCCGGGCAGTCGGGCTGCGGCCCGGGCCGCCCCAGGTAGACGGCGTGCCGGTCGTAGCGGACGCAGCGGGCCGGGTCGGCGTCGAGCCGGTGGACCCGCCAGCCCGCCGGGACGGGGACGCGCAGCCCCCGGTACTCGACGACGCGCGGACCCGCGGCACCGGCGGGCCTCGCTCCGGTCAGCGCGGCCGCGGGGCGTGCCGCGAGCCGCGCGCCGTCCGCCCCGAGGACGGCGAGGACGGGAGCGACCGCCGCCGCCCCGGAGAGAAGACTGGACAGGACGGTGTGGCGCATCGCATCTCCCCCCGGCGACCGAGTGATCGTGCAGGGGCAAAGATGACCATGGTCGGCGCGGCCGAAACCGGGCCGGGGCGCTTCTTGCCCTGCGGTTGCCCCGCTCCTGAATCAGGCGGGCCCGGCCGAGCTGACGACCTCGTAGGCGCCGGGCTCGTCCACGGCCATGACGGCGAGCGGCATGAACTGGAGCCGGATCTCGTAGGCGCCGAGCGCCCGCCGGTAGTGCCCGGCGCCGTCCCACTCGGTGACGAGCGCCCACAGACCCGGGTCGTCGACGGTCCGGGCGAGGCGTCCGGAGCGGAATCCGGGGCTCGCGGACAGCGCCGCCAGCACCGCGTCCATCCGCTCGGCGAAGCCCGCGGCCTCCTCGTCCGGGACCCGGTACCGGGTTATCGCGATCATCCGTCCATCCTGGCAGCGGGCGCTCCGCGTCCGGTCTCCGGGTCGGCGTCGCGCGCCGCGGGGCCGGGCGCCCCCTCCCGAGGATGGAGCGCACTCGGTTACGTTGGGGCCCGTGGAGACGAAGGATGAGCGTCCCGGCGGCCTGCGGGCCGCCATCGAGCGGCGGAGCGCGGCCCCAGTGGTGTTCCTGCACCGGCTGCCGCGGTGGGTCCTGCTCGTCGCGGTGTTCGTGTTGCTGGTGATCGGCATGGCCGGGACGGGCTGGGTCGCCGCGGCCGGGCTGCTGGTGCTCGCCGCCGCGCTGGGCTGGTTCGCCTACCTCAACTGGCCCGCGCTCGACGGCTCGGGACGGCTGCTGCGGATCGTCGCGCTGGCGGTCCTGACCGCTTTCGCCCTGGGACGCGGCATCGGACGGTTTTGACAACCGTTTTCATCTTCGTCCATAATCGCCGTGTGTCCCGCCTCCGCTCCCTTCGCGCCCTCCCGGCGGCCGCCCTGGCACTGGCCGGGCTCGCCGCGGGGACGACGGGCTGCGCCGGCGCGCAGGCCCGCGTCCCGCCGGGCAAGACCGCGGTGGTCGCGTCGTTCTACCCGATGGCGTGGCTGGCCGAGCGGGTCGGCGGGGACGACGTCTTCGTCCGGACGCTCACCCGGCCCGGAACCGAGCCGCACGACCTGGAGCTGACGGCCCGGCAGGTCGCCGACATCGAGGACGCCGACCTCGCCGTCTACGTCGGGGGCGTCCAGCCCGCCGTGGACGACGCCGTGGCCGAGCACGCCCGGGGCAGGTCGCTGGACGCCGCCTCGCTCGTGCGGACGCTGCCGCCGCCGGGCGAGACCGACGACCACGAGGCGCACGACGGCGTCCGCCACCGCGAGGCGCCCTACGACCCGCACATCTGGCTCGACCCGAGCCGCATGGCCGCCGTCGCGACCGCGCTCGGCGACCGGCTGGCCGCCGCCGACCCCGGCCGGGCGCCCGGCTACCGGCGGCGCGCCGCGGCCGCCGCCGGCGAGCTGACCCGCCTCGACCGCGCCTTCCGGGACGGCCTGCGGACGTGCGCGCGCCGGGAGATCATCACCGCGCACGCGGCGTTCGGCTACCTGGCGGACCGCTACGGGCTGCGGCAGCTCCCGGTGTCGGGGGTCGACCCGTCCGGCGGGCCGTCCCCCCGGCGGCTGGCCGAGCTGACGCGGACGATCTCGGCGACCGGCGCGACGACGGTCTTCACCGAGACGCTGGTCAGCCCGAAGACCGCCGAGGCGCTGGCCCGCGAGGCCGGTGTGCGGACCGCCGTGCTCGACCCCGCGGAGGGCGTCGGGGACGGCTCGTCCGACGACTACATGACGATCATGCAACGGAACCTGCGGACCCTGCGTCCCGCCCTGGAGTGCTCATGAACCGCCCCGCTTCGGACACGCGCGAGGAGGACGCGCCCGAGCAGGCCCCGCCGCCGTTCGCGATGGCCGGCGGGACGGTCCGCCGCGACGGCCGCGAGATCCTCGCCGGCGTCGACCTGCGGGTGGCGGCGGGCGAGGTGCTGGCGATCCTCGGGCCGAACGGCGCGGGAAAGTCGACGCTGGTCAAGGCGCTGCTCGGGCTGGTCCCGCTGTCCGCCGGCCGGACCCTGATCTACGGCGAGCCGCCCGCCCGGTTCCGCGGATGGCACCGGATCGGGTACGTCCCGCAGCGGCTCCCGCTCGGCGGCGGCGTCCCGGCGACCGTCCGGGAGGTCGTGGCGTCCGGGCGGGTGGCGCGGCGGTCGCGCTGGCTGCCCGCCCTCGGCGCCGGCCGGGCGGCCGACCGCGCCGCCGTCGACCGCGCCCTGCGGACCGTCGGGCTCGCCGAGCGGGCCCGCGACTCGGCGCACCTGCTGTCCGGCGGCCAGCAGCAGCGGGTGCTGATCGCCCGCGCCCTCGCCGGCGAGCCCGACGTGCTCGTGCTGGACGAGCCGACCGCCGGCGTGGACGCGCGCAACCAGGCGGCGCTCGCCGCCGCCCTGCACGACCTGGCCGGAGCCGGGCGCACGGTGGTCCTGGTGGCGCACGAGCTGGGCCCGGTGGAACCGCTCGTCACCCGCACGATCGAACTCGGCCACGGCCGCGTCGTCCGCGAGGCGGCCCGCGAGACCCTGGGGAGGACCGCGTGAGCGAGATGCTGCAGTACGACTTCATGCGCGTCGCCCTGGTGATGGCGGTGCTGATCGGGCTGACCGCGCCGGCCGTGGGCACGTTCATGGTGCAGCGCAGGCTGTCGCTGCTCGGCGACGGCATCGGGCACATCGCGCTGACCGGCATCGGGCTGGGGCTGCTCACCGGCGCCTCCCCCGTGCTCGGCGCGCTGGCGGTGTCGGTGCTCGGCGCGGTGGCGATCGAGCTGCTGCGGGCCCGCAGCCGCAGCGGCGGGGACGTCGCGCTCGCGCTGCTGTTCTACGGCGGCCTCGCGGGCGGCGTGATCCTCACCAACGCCAACGGCGGGGGGTCGGCGACCCTGCAGTCCTACCTGTTCGGCTCGATCAGCAGCGTGACGGCGGCCGACCTGTACGTGGTCGCGGGGCTCGCCGCCGCCGTCCTCGCGATCATCGCGCTGTTCGGCCGCGAGCTGTTCCTGCTGTGCCAGGACGAGGAGGTGGCGCGCGCGGCGGGCCTGCCCGTCCGGTTCCTCAGCGTGCTGATCGCCGCGACCGCCGCCGTCACCGTGGTGATCTCGATGCGCGCGATCGGGCTGCTGCTGGTCAGCGCGCTGATGATCGTCCCGGTCGCGGCGGCGCAGCAGCTCGCCCGCGGCTTCTGGGGGACGATGGCGGCCGCGATGGGGATCGGGGTGCTGTCGGCCGTTTCGGGCCTCGCCGGGTCCTTCGAGTACGATCTGCCTCCAGGCCCCTCGATCGTGCTGCTGGCGCTCGCGGCGTTCGCGGCCGCGGTCGCCGGGGGCTCGGTGGTGCGCCGCAGGCGCGCCCGCGCCGGCGCGGCGGGCGACGCCGTCCCCGCCGGAACCGGCGCGGAGGCGCGCGTGGATGCCGAGGCGGAGGTGCTTGGGGGATGACGACGGCCCGCCGGGACGCGGTACGGCAGGTGCTGGCCGGCTGCGAAGGGTTCCGCAGCGCGCAGGACATCTACGCCGACCTGCGCGCCGACGGCTCCAAGATCGGCCTGACCACCGTCTACCGGGCGCTGCAGGCGCTCAGCGACGCCGGCGAGGTCGACGTGCTGCGCACCGACGAGGGCGAGGCCGTCTACCGCGCCTGCCGCACCGAGGAGCACCACCACCACCTGGTCTGCCGCGACTGCGGCCGGACGATCGAGGTCGAGGGACCGGCCGTGGAGCGCTGGGCGGACGCGATCGCCGCCGAGCACGGCTTCACCGGCATAACGCACACCGTCGAGGTCTTCGGCACGTGCCCGGACTGCCCGGCCGAGCCCCGCTGACCGGCGCGTAAAGCCCCGGTAAAATCCGGCAAGACTCGCACTTCACACGCCGCGTAGGCAATCCTTGGCAAATTGTGACATCTACTTGCGAGTAGCCCTATGTCATAAATGTCCCGTCGCCACGGCAGGCCCGACGGCGGGCCCCCGGGGGTGCGTGGCGCCCGCACGAGAGGGCGTACATGACAAGACGGGCGTTCACCAGCCGAAGAACCGTGCTCCTGGCTTCGGCGACCCTGCTCGCGACCGCCGGCACCGCGGTGCCCGCGTCCGCACGGCAGGCGCCGTCCCCGCCGACCCCGCGGCAGGCCGCCGAGCGCGCGCTCCACGCGCTCACCGCGCGCGCTCCCGAAGTCCGCGCCGGGACCGGCCAGGCGTTCCACGTCGTCCGGGTCAGCATGGACCGGGACGGCACCTCCCACACCCGGATGACGCGCACCTACAACGGCCTGCCGGTGCTCGGCGGCGACGTCGTCGTCCACCAGTCCGCCGCCGGCGCCTGGCGCGGCAGCAGCGGCACGCTCGCGAAGGCTCCCGCCGACTCCAGCCCCGAGGTCTCCGCCAAGACCGCCCAGAAGCGCGCCGTCACCAAGCACCGCAAGGCCGAGGGCTCCCCCGCGCTGGTGGTGGAGGCGCGCACCGCCGACCACAAGCCGCGCCTCGCCTGGCGCATCCAGACCGTCGGCACGCAGGCCGACGGGACGCCGAGCCGCGTCTTCACCTCCGTGGACGCCGCGACCGGCAAGGTCCTGCTGCGCGAGGAGACCGTCCGCACCGAGGCGGGCGACGGCAAGTCGCTCTACACCGGGACGGTCCCGCTGAACACCACCAAGTCCGGCAGCACCTACCAGCTGAAGGACCCGTCGCGCGGCAACACCTACACCGGCGACGCCGAGAACCAGACCGACCTCTGCTTCCTCATCTGGTGCTTCCGGCGCGCCCCCGCCACGCTGTTCACCGACGCCGACAACCACTGGGGCAGCGGCACCACGTCCGACCGCGCCACCGTCGCCGTCGACGCCCAGTTCGGCACCGACATGACGTGGGACTTCTACAAGAACGTCTTCGGCCGCACCGGCATCGCCGGCGACGGCAAGGGGTCGTTCAACCGCGTCCACTACGGCAACGGCTACGCCAACGCGTTCTGGGACGACTCGTGCTTCTGCATGACCTACGGCGACGGTGACGGCTCCGACCTCGGCCCGCTCACGTCCCTGGACGTGGCCGCGCACGAGATGAGCCACGGCGTCACCAGCTCGACCGCGAACCTCACCTACTCCGGGGAGTCCGGCGGGCTGAACGAGGCGACGTCCGACATCATGGCCGCCGCCGTCGAGTTCTACGCGAACAACCCGAACGACGTCGGCGACTACCTGGTCGGCGAGGAGGTCGTCCTGCCCGGCTTCGGCAAGGCCGCGCTGCGGTTCATGGACCGGCCGAGCCGCGACGGCAACTCCCCCGACGCCTGGTCGTCCAGCACCAAGAACCTCGACGTCCACTACTCCTCGGGCGTCGCGAACCACTTCTTCTACCTGCTGTCCGAGGGCAGCGGCGCCAAGACGATCAACGGCGTCTCCTACAACAGCCCCACGTCCAACGGCTCCACGATCACCGGCATCGGCCGGGACGCCGCCACGAAGATCTGGTACCGGGCGCTGACCACGTACATGACGTCCTCGACCAACTACCAGGGCGCGCGCACCGCGACCCTGAACGCGGCCAGGGACCTCTACGGCGCGGGCAGCACCCAGTACAACACCGTGGCCGCCGCCTGGTCCGCGGTGAACGTCAACTAGAGACCCCTGTTCCGGGGACCGCCCCGCGTCCGCGTTCCGATGTGCCGCGCGGACGCGGGGCTCTCCCGTGCCGGTGATCCACGTGCCGGTGATCCACGTGTTGGCGATCCGCGAAGTCCGGCCATGGTGAAGAATCGGGGCATGGCTACGACACGCACCGCAAACGCGCACTGGGAAGGCTCGCTCATCGAGGGCCAGGGGACCGTCTCGCTGGACTCCTCGAAGCTCGGCACGTACGACGTGACCTGGGCATCGCGGTCCGAGGAGCCGGGCGGCCGGACGAGCCCGGAGGAGCTCATCGCCGCCGCGCACTCCACCTGCTTCTCGATGGCGCTCTCGCACGCCCTCGCCGGCGCCGGGTCGCCCCCCGAGAAGGTGGACACCAAGGCCGAGGTCACCTTCCAGCCGGGCGAGGGCATCACCGGCGTCCACCTGACCGTCCGGGCGAGCGTCCCCGGACTGTCCGCCGCCGACTTCGAGAAGTTCGCCCAGGACGCCAAGGCCGGCTGCCCGGTCAGCAAGGCCCTGGCGGGCACCACCATCACCCTCGACGCCGCCCTCGCCTGAGGACCGGCGCCCGAGGACCGGCGGCGTCCGGGCGCCGGCACCCGGCGCCCGGACGTCAGCCGGCCGCGGCCGGCTCCACGGGATTCGGGATCGCGCCGCCGTACCGGCGGTCCCGCGAGGCGTAGATCTCGCACGCGTGCCACAGGTGGCGGCGGTCGAAGTCCGGCCAGAGCGTGTCGAGGAACACCATCTCGGCGTAGGCCGACTGCCAGAGCAGGAAGTTGGACGTGCGCTGCTCCCCCGACGAGCGCAGGAACAGGTCGACGTCCGGGATGCCGGGCTCGTCCAGGTAGCGGGCGAAGACCTTCTCGTTGATCCGGTCGGGATTGAGCCTGCCGTCGCGGACGTCGCGGGCGATCGCCGCGGCGGCGTCCGCGATCTCGGCCCGGCCGCCGTAGTTCACGCAGAACTGCAGGGTGAGGACGTCGTTGTCGCGCGTCATCTCCTCGGCCGTCTCCAGCTCCTTGATGACGCTGCGCCACAGCCGCGGCCGCCGGCCGGCCCAGCGGACGCGGACGCCCATCGAGTGGAGCTGGTCGCGGCGCCGGCGGATCACGTCGCGGTTGAAGCCCATGAGGAAGCGGACCTCGTCCGGGGAGCGCTTCCAGTTCTCGGTGGAGAACGCGTACGCCGACAGGTAGGGGACGCCCAGCTCGATCGCACCCATGATGACGTCGAAGAGGGAGTCCTCCCCGCGCTTGTGCCCCTCGGTGCGCGGCAGCCCGCGCTCCTTCGCCCAGCGGCCGTTGCCGTCCATGACGATCGCGACGTGCCGCGGCACCAGCTCCGCGGGGATCGCGGGCGGGACGGCGCCGTCCCGGTGCGGCTCAGGCGGCGATACGGCCCTGGTCAAACTCGCTCCCTGTCGGTGTCGTCGGTGTGCTCGTCCCGCTCCACGTGCCGGAGCGAGCGGATCCCGTGCTCCAGGTGCCACTGGAGGTAGGCGGCGACGAGGCCGCTGGCCTCCGCCCGGTGGCGCTGCTCGCTGCCGTCGGCGTACGCCCAGTCGCCGCGCAGCAGCGCCAGCATCAGCGCGAACGTCGGCGGCGCCGGGGTCGCCGCGCCCGGCTGCCGGCAGTTCGCGCAGACCGCGCCGCCCGCCGCGATGGCGAACCCGCGCAGCCCGCCGCGGGTGCCGCAGCGGCAGCACTCGTCCAGCGCGGGCGCCCAGCCGGCGACCGACAGCGAGCGCAGCAGGAACGCGTCCAGCACGAGCCGGGGGTCGTGGCCCCGCTCGGCCAGCGTGCGCAGCCCGCCGACCAGCAGCAGGAACTGCCGCAGCGCGGGCTCGCCCTCCTCGCTCGTCAGCTTCTCCGCCGTCTCCAGCATCGCCGTCCCCGCCGTGTAGCGGGGGTAGTCGGCGACGAGGGCCTCCCCGTAGGGACGGATCGTCTCGGCCTGGGTGATCAGGTCGAGGGAGCGCCGCTCGTACAGCTGGAGGTCCACGTGCGTGAACGGCTCCAGCCGCGCCCCGAAACGGGATTTGGTCTTGCGCACCCCCTTGGCCGCGGCGCGGATCCGGCCGGTCCGCCGGGTCAGCACCGTCACGATGCGATCGGCCTCGCCCAGCTTCTGGGTGCGCAGCACGATGCCTTCGTCGCGGTAGAGGGTCACCCGTTCATTCTGACGCACGCCGCCGTGTGCCTCGGCGCCGCGGCCCGGCATCTCCCCAGGATCTGCACAAGTCACCCGGCCGGTATCACTGCGCCGCACAACGATCACGTACCGTGATCGGATTCGGCCGACACGGCGTGCCGAAAGTTGTGGCCTGAACCACAGCGAGGTGGCAGCGTTGGGGCATGAGATGCCACATCGTGCCACCGCACATGCTGGAGCGGATCGCCCGCGGCGCCGACGACCCGGCCCTCCGCGCCCGCGCCCGCCGTACGCTGGCGCTCACCTCCGCGCAGTTCACCGACCGCAAGATGACCGCGGCGGAGGCCCCCGCTCCCTCCGAGGACTTCGTCCCCGACCGGACGATCGCCGACGCGGGGCACCGCGAGGAGCTGCCCGGCCGCACCGTCCGCGCCGAGGGCGCCCCCGCCTGCGGCGACGAGGCGGCCGACCAGGCCTACGACTGGCTCGGCGCGACCTTCGACTTCTTCGAGGCCGCCTACCGGCGCAACTCGATCGACGGCGCCGGGCTGCGGATGGTCTCGACCGTCCACTACGGCGACCGGTACGACAACGCCTTCTGGAACGGCGAGCAGATGGTGTACGGCGACGGCGACGGCGTCATCTTCACCTCGTTCACCGGCTGCCTCGACGTCACCGGCCACGAGCTGGCCCACGGCGTCACCCAGCACACCGCGAACCTGGAGTACTACGGCCAGGCGGGCGCCCTCAACGAGTCCATGTCGGACGTGTTCGGCTCGCTGATCAAGCAGTGGCATCTCGGGCAGACCGCCGACCGCGCCGACTGGCTCATCGGGCAGGGCCTGCTCGCCGAGGGCGTCGACGGCGTCGCGCTGCGCTCGATGAAGGAGCCCGGCACCGCCTACGACGACCCCCGCCTCGGCAAGGACCCGCAGCCCGCGCACATGGACCACTACGTTGAGACGTACCGCGACAACGGGGGCGTCCACATCAACTCGGGCATCCCCAACCACGCCTTCTACCTCGCGGCGACCGCCATCGGCGGCAACGCCTGGGAGAAGGCCGGGCGCGTCTGGTACGACGCGCTGACCGGCGGCACCCTGGCCACCGACGTCGGCTTCGCCGGGTTCGCCGCCGCGACCGTCCAGGCCGCGGCCCGGCTGTACGGTGCCGGCTCCGTCGAGGAGAAGGCCGTGACTCGGGCCTGGACGGGGGTAGGCGTCCCCTTGGAGGCGAACGGATAGGGCATTGAAGGTCACAGTCGTCCGCAGCGGAGGGTTCGCGGGGATCGAGCGGCGCGCCGAGTCCGACAGCGCCAGCGACCCCATGCTGACGAGGCTCGTCCACCGGGTGGACTTGAAGACGGTGCCGCCGCCGGGGCGGATCCCCGACCAGTTCCTCTACGAGATCGACATCGACGGCGACCGCACCACCGTCGGCGAGGCGCAGCTCCACGGCCCCCTCCGCGAGCTGGTGCACCACGTCCTCGGCCGCGCCCGCTGAGCCCGCCGCGCCACCCCCGGGGCGCCCGGCCGGGCAGGGCCGCTATGCCCGTGGAGCGTCCTTGACGAAGACGATTCCGTCCATGTCGGCCAGGTGGGCCGGGTCCAGCGGGGCGTAGCCGAACCAGGGCGAGACGCGCGGTGCGGGCCACGCGCCGCCGAGGGCGATGGCCAGCCGCGGGGCGTCGACGACGCAGCGGTCCTCCGGCAGCGCGTACAGGCGTCCTTCGAGGGTGTCCGGCGGCGGCGCGCCCACGCCGCGGTGCCGGATCGTGCCGAGGGCCGCGGCGAGGAAGGCGTAGTCCCGGCCGAGGCGGGCGCCGGCGAGCGCGCCGGCGCTCCACCATTCCAGCCGCCGCCCGCCCATCCGCATCGAGCTCTTGGCGCGCTGAAGATGGCCGTTGTGGGCGTGCACCAGGGTGGGGCCCCGTCCGGCCGCGGCCAGGAGGTTCTCGGCCATCATGGCGTCCCGCACGCTCACCAGCCACGTCAGGCGGGCCGGTGACGCGTCCGCCATCCAGCGGTGGTAGCGCAGCAGGCCGGTGGCGGTGCGCGCGTAGAGGCGCGCCCGGTCGTGGTCGTCCCGCGAGGCCGCCGGGGGCGGCGGCTGCGCGTCGAGCAGCGCCGCGAGGTCGTCGGCCAGCAGCCGCAGTTCCGCGGCCTCGGCCGACCGCCCCACCGACTTGGACGGGTCCGTCATCGCCGCCGGATCCGTCCAGCGGTCGTCGTCGCCGACCAGGCGGTCCAGCGTTCCGGCGGTGCAGGGCAGCAGGTCCTCGCCGACCCGGGATGCGAGGTACTCGTGGAGCGCGGTGAGCACCCGCCGGGGGCTCGCGGCGTGGGACATCTCCAGCGGCCCGTCGAAGCCGGCGAAGCGGACCCGCTCGGACGCGGGCCGGCCCTCGTTGTACGCGCGCATCCACCGGACGAGCTCGCGGTTGGCGGGAAAGGCGCCCCAGCCGTGGCTGAACCCGCGCTCCATCACCTCGTCGAGGGTGCCCGTGCCCGAGGTGACGTAGTCGTCCACGGCCAGGCCCATCACGCAGTCGCTCTCGATCGCGATCGACCGGTAGCCCTCCTGCTCGACGAGCTGCCGGAAGAGGTCGTTGCGCACCTCCAGCAGGACCTCCTCGCCGTGGGTCGGCTCGCCCAGCGCGAGCATCCTGGGCCGGTCCGGGAGGAGGTCCATGACGGCGGCGGCGTCGACGGCACGCACGGCGTCCTTGATGCCAGTAACCATGCCTTCGACAGTATCTTTGAAATTCCGAGTGAAGCTTTCGGCCGAAAACAGCGCAGTTACCGAGCCAAAAGCTTCAAACAGCGGGAGAGGCCGGCCGGCTTGACCTGGCGTTGGGCGAGGGCGCGGCCGACGACCTCCGCCGGCGCGGGGAAGAGCGGGTCGCCGAACTCGGGCGGCACAAGGCCGACCGGCCGGCCCCGCTCGTCCCGCAGCCGGGTGGGGGCTCGTAGCCGAGCACGTCGAGGGCCATCCGGCGCGAGGGCGCGGGCGGCCTACGCTACTTGCGTCCGGGACACCCGGTTCACCGCGGACAGGATCGCCTTGAGGGAGGCGGTCACGATGTTGCCGTCGATGCCGACGCCCCAGACCGTCGTGCCGTCCACCTCGCACTCGACGTAGGCGGCGGCGCGGGCGTCGCCGCCGGCGCTCATCGCGTGCTCGGCGTAGTCCAGCACGCGCACGCCGATCCCGACCGTGGCGAGCGCGTCCTCGAACGCGGAGACGGGGCCGTTGCCGACGCCCTCGATCTCGCGGATCTCGCCGTCGATGCGGACGTCGCAGCTGAGCACGTCCTTCTCGTCCACGCGGGACGTGGCGCGGTGCGCCAGCAGTCCGGCGCGCGGGCCGTTGGCGAGGAACTCGTCCTGGAAGATCTCCCACATGCGCTCGGGCGTGACCTCGCCGCCCTCGCTGTCGGTGTGCTCCTGGACGACCCGGGAGAACTCGATCTGCAGCCGGCGCGGCAGCTCCAGGGAGTGCTCGGTCTTCATGATGTAGGCGACGCCGCCCTTGCCGGACTGGCTGTTGACCCGGATGACGGCCTCGTACGTCCGGCCGACGTCGTGCGGGTCGATCGGCAGGTACGGGACCTCCCAGCGGTACTCGTCCACCGGTACCCCGGCGGCCTCGGCGTCGCGGCGCAGGTGGTCGAAGCCCTTGTTGATGGCGTCCTGGTGGGAGCCGGAGAAGGCGGTGTAGACCAGGTCGCCGCCGTAGGGGTGCCGCTCGTGGACGGGCAGCTGGTTGCAGTACTCGACCGTCCGGCGGATCTCGTCGATGTCGGAGAAGTCGATCATCGGGTCGACGCCCTGGGTGAACAGGTTCAGGCCGAGGGTGACCAGGCAGACGTTGCCGGTGCGCTCGCCGTTGCCGAACAGGCAGCCCTCGATGCGGTCGGCGCCCGCCATGTAGCCCAGCTCGGCGGCCGCGACGGCCGTGCCGCGGTCGTTGTGGGGGTGCAGCGACAGGACGACGGAGTCGCGGTAGGCGAGGTTCCGGTTCATCCACTCGATCTGGTCGGCGTACACGTTCGGCGTCGCCATCTCGACGGTCGCCGGCAGGTTGACGATGACCTTCCGGTCGGGGGTGGGCTTCCAGACGTCGTTGACCGCGTTGCAGACCTCGACGGCGTACTCCAGCTCGGTGCCGGTGAACGACTCCGGCGAGTACTGGAAGTAGATCTCGGTGTCGCCCATGTCCTCGGCGAGCTTGGCGCACAGCTTGGCGCCCTCGACCGCGATCGCGGTGATGCCGTCCTTGTCCTGGCCGAACACCACGCGGCGCTGCAGCGTGCTGGTCGAGTTGTACAGGTGGACGATCGCCTGCCTGGCGCCGCGCACCGCCTCGAAGGTCCGCTCGATCAGCTCGGGGCGGGCCTGGGTCAGCACCTGGATGACGACGTCGCCGGGGATCCGGTCCTCTTCGATGATCTGCCGGACGAAGTCGAAGTCGGTCTGGCTGGCCGCCGGGAACCCGACCTCGATCTCCTTGTAGCCCATCCGTACCAGCAGCTCGAACATCTTGAGCTTGCGGTGGGAGTCCATCGGGTCGATCAGGGCCTGGTTGCCGTCCCGCAGGTCGACGGCGCACCAGCGCGGCGCCTCGGTGATGACGGCGTCCGGCCAGGTGCGGTCCGCCAGCCTGATCGGCTCGAACGGGCGGTAGCGCTGGAAGGGCATGCCGGAAGACTGCTGTTGCGGATACATCCGTTGAGATCTCTCTGCTCGAACCTCGCGGCCGACGTCCACGTCAAAGTCCCGCAGCGAGGGAGCCGACCTGTTCTACAGGCCCCCGCTGCGGCCGCTAAGGAGGAGCAGCTCACGCAACACGCTCGCCAAGTTAACAGATGCCATCCGGGTTACGGAAACCGGCGTCCGGATGCTGAGACGACAGGGGCCTCCTCCGTCTCACCGAACGCTCCCCTGAGCCCGGGGCATTCCCCGCCGGGGGTCAGGGGACGAGGACGGAGAGGCAGGTCACGCAGCCGTCGAGCGCCTCGAACTCGCTGATGTCGACGCTGGTGACGCGCAGGCCGTCCGCGGCCAGCTGCGCCGCCGTGCGCGGCGCGGAGGCCGCCATCAGGACGTGGCCGGGTCCGAGGATCACCACGTGGGCGCCCGACGGCTCGGGGGCGACGCGCATGCACGGCAGCACCGAGGTGTCCACCATGTCCGGCATGCCGATGAGGCCGCCGTCCGGCAGCGCGGTCAGCGCCGACTTCAGGTGCAGGCAGCCGCGGGTGTCCACCGGGACGACCTTCCGCCCGCCCAGCAGGTGCGCGAGCTGGCAGATGCCCTCCTCGTTGGTGCGGGCGCCGCGCCCCACGTAGACGGTGTCGCCGACGCTCAGCACGTCGCCGCCGTCCAGGGTGCCCGGCGCCTTGATCCGCTCGATCCGCAGGCCCAGCTCGCGCGCCGCCCGCTCCGCGCCCGCGCGCTCGCCCCGGCGGCGCTCCTCCCCCGACCGGCACACGATCGCGACGTCGCCGGAGACGACCAGCGCGTCCTCGACGAACACCGCGTCGGGGTGGTCGTCGGCGGGCGGGACCGCGCGGATCAGCCAGCCCGCCGAGCGCAGCGCCGCGACGTACGCCTCGTGCTGGCGCGCCGCGAGCGCGGCGTCCACCGGGCGGGGCTCGGCGTGCGTGACGATCCCCTCGGCGATCCGCGGCCCGGGCGGGCGGACCAGCGCCGTGCCCGCCGCCTGCCTGTCAGCGCCCTCCATGTCAGTGCGACGCCCCCTCCGTGGTCACGATCACGCCCAGCGCGTACGCGCGGGACATGCCGAGCAGATCCGCGATGGCGTGCAGGGCCCGCCGCTCGCCCTCGCCGAGCGGCCCGTCCGCCAGGCCGATGCGGACGGCCTGGGCGAGGAACCACTCCTTGGCCTCCACCGCGAGCTGGGCCCCGGCCCGCACGACCTCCCGCTCCAGGAACGTGCGGCGCAGCGCGAGGTCGGCCTGCACGGCCTCCGCGTCGTAGTCGGGCTCGCCGTACCCGGTGACCGTCGCGATCGCGCGGGCGCGGGCCGCCGCGTTCGACGGGTCGCCGGCCCGCAGCACCAGCGCGGCCGCCGCGCGCATCCCCGCGGCGAGCGTCTCGGCCATCTGCTGCGCGGTCGGCGTCCGCAGCGCCGAGACGGGAAACCGGCCGCGGCACTTCCGGCACTCCACGGCGTGGCCGAGCCGCCACAGCGGCACCATCGGGACGAAGAACACCGAGAACCAGCGGCGCCCCGCGCGCCTGCGGTAGGCGCGGTCGCCGCCGCACTGCGGGCAGTGGAACGTCCCCTCGCTGACCGTACGGAACACCGCCGTCAGGCCGAAAACGAGCAACACCGGGGTTCTCCTCCCATAACGGACTTTGTCCAACGTACCGATCCGCGGGCCCCGACGTGGCCGTCCCGGGCAATGCCGTCCCTGCCCTTACGCTGGGTTCATGACCGGTGACCTGGGTTCCGACGCGGGACGCGCGCGCTCGCGCCCGTCCTTCCTGCCGCCAGTCGACGGCTATCCGCCGCCCGCGGGCGATCCGGCAGAGCCCGCCGCGCAGCCGCCCCCGCAGCCGCCCGCGCAGCGGCGCGGCGCCCCGTGGATCATCGCCGTGATCGCCTCCGCGTCCGCGCTGCTCGTGTCGGCGTTCCTGCCGTGGGCGCACGCGGACGCCGTCCTGGAGCTGTTCGGCCGGACGCTCAGCCGCGACCTCGGCAGCGTGGCCGGCATCGACGCCGACGACATGGTCCTCGCCGTCCCCGTGCTGGCGGTCATCGCGATCGCGCTGGCCTTCTGGGACCTGATCGGCCGGGACTCGCGGATCGGCGGGCTCGCCGCCGTCCCGGGGGCGCTGGCGCTGCTGGTCTGCGGCATCTTCGTGCTGCGGCTCGGCGACGTCCGCGACGACCTGCCCGAGACCGGCCTGGACCTCGGCTACCAGATCACCGTCCGCTACGGCTGGTACCTGGCGGTCGTCGCGTCCCTGTTCGTGATCGGCTTCAGCCTGGCCCGCCCGATCGGCGAGCGGGTGGCGCGCTCGCAGCGGCCCGCCCCGCACCGGTACGAGCCGCAGTACGCCTACCCGGAGCAGCCCGGCGAGGCCGCCGCCTGGCCCGACGAGGACCGGGCGTGGGGCCGGGGGCCGGACGGGCCGGAGGAGCCCCCGCACCCGGCACCGCGGCCCGAGCCCGAGCCGGGGAAGGATCAGTCGTAGAACCCGAGGCGGCGGAGCTGCTTCGGGTCGCGCTGCCAGTCCTTGAGGACGCTGACGCGCAGGTCGAGGAACACCTTCGTGCCGAGCAGCGCCTCGATCTGCCGCCGCGCCGCCGCGCCGACCTCGCGGAGCCGCGAGCCCTTGTGCCCGATGATGATGCCCTTCTGGCTGGGCCGCTCGACGTACAGGTGCGCGTAGACGTCGACGAGGTCGTCGCGGCCCTCCCGCGGCGCCATCTCGTCCACCACCACGGCGATCGAGTGGGGCAGCTCGTCGCGGACGCCCTCCAGCGCCGCCTCCCGGATCAGCTCGCTGATCATGACCTGCTCGGGCTCGTCGGTGAGGTCGCCCTCCGGGTAGAGCGGCATGCCCTCGGGCAGGTGGGAGATCAGCAGGTCGCCGACGAGGCCGACCTGGAACCCGTCCGCCGCGGAGCACGGCACGATGTCGGCGAACTCGCCGAGCCGCCCGACGGCGAGGAGCTGCTCGGCGACCCGCTCGGGCGCGACCAGGTCGGTCTTGGTCACGATCGCGACCACCGGCGTCTTCTTCACCGCGGCCAGTTCCCGCGCGATGTACTTGTCGCCGGGCCCGACCGGCTGGTCGGCGGGGACGCAGAAGCCGATCACGTCGACCTCGGTCAGCGTCGACCGGACCAGGCTGTCGAGGCGCTCCCCGAGCAGCGTCCTGGGCTTGTGCAGGCCGGGCGTGTCGACGATGACGAGCTGCGCGTCCGGCCGGTGCACGATCCCGCGGATGGCCCGCCGCGTCGTCTGCGGGCGGCTGCTGGTGATCGCCACCTTGGTCCCGACGAGGGCGTTCATCAGGGTCGACTTGCCGACGTTCGGCCGCCCGATGAAGCACGCGAACCCGGCGCGCATGGTCATCGCGGTGTCCCCCTCCTCCGGGCCCTGGCGGCCCTCCGTCGTCGGGAACCGCGGTGCGATCGCGGCCGGAGGCTGCGACGGCTGGTGTGACGGCAAGTGTAGTCGCGCCGGGACGGTCTCCCGGTCATGCCGCGGCGCCCAGGCGGTCTAGGGCGGCGGTCGCGTCCTCGACCCAGCGGGCGGCGCCCAGGCGGCGGGCCACCTCGGC
This sequence comes from Spirillospora sp. NPDC127506, assembly GCF_040302145.1. Taxonomy (NCBI): domain Bacteria; kingdom Bacillati; phylum Actinomycetota; class Actinomycetes; order Streptosporangiales; family Thermomonosporaceae; genus Spirillospora; species Spirillospora sp. NPDC127506. The sequence continues at coordinate 15,036 of NZ_JBEORG010000056.1, read as the reverse complement.
GGCCCTGCGGTAGTGGGCGGCGGCGGTCTCGGCGGGGAGTTCCAGGAAGACGGCGAGGTCGCCGAGGACCTGCGCCACGGGCCCGAGGGTGGCGACGGCGGTCGAGCCGCCGCTGACGTGCCCCTCGTAGGGCAGCAGCGCCGTGTAGACCTCCTCGGCCAGCGCGCGCTCGCCGAGGGCGATCGCGCGCAGCGCCCGGACCGCCATGGTGAGGTCGTAGAAGTAGTCGCGCCGGACGGGACCGGTGCCGGCGGCGACCCGCCGCGCCTCCGCGGTGCGCCCGGCGGAGGCGAGGGCGAGGGCGTGGATGTCGGCGGTGGCCTCGACGTGGCTCCACTGCCGGTGCAGCCACGCGGCGCCGTCCACCAGTTCCCCGGCGCGGCCCTGCACGAGCCGCAGGCAGAAGATCCCGACGAACACCATCCCCTGCTCGCTGAACCAGATCCCGGTGCGGCCGATGGCGCCGCCGATCTCCTCGTAGGCGCGCTCGGCCTCGTCGAAGCGGGCGGCGAAGGCGAGCGCCAGCCCGGCGTGCCAGCCGGCGATCTGGGCGAGCAGCGGCAGGCCGTACTGCTCGGCGAGCCGCCTGCCCTCGACCAGGTGGCGGTGCGCGGCCGGCAGGTCGAGCGCGGCGACGGCGACCTGCTGGAGCTGCAGGTGCGCGAGGACGAGGTAGGTGCCGAGGTCGTGCTCGGCGGCGAGGCCGAGCAGCTCGGTGGCGAGCCGGCGCCGGCGGTGCAGGCCGTCCGCGTCCCGGTACCCGTTGATGTAGCCGCCGTTCAGCGCGGCGGCGAGCAGCTCGGGGACGCCGAGGCGCCGCGCCGTGGCGATGGCCTCGTCGGACGCGGTGAGGCCGCGGTCGTGCTGCTCGCCCTCCAGCTCCATCGCGAGGGTGGTCAGCAGCCGGACGCGGAGCTCGGCCTCGTCGGCGGGGAGCCGCGCGAGCGCCTCGTCGGTGGCCTCCACGACGGCGTGGTCGACGGTGCCGTACTCGCGGCTCGTCCACAGCGTGGGGACGTCGAAGCTCGCGATGATGCGGGCGAGCAGCCGGACGTCGCCGAAGGCGCGGGCGTCGGCGATCGCGGCCAGCCGCCGCTCGCGGGCGGCGACGATCTGCCCGGCGAGCGCGCCGGCGCGGATCGCGGCGGCCTCCGCCTCCAGCCGCTCGCGGGTCGCGCCGGGGCCCCGCGCCCGCAGCGTGTCGACGGCGCGGGCCCACAGGTCGGCGGCGGCGCCGTGCGCGAAGCGCGCCTCGGCGGCCGCGGCGGCGCGCTTCGCGTAGCGGACGGCCTTGTCCGGCTCGGCGCCGGACTCCAGGTAGTGGTGCGCGAGCGCGGCGGCCTCATCGGGCGTGTGCCGCTCCAGGGCGGCGGCGACGCGGCCGTGCAGCCGGGTGCGGCGGGCCCGGGACAGCCCGGCGTAGAGGGTGTCGCGGACGAGGGCGTGCGCGAACCGCATCCGGCCCGGCGCGGGCTCGGTGACCAGGCCGCTGCTCAGCCCCGCCTCGACGGCGTCCAGCACCGTCTCCTCGTCCCCGGCCAGCTCGGCGAGGACGCGCAGGTCGGCGTCGCGGCCGATGACGGCGGCGTCCCGCAGCACGGCGCGGGCCGGCTCCGGCAGCCGGGCGATCCGGCGGCGCAGCACGTCGCCGACGCCGGCGGGCACCCGGCGGGTCGCGGCGGGCAGGCCCTCGGCGTCCAGGAGCCGGGCCGTCTCGCGGGTGAAGAAGGGGTTGCCGCCGGTCCGCTCGGCGATGGCGGACAGCTCCGCGGCGTCCAGGCGGGTGGCGCAGGTGGCGCGGACCAGGACGGCGACCTCGTCCGGCGACAGCCCGCCGAGGTCGATCCGGACGGGTTCGTGCCGGGCGAGGGCCGCGAGCGCGGCGGCGAGGCCCTCGGCGACCTCGGTCTGCCGGAACGTGGCCACCAACAGGACGCGGCGGTCCCGCAGCCGCCCGGCGAGCCGCACGAGCAGGGCGAGGGTCTCCTCGTCGGCCCAGTGCAGGTCGTCGAGGACGAGCAGCAGCGGTGCCGTGTCCGCGAGCCCGGTGAGGTAGTCGCCGACGGCGAGGTGGAGCCGGAACCGCCCCGTGGTGACGTCGGCGCCGCCGGGGCCGGTGGCGGCGTCGTCCAGCAGCGGGGCGAGGCGGCCGGCGAGGCCGGCGGCGGGCGGCGCGGCGGCGGTGAGGTCGCGCAGCAGCTCGGCCCACGGCCAGGCCGCGGGCGCGCCGCCGGTCTCGGGCGCCCGGCCCCACGCGCACGTCCAGCCCTGCTCGGCGAGGTCCGCGGCGAACCGCTCGGCGAGCGCGGTCTTGCCCATGCCCGCGTCGCCGGCGACGAGGACGGCGCCGCCGCGCCCGGCCGCGGCCTCGCGGGCCGCGTCCGCGAGGCGGGCGAGTTCGGCGGCGCGCCCGACGAAGGCGGGCTGCTCGGCGGGTTCGGGCGCGAGCCGCAGGACGGGGCGCACCGGTTCCGGCTGCCCGAGCTCCGGGGCCTGGGCGAGGATGGCGGCCTCCAGCCGGCGCAGGGCGGGGCCGGGGTCGACGCCGAGCTCCTCGGTGAGGACCGCGCGGGCGCGGCGCAGCGCCCCGAGGGCGTCGCCCTGGCGCCCGGCGCGGTAGAGGGCGAGGGCGAGCAGCCGCCACGCCTCCTCGCGCAGCGGGTTGGCGGCGGCGTGCGCCTCCAGGTCGGGGACGGCCTCGGCGGCGGCGCCGAGCCGGAGCATGGCGTCGGCGCGGCGCTCGGCGGCGAGGCGGCGCCGCTCGTCCAGGCGGGCGGCCTCGGCGGCGGCCCACGGCAGGTCCGCGAACTCGGCGTAGGCGGGGCCGCGCCATTCGGCGAGCGCCGCCTCCGCGCTGCGCCGGGCGCCGGCCGGATCGGCCTCCAGCGCGTCGGCGGCCGCGTCGATCAGCGCGTCGAACCGCCACGCGTCGACCGCGCCGTCCGGCAGCCGGAGCGCGTACCCGGGCGGCTCGGTGACCAGGATCCGCGCGGGCGTGCGGGGCGGGCGGTCCGGTTCGAGAGCGCGCCGCAGGTGCGACACGAACGACTGGAGGCCGGCCGCGGCGCGCGGCGGCGCCGCCTCCGCCCACAGGTCGTCGACGAGCCGCTCGGCGGGCACCATCCGGCCCCGCGCGGCGACGAGCCGCGCCAGCACCGAGCGCTGCCGCGGACCGCCGAGGTCGGCGGGCTCCCCCGCCACCTCGGCGCCGAAGGATCCGAGCACGCGTACGACAGGCGACATGTCCCGACCAGCCTAACCGGGACATGTCCCCCCATCGCGATCACTCCCCGCTACGCGCGGCTGGGTTCGGGCTCCCGCGCATCCGCGGCCGCGGGGGCGGCGCCGCCGTGCGGGTCGATCTCCGGCAGGACGCGGGCGAGCGGGCGCGGCAGCCACCAGTTGGCCCGGCCGAGCAGCGTCATCGCCGCGGGCACCAGCACGAGCCGCACGACGGTCGCGTCCAGCGCCACCGCGACCGCGAGGCCCACCCCCATCTGCTTGATCACCAGGCTGGGGTCGGCGGCGAAGCCGAGGAACACCGCCACCATGATCAGCGCCGCGCTGGAGATGACCCGGCCGGTCGCGGCGAGGCCGGAGGTGACCGAGCCGCGCGCGTCGCCGTGCAGCAGCCACTCCTCCCTGACCCGCGACAGCAGGAACACCTCGTAGTCCATCGACACCCCGAACAGGACCGCGAACAGCAGCAGCGGGATGAACGACGACACCGGGACGCTGTGCGGCAGCCCGAGCAGCCCGGCGCCCCAGCCCCACTGGAACACGGCGGTCAGCACCCCGTACGCGGCGGCGATCGACAGCAGGTTCATCGCGGCGGCCTTCAGCGGCGCCACCAGCGACCGGAACACGATCATCAGCATGACGAAGGACGTGGCGACGACGACGCCGATCACCGGCCACAGCCGGTCGGACAGCACCCGGGAGAGGTCCACGTAGATGGCGGTCAGCCCGGTGATCTCCGCGCCGGGCGGCAGCGCGTCCGCGCGGATCCGGTCGACGAGGCCGGTCACCCGCGCGTCCTGCGGCCCGTACTCCGGGGTGACCACGATCACCGCGGCGTCGCCGTGCGGGGACGTCACCGGCGGCGCGACGGCGGCGACGCCGTCGGTCCCGGCCAGCCGCCGCCCCAGCCCCGGCAGGGCGCCGGCATCGGTCTCCCGCAGGTCGACGGTGACGAGCAGCGGCCCGTTCGCGCCGGGCCCGTAGGCGTCGGCGACCAGGTCGTAGGCCTTCCGGACGGTGTTGGACGCCGGCTCGCTGCTCGCGTCGCTCGGCCAGGTCCGCATGGCGAGCGCCGGCGCGGCCAGCGCGAGCATCAGCACCGACGCGGCCAGCAGCCACGGCCACGGGCGCCGCCCGACGTGCGCGGCCCAGCGCCGCACCCGCGGCGACCCGACCGCGATCGCCGCGCCGGCGGCCCGGTCGCGGCGGCGCAGCACCCGCCGCCCGGCCAGCCCCAGCACCGCCGGCAGCAGGGTGACCGCGCTCAGCACGGTCGCCGCGACGACGAGGCCGGTCGTGAAGCCCATGGTCATGAAGACCGGGATGCGGGACAGCACCAGCCCGCACAGCGCGAGCAGCACCGTGACCCCGGCGAACAGCACCGACTGCCCGGCGGTCGCGATGGCCCGTCCCGCCGCCTCCGGCACGTCCATGCCCGCGGCGAGCCCCTCGCGGTGCCGGGTGAGGATGAGCAGCGCGTAGTCGATGCCGACGCCGAGCCCGACCATGGTCGCCAGGGTCGGCGCGGTCGTGGCCACGTCGGTGACCGCGGCCAGCAGCGTGATGCCGGACACGCCCGCGCCGAGCCCGGCCAAGGCCACCGCCAGCGGCAGCCCGGCCGCCACCACCGACCCGAACGCCAGGAACAGGATCACCAGCGCGGCCACGATCCCGATCGCCTCGGCGAGGCCGCCGGGCGCCATGACGTTCTCCGGCACCTGCCCGCCGAACTCCACCTGGTACCCGGCCAGCCCCCGCGTCGCCGACCGCAGCCGGTCGAGCGTCTCCTCGGGCGCCAGGTCCGTGACGGGCACCGCGTACCGGACGGTGATCAGCGCGGTCGCCCCGTCCGGGCTCGGCTGCGCCGGGCTCACCTCGCTCACGTGCGGCAGCTTCGCCAGCTCACCGGCCGCCGCGGCCAGCTTCGCCCGGTCGACCGTCCCCGAATCGGCGTGGACGACGACCCGCGCGTCCGCGCCCGACAGCGCCGGGAACCGCTCCCTCAGCAGGTCCGTGGCCCGCTGGGACCCCGACCCCGCCAGCGTGTAGTCGTCGTGCAGGGCGCCGCCCGCGACCCCGGCGAAACCGGCCACGGCCGCGACGAGCGCCAGCCACACCACGATGAACCGCCAGGGCCGCAGCGCCGCGGACCTTCCCAGGCGGTAGAGCAGACGGGACATGTTCACTCCCCGAATCGGCTTGTCTGACCGTCCGAGGGTCGCGCGGGGCCCTTGCCGCCCACTTGGCGCTGACTTGCGAGCGACCCCGTACGCTTGGCGGCGTGAGCGAGCTGAACCCCGAGGACGCCAAGATCATCACCCTGGCCAGGTCGGCGCGGGCCCGCACGGGCGCCGCCGAGGGCGCGGCCGTGCGCGACGAGACGGGCCGCACCTACAACGCCACGAGCGTGGACCTGCCGTCGCTCAAGCTCTCCGCCCTCAAGGCCGCCGTGGCGATGGCCGTGTCCAGCGGCGCCGAGGACCTGGAGGCCGCGGCCGTGGTGACGGCCGCCGGCGCGCCCGACCCGTCCGACGTCCAGGCCGTCCGCGACCTCGGGCCCAAGGCCCCCGTACTGGTGGCCGCCCCCGACGGCACGCTGCGCACCACCCTCTGACCGGGCACCGGCCGCCGACCGGGCGGGTCAGCGGGACCGGTCGGACTCCCCGGCCGCCGGCGCGTCCGCCGCGGTGGCGCCCAGCCTCTTCACCAGCACCGTGCCGATCCGGTTGCGGCGGCCGGCGATGGTCTCGGCCTTGAGGGAGAGGACGGGGCCGCCCTCGCCGGAGCCGACCTCCGCCGTGGAGCCCTCGATGGGGACGCGGCCGAGGGCGTGCGCCAGCAGGCCGCCGACCGTCTCGACGTCCTCGGCGTCGAGTTCGACGTCGAACAGCTCGGCGAGGTCCTCGACGGGGAGGCGGGCGGTGACGCGGGCGGAGCCGTCCGGGAGCCGGGTGACCGGCGGGATCTCCCGGTCGTACTCGTCGGTGATCTCCCCGACGATCTCCTCCAGGATGTCCTCGATGGTGACGAGCCCGGCGGTGCCGCCGTACTCGTCGATGACGATCGCCACGTGCGTCTGCCGGGCCTGCATCTCCCGCAGCAGCTCGTCGATCGGCTTGCTGTCGGGCACGTAGGTGGCCGGGCGCATGACCGAGTCGACCGTCTCGGTGGACTCGCCCTCGGGGTGCTCCTGCGCGCGGCGGACGACGTCCTTCAGGTAGGCGATGCCGACGACGTCGTCCTCGTTCTCGCCGACGACGGGGATGCGGGAGAACCCGCTGCGCAGCGCGAGGGACATCGCCTGCCGCAGCGTCTTCGTGCGCTCGATGAACACGATGTCGGTGCGCGGCACCATCACCTCGCGGACGAGGGTGTCGCCCAGCTCGAACACCGAGTGGATCATCTCCCGCTCGACCGGCTCGATCAGTTCGCGCTGCTCGGCGAGGTCGACGAGGTCGCGCAGCTCCGCCTCGGACGCGAACGGGCCCTCCCGGAACCCCTTGCCGGGCGTCAGCGCGTTGCCGAGCGCGATCAGCAGCGCGGGCAGCGGCCCGAGCACCCGGGTCACCGGGTGGATCACCGCGGCGCCCGCGAGCGCGATCCGGTCGGCGTGCTGGATGCCGAGCGTGCGGGGGCCGACGCCGATCACCACGTAGCTGACCACGATCATGATCGCGGCGGCGGTGACGTAGGCGCGCCACGTCTCGTCCAGCCAGGAGATGCACAGGTCCGCGACGATCACGGTGGCGACCAGCTCGCAGCCGATCCGCAGCAGCAGCACCATGTTGACGTAGCGGGCCGGGTCGGCGACGACCTCGGCGAGCTTGCGCGCGCCGCGCCGCCCCTCGCGGACGACCTCGTCGACGGTGACGCGGGAGACCCGGGCGAGCGCCGTCTCGGTGCCGGCCAGCAGGCCCGCCATGAAGACCAGGCCCGCCGCCAGGGCGGACAGCCACGCCTGCGTCGTGCTCATCAGCCGCCGCGTTTCTCCCGCCAGGAGGTGAGCAGCTCGGCCTGCAGGCCGAACATCTCCCGGTGCTCTTCCGGCTCGGCGTGGTCGTAGCCGAGGAGGTGGAGGATGCCGTGCGCGCACAGCAGCTCCAGCTCGTCCTCGGTGCTGTGCCCCGCCGACCGCGCCTGCCGCTCCGCCACCGCCGGGCACAGGACGACGTCGCCGAGCAGCCCCGGGTCGGTCTCGCCGTCCTCGTCGGCGCCGCCCGACATGTGGCCTGGGCGCAGCTCGTCCATCGGGAAGGAGAGCACGTCGGTCGGGCCGGGCTCGTCCATCCACTTCTCGTGCAGCTCGGTCATCGCGGCCTCGTCGACCAGCAGGACCGACAGCTCCGCCAGCGGATGCACGCGCATCCCGTCGAGGACGTGCCGGGACAGCGCCGCGATCGCCTGCTCGTCGACCTGGACGCCCGACTCGTTCAGCACCTCGACGGTCACTGCCGCCCCCGCTTGCGGGACCCTCCGCGGGGGCCCTGCTTGAGCTCCGGCACGCGCGCCTCGTCCCACCGGTTGTAGGCGTCGACGATGTCGGTGACGAGCTTGTGCCGGACGACGTCGCGGCTGCTCAGCCGGCAGAAGTCGATGTCCTCGACGCCCTCCAGGATGTCCTGGACGACGCGGAGCCCGCTGGTCTGCCCGCTCGGCAGGTCGACCTGGGTGACGTCGCCGGTCACGACCACCTTCGACCCGAAGCCGAGCCGGGTGAGGAACATCTTCATCTGCTCGGGCGAGGTGTTCTGCGCCTCGTCGAGGATGATGAACGAGTCGTTGAGGGTCCGCCCGCGCATGTACGCCAGGGGGGCGACCTCGATGGTGCCGGCGGCCATCAGGCGCGGGATCGAGTCGGGGTCGACCATGTCGTGCAGCGCGTCGTACAGCGGCCGCAGGTACGGGTCGATCTTCTCGTAGAGCGTGCCGGGCAGGAACCCGAGCCGCTCCCCCGCCTCGACCGCGGGACGCGTCAGGATGATGCGGTTGACCTGCTTGTCCTGCAGCGCGCGGACGGCCTTGGCCATCGCCAGGTACGTCTTGCCGGTGCCGGCGGGGCCGATCCCGAACACGATCGTGTGCTTGTCGATCGCGTCGACGTAGCGCCGCTGGTTCAGCGTCTTCGGGCGGATCGTGCGGCCCCGGCTGGACAGCACGTCCAGGGTCAGGACCTCCGCCGGGCGCGTGCCGTTCTCGCCGCGCAGCATCGCGAGGCTGCGCTCCACCGCGTCGGGGGTGAGCTGGGTGCCGCCCTTCAGCAGCTCCAGCATCTCGCTGAACAGCCGGGACGCCAGGTCCGTGTCGGCCTGCGGGCCGGTCACGGTGATCTCGTTGCCGCGGACGTGGATGTCGATGTCGCTGCCGAACGACTGCTCGATCGCGTGGAGCAGCTCATCCCGGGAGCCCAGCAGGCTCACCATCGAATGGTCGTCCGGCACCACGATCTTGATCTGTGCGCGCGAGCCGTCGCGGTCGTCGCGCTCCGTGCGAGTTGCCCTCGTATGAGTTGATTCGACCATCAGCCGGGCCTTGCGGCCTTCGGACCTGCCTTCTGTCTGCTCCGGGTGTCCAGATATGTCGTTTCCATCGTACCGACCGCCCCCGGCAGGGCGCCGAAAGGTTTTTTCGCGCCGCGCGATCACCCGGCCGCGTCCCCGGGCGGCGGGGCCCCGGCGGGCCCCGGCGGGGCGGTCAGCCGGGCGGCCAGTTGAGGCCGCGGCCGCCCAGCACGTGGGCGTGCACGTGGAAGACGGTCTGCCCGGCCTGGGCGCCGGTGTTGAACACGACCCGGTAGCCGGCCTCGGCGATGCCCTCGTCGACGGCGACCCGGTGCGCCTCGCGCAGCACCTCGGCGAGCAGCTCGGCGTCGGAGGCGGCGAGCTCCCCGACGTCCGGGTGGTGGTCGCGCGGGATGACCAGCACGTGGGTGGGCGCCTGCGGGTTGATGTCGCGGAAGGCCACCGTCCCCGCCGACTCGCGGACGATCTTCGCGGGCACGTCCCCGGAAACGATCTTGCAGAACAGGCAGTCGATCATCTGTCTCCCCTCGCCGCGGCCCGTGGCCGGCCCCGGAATCCTATCGGGAGCGGGCCCCGCGGCCCGCCGCGGACACGGTTCCGGGTGATCGACCTCCGGTTGCGGTCACCATGACGGCCGGTCACTGGTTAAGGTTGTCAACTCAAGGCGTACCCCCCGGTCCGCACGGCGTTGCCGCGTCCTGCCGGTTCGGGCGGGGCGCCCGATTCATGCCGCCCCGAGGGAGCCCGTCCGAATGGACGGCCGGGGTCGGCGAAGGCGGCGGACAGGTGACCGAGGCAGACCAGGACATGCCCTTTCGTAAACCGGGCCAGGAGGGCGCGCGTCGAACTGACGTGACCGAGACCCTCGTGGCCAGGGGCACGGCGGGGGCGGTGGCCGTCGCCTGGGACGCCGACCAGGCGGTGACCGCGCTCTACAGCGCCAACTACCGCTCGCTCGTACGCCTCGCCGCCATGCTCGTACGGGACGCCGGGACGGCCGAGGAGGTCGTCCAGGACGCGTTCGTCGCGATGCACGGCGGCTGGCGGCGCCTGCGCGACCCCGACAAGGCCCTGTCGTACCTGCGCCAGTCCGTGGTGAACCGGTCGCGATCGGTGCTCCGGCATCGCGCCGTCGTCGAGAAGTACGCCCCGAAGGGCCTGCCCGACGCGCCGAGCGCGGAGGCCGGGGCCATCGGGGAGCTGGAACGCTCGGCGGTCATCGACGCGCTGTCCCGGCTGCCCGCCCGCCAGCGGGAGGCGCTCGTCCTCCGCTACTACGCCGATCTCTCCGAAGCGGAGATCGCGAAGGCGATGGGCATCTCCCGCGGTGCCGTGAAGAGCCACACGGCGCGCGGCATGACCGCACTACGCAACGTCCTGGAGCAATTCTCATGACCACCGACCCCCACGACGAGCACGGCGAGATCCTCCGCCGCGCCCTGCACGCGGAGGCGGACTCGGTCAACCCCGCGGGCGACGGGCTGGAGCGCATCCGGGCCCGCATAGCCGACGGCCAGAGCCGCCGGTTCGGTCTCGGACGGTTCCTCGGCCCCGCCCGGTTCGGGTTGGACCGGTTCACCGTCGGCTGGGCGCGGCCCGTGCTCGCCGTGGCCGCCGCCGTCCTGATCGCCGCGCTCGGCGTGACGGCCCCGCAGACCATGAGCCTCATCCAGCAGACGGTCGGCAACAACGGGCCCGCGGACGGCGGGGGGAACGACACCGGCAGGGACCGCACCGACGCCCAGGGCAACCCGCAGTTCCCCGACCCGTCGTCGCCGGGGGCCAGCGCGTCCGGCTCCCCGTCGGCCTCGCCGACGACGAGCCCCAGCTCCTCGCCGGGCCTGTCGTCGTGCCGCATCCCGCAGCCGGGCGCCGCGTCCGCCTCGCCCGGCACGACCGCCACGCCGACCCCGGCGGCCACGCCGTGCCCGAGCGAGACGCCGACCACGCCGGCGACCACGCCGCCGCCGTCGACGCCGACCGCGCCGCCGACCTCCGGCAAGCCCACCGACACTCCGACGCAGACGCCGACGAGCGAACCGGCGGGCACGACGGAGCAGGGCGCCGCGGCCACGACGCCCTGACGGCCGGCACGTTCTGACCGCCGGCGCGCCCTGACGGCCCGCGTGCTCTGACGGCCCGCGTGCTCTGACGGCCCGCGTGCTCTGACGGCCCGCGGCAGGGGCTTCACCAGCGTCCGGTGGCGGCCAGCAGCACGCTGGCCGCCGCCACCCCGGCCGTCGACGTGCGCAGCACGGTCGGGCCGAGCCTGGCCGGGCGTCCGCCCGCCGAGGCGAACCGGTCCAGCTCCGCGTCCGTGATCCCGCCTTCGGGGCCGACCACGAGGACGATGTCGCCGTCCCGGGGCGGCTCGGCGGCGCTCAGCGGCGCCTCCGCCTCCTCGTGCAGCACGAGGGCCAGGGACGCCCCGGCGACCCGCGCGGCGACGTCCTCGGTGGACGCCAGATCCGGCACGTCGGGGAGCCTGCTGCGGCGCGCCTGCTTGGCGGCCTCCCGCGCGGTCGTGCGCCAGCGTCCGAGGGCTTTCTCGCGGCGTTCGGGACGCCACCGGGTGACGCAGCGGTCCGCCGCCCACGGCACGATCACGTCCACGCCGACCTCGGTCATGGCCTCGACGGCCAGTTCGCCCCGGTCGCCCTTCGGCAGCGCCTGGACGACCACGATGCGCGGCGCCGGGGGCGGCTGCCGGTGCCGCGCCCGCACGTCCAGCGTGAGGGACGCGCGGTCGGCGGCGGTGACGACGCACTCGGCCAGCAGCCCGGCGCCGTCGGTCAGGTCGACGCGCTCACCGGGCCGCAGCCGCCGCACGGCCGCCGCGTGCCTGCCCTCGGGGCCGTCCAGGACGACCGTGCCGCGCTCCAGCGCGTCCGTCCCGGTGAGGAACACCGGCGGGCTCATATGGGTCCTCCCCCGGGGTCACCCGCGCTCCGAGTCGCCGCGGAGGCCCTCCCGGTATGCCTCCGCCACGGCCCTTCAGTGCTGGTTGAAGACGTCCTTGATGCGGGAGAACACGCCGCTGCGCTGCCCGGGGGCGAACCTGCCGGGCGGGCGCTCCTCGCCGCGCAGGGCCGCGAGGCGGCGCAGCAGCTCCTCCTGCTCCTCGTCCAGCCGGGTCGGCGTCTCCACGTTCACGTGGATCATCAGGTCGCCGCGGCCGCTCTCGTTGAGGTGCCGGACGCCCCGGTTGTACAGCGTGATGACCTGCCCCGACTGCGTGCCGGGCTTGATGTCGACGCTCTCGGCCGCGTCCAGCGTCTCGATCGTCACGCTGGTGCCGAGCGCCGCCGCGGTCATCGGGATCTCGACCGTGCAGTGCAGGTCGTCGCCCTCCCGCTCGAAGATCGGGTGCGGCTTCTCCACGATCTCCAGGAACAGGTCGCCGGGCGGGCCGCCGCCCGGGCCGACCTCGCCCTCGCCGGCGAGCTGGATGTGGATGCCGTTCTCCACCCCGGCCGGGATCTTGACCTTGACGGTGCGCCGGGTGCGGACGCGGCCGTCGCCGGAGCACTCGGTGCACGGGTTGCGGATCACCGACCCGAACCCGCCGCACGCCGGGCACGGCCGCGCCGTCATGACCTGGCCGAGGAACGAGCGCTGCACCTGCTGCACCTCGCCGCGGCCGTGGCAGGTCTCGCACGTCTCCGGGTGGGTGCCGGGCGCGCAGCCCGACCCCTCGCAGGTGGCGCAGGTCACCGCGGTGTCGATGGACAGCTCGCGGGTCGTGCCGAACGCGGTCTCGGCGAGGTCGAGCTCGACCCGCAGCGTCGCGTTCCGGCCGCGCCGCGCCCGCGACCGCGGGCCGCGCGAGGTCGCCGTCCCGAAGAACGCGTCCATGATGTCGCTGAACGGGAACCCGGCGCCGCCGAACCCTCCGGCGCCCGCGCCGCCCCCGGAGGCGAACGGGTCCGCGCCGAGGTCGTACATCTCGCGCTTCTTGGGGTCGGAGAGCACCTCGTACGCCTGGGTGATCTCCTTGAACTTCTCCTGGGTCTCCGGATCCGGGTTGACGTCCGGGTGGAGCTCGCGCGCGAGCCGGCGGTAGGCCTTCTTCACCTCGTCGGCGCTGGCGTCGCGCCGGACGCCCAGTGTCGCGTAGTAGTCGTTCGCCACCTTACGACCCCGCCAGGATCTGTCCCACGTAGCGTGCCACTGCCCGTACCGCTCCCATCGTGCTGGGGTAATCCATGCGTGTAGGCCCGAGCACTCCAAGCCGGGCCAAGGTGAGGTCGCCCACCCCGTAGTCCGCGGCGACGACCGAGGTCGATCTGAGGCCCAGGTCGGGGTTCTCGGTGCCGATCCGCACCGTAACTGTAGAGGAGTCTCCGGTCTCGCCGAGCAGCCGCATGAGGACGACCTGCTCCTCAAGCGCCACCAGCACCTCCCGCAGGCTCTGCGAGAAGTCCACGGCGGCGAGGTTGGCGGCGCCGGCGAAGACGATCTTCTCCTCGTGCTTCTCGACGAGCGTCTCCAGCAGGACGGACAGCACCGCGGCCGCCGCCGGCCGGTCGTCCGGCCCCACCTTCTCGGGGAGGTCGGCCACCGCCGCCGGCACGTCGCCGAGGCCGAGCCCGTCCAGGCATGTATTGAGCAACGCCCGCAGGTGCCCGATCGATTCCTCGGAGACCGGGCCCGGCGTCTCGATGACGCGCTGCTCCACCCGCCCGGTGTTGGTGATCAGGACGAGCAGCAGCCGCCCCTCGGCGACCTGGACCAGCTCGACGTGCCGCACCGACGAGCGCGTCAGCGACGGGTACTGCACGACGGCGACCTGCCGGGTGAGCTGCGCGAGCAGCCGCACCGTGCGGCTGACGACGTCGTCGAGGTCGTAGGCGCCGGACAGGAACGTCTCGATCGCGCGCCGCTCGGCGACCGACAGCGGCTTGATCGTGGACAGCCGGTCGACGAACAGCCGGTAGCCCTTGTCGGTGGGCACGCGCCCGGCGCTGGTGTGCGGCTGGGTGATGTAGCCCTGCTCCTCGAGCACCGCCATGTCGTTGCGGATGGTCGCCGGCGACACTCCCAGGTTGTGCCGCTCCGCCAGGGCCTTCGACCCCACCGGCTCGTTAGTGGAGACGAAGTCCTCGACGATGGCGCGCAGGACTGCGAGTTTACGGTCGTCCAGCACGGCGTCACCTCCCTCGTCCGGCCGGCCTCCCCGCCGCTGGCACTCCTTACTCCTGAGTGCCAAGTGTACGGCCCCGAAAGCCTGATCGGAGTGCTCGCGCACTCCCGTACGGCTGCGTGATCCTATCCGCATCGGGCGCGGACGCCACGCCGGGGGACGAGGGGCGACGCCGCACGGCGCCCGAGCCGGGTTAATGTGCGGACCCGTGCGCAGCAAGGACTACGGAAACGACGTGCTCGCCGGCGACTGGCGCAGACCGCGCAAGGGCCGGATCCCCGAGGTCCCCGCCGAACCGGGGCTGGTCGCGGAGGATCCGGACAGCGGGTTCTGCGGCGCCGTCGTCGGCTGCGACAAGTTCGGCGTCACCCTGGAGGACCGGTTCGGCAAGCGCCGCGTCTTCCCGCTCACCAAGTCCGGCTTCCTGATCGACGGCGAGCCGGTCACGCTCGTGCGGCCGTCCGCCGCGCCCAAGGGCCCGGCCCGTTCGGCGTCCGGCTCAGTCGCCGTCCAGGGGCTGCGCGCCCAGGTGGCCAAGGAGAGCCGCATCTACGTGGAGGGCGTCCACGACGCCGAGCTGGTCGAGAAGATCTGGGGCCACGACCTGCGCGTCGAAGGCGTCGTCGTGGAATACCTCGAAGGCGTCGACGACCTGCCCGCCATCGTCGAGGAGTTCGGCCCGGACGAGGACCGCCGCCTCGGCGTCCTCGTCGACCACCTGGTGGAGGGGTCCAAGGAGTCCCGGATCGCCGCGCAGGTCTCGTCACCGCACGTCCTCGTCACCGGGCACCCGTTCATCGACATCTGGGAGGCCGTCAAGCCCGCGACCGTGGGCATCCGCGCCTGGCCCCGCATCCCCCGCGGCATCCCGTGGAAGGAGGGCGTCATCGCCGAACTCGGCTGGGGCGACGACACCGGCGCGGCCTGGAAGCGGATCCTGAACTCGGTCAACACCTACACCGACCTGGAACCGGCCCTGCTAGGCCGCGTAGAAGAACTAATAGATTTCGTAACTGTGTAGCCCCAGGGGGCTGTGTTTGCCCAGGGGGGCGACCCCCTGGAACCCAGTGAGACTAGGGATGTAGACGCTGCCGGTGGGGCTGGCTCTTTGGAACCGCGACCTTGTTGTTGAGT
>NZ_JBEORG010000055.1:147-35945 GCF_040302145.1 Spirillospora sp. NPDC127506 | reverse complement strand
GGCTGGCGTAGGAACCTCCATCCTCGGGAGACCTCGACCTCTATCCCCGGACCGACGCGCCAGCCCCCACCACACCCTCGATTGCGAAGAGCCCCTTTCGCATGCCGAGCAAGCGATTGTTATATGTCCGAGATCACACCTTCCATGGTTAGTAAAGAAGATCTACAAACCCAGTGACGGTGTGAAGTCGGTCAACTGCCCAGCGCAAAGATCAGGGTGACAAACCCCACAAACTAGGGCCCTACGTCTTGATTCACGCGAGACGCAACGTACGGTCAAGGACTTGTGCGGCGCTTTAGAGATCAAAAGTGAAGATGCCTTTCCCGCCGCACCTGCCGGACGCCGGACCGCGATGACGCGGACGCGCCTGAGAGAGCGGCGCGGAGCCGGGCGAGCGAGCCCGCGGGCGGCGGAGGACTCGGGGACGAACGAGGTCGCCTGAGCACGCCGCGAGACGAACCGGGCGTCCGGGGTCCTGTCCCCTAACAAAGGACTCCTCTGTGGGTAGCCCTGTAAGGCGCCTTGTCCGAGTGCGCCTGCGCACCGTCCTGATCGTCTCCGGAGCCGCCGTCGCCGTCCTGGCGGCGGGCGCGTTCGCGCTGGTGAACGGCGGCGGAACCGCAAGACCGGCGCGGGCCGCGCAGACCGCGCCGCCGGCCGCCGACCCGCTGGCCGGGCGGCCGGAGGCCGACCCGCCGCGGGCGAGCCGCGGCAGGCCGCGCTCGCCGGAGCCGGCGAAGTCTCCGAAGAAGAAGGCGCCCAAGTCCGACACCAAGGTGGCGCACCTCGCGAAGCCGGAGAAGAAGACCGGGAAGAAGAAGTCCAAGGTCCTCTCCTCGGGCTCCTGCCAGGCCTCCTACTACTGGGAGGGCCAGATGACGGCGAGCGGGGAGCCGTTCGACCCGGACGAGCTGACGGCCGCGCACAAGACGCTGCCGATGGGCTCCAAGGTCCGCGTGACGAACAAGAACAACGGCCGCTCGGTCGTGGTCCGCATCAACGACCGCGGCCCGTACGCGGGCGGCCGCTGCCTGGACCTGTCCAGGGCCGCGATGAAGAAGGTCGGCGGCACCGGGGCGGGCGTGATCCCCGTCCGGTACGAGGTCCTGTCCCGCGGCTGATCCGGAAGAACACCACCCGCCCGGCGGGCGCCCGAGCGTGCCCGCCGGGCGGCGGATCAGCGCCGCTGCCCGGCGACGGCACCCGGACGCTCATCCGGGGAGCCTTCGCCGGCGGCCGGCCGGGCGCCGTCCCGGGCGTCCTCCGGCCGCTCGCCCGCCGCCGTCCGCTGATCGCCGGCCCGGGCCAGGCGGGCGCGGAACCAGTCGGTGAGGGCGGTGTCCACCTGGACGGCCTCGGTGATGGGCGGGCGCGGTTCGGTGCCGGGCTCGGCGGCGAGCGCGTGCCCCATGCGGAACGCGGTGGATTCGACGGGCCCGGTTCCGTGCCGCCGCAGGGCGTCGCGCAGGGACGTGATCTCCCTGGCGGGGACGACGCGGTCCTTGGCGCCGCCGATGAGCAGGAGCGGGACGTCCCGCCCGGCGAGGCCGCCGGCGAGGGAGCCGAGGTCGAGGCGGTCGGCGAGTTCGGTGGCGTGGGCCGTCCAGTCCCGGTCGCGGCCGGACCGCTTCTCCACCGCCCGCGCGGCCCGCGACGGGGCGACGACGGGCGCCACGAGCGCGGCGGCGCTCACCGGCACGGTGCCGCGCAGCACGGCCAGCAGCGCGGCGGCGGCACCCGCGCTGAACCCGGCGAGGGCGGCGGGGCCGTCCGGGATCGCGAGGTCGCGGCGGATCTCCGCGAGGACGTCCGGCAGCCGCTCGACGGCGTTCTCCACCGCCGCGCAGTACGCCTCGACGGCCTCGGTCTCCAGGATCGCGCCGGAGCCGAGCCCGCCGGGCGAGCGCCCCGGCAGGTCGAGGAACACCCGCCACACCGGCACGCCGGTCATCGGGACCGCCGCCGCGAGCGCGGCCGCCGTGCGGGGCGGGTCGAAGCCGGGCCAGGCCGCGATCAGCCGGGTCGGGCCCGAGGCGACCGCGTCGACCGCGGTCGGGGGCAGCGCGACGTAGGGTTCGCCTGCCGCGGTGCCGTGGACGGGACGGTTCGTGGTGTCGCCGCTCATGTCGGTCGTCAGCTCCTGCAGTGCTCGACGGGCCGTGCCGGTCGTGCTGGGGGAGGCGCCCGCGGGGCCATGCTCGCAGCGCCGGCCGGCCAACACGCCGCGAAACGCCGCAGGTCCGCCGGGGAAGTGATGAAGAACTCACCGGAAGTAAGGCGAATGGAACCGCAGCGCGATGTTCCGCAGGGCACTCCCGCGATCATTCCGGCGCCGGTGCCGGTGTGGCGCCTGTGACTCCTGACTCACGGCCGGGGCGAGGGAACATTTCCGGCGGCCGTCGCGTCGTAGATATGCGTGGGCGCCGCGGGGGCGCGCCCTCTGAACGTTCGGACGAGGAGTGCTCGTGGACAGGAAGCGCAGTGCGGCCGCCGCCGGGCAGGCGTGGCGGATCTACAGCGAGACCCTGCAGCCCGACGCACCCGGCCTGTGGGAGCGGGTCCGCGCCGTCCCCCGGATGCTGAAGGCCGTCCTGCGCGGGCAGTACAAGGGCATGTCGTTCGGGACGCTCGGGCTGCTCGCCCTGGGCCTCGTCTACATCGTCTCCCCGATCGACGCCATCCCCGACGTGATCCCGATCGCGGGCATCGCCGACGACACCGGCCTGGCCCTGTGGCTGGCCGCCGTGCTCGTCAAGTCCGCGGGCGACTTCGTCGCCTGGGAGCGCGGCGGGCGCCCCACCGTCATCGTGGGCGAACCCGTCGACTGACCCGCCGCACCTGGGGCCCGGCCGCGTCACGCGGTCGGGCTCAGCTCTTTCGCGAACCGCTCGGCGGCGTCCCGCATGATGGGCACGACGTCCGGGACGGCCTCGCGCGTCATGCGCCCGGACGGGCCGGACACCGAGATCGCCGTCAACGCCGGCGCCCCCGGCAGCGGCACCGCGACGCAGCGGACGCCGATCTCCTGCTCCTCGTCGTCCAGCGCGTAGCCCCGCTCCCGGATCCGCCGCAGCTCCCCCAGCAGCGCGTCCGGGTCGGTGAAGGTGTTGGGGGTGTGGGCGTCCATGCCCGTCCGCGCGAGGATCTCCCGGACCCGCTGGTCGGGCAGCTGCGACAGCAGCGCCTTGCCCACGCCGGTGCAGTGCGGCTGGACGCGCCGCCCCACCTCGGTGAACATGCGCATCGAGTGCTTGGACGGCACCTGCGCGACGTACACGGCCTCGTCGCCTTCGAGCACCGCCATGTTGGCGGTCTCGCCGATCTCGTCCACCAGCCGGGCCAGCACCGGCCGCGCCCACGTGCCGAGCAGCCGGCTCGCGCCCTCGCCCAGCCGGACGAGCCGCGGCCCCAGCGCGTACCGCTTGGAAGGCTCCTGCCGCACATAGCCCTGGTTCACCAGCGTCCGCATCAGCCGGTAGATCGTCGGCATCGGCAGCCCGGAGACCTCCGTCAGCTCCGACAGCGCCATCTCGCCCCCGGCGTCGGCCAGATGCTCCAGCAGATCGAACGCGCGCTCCAGCGACCGAACGGCCTCCGCCACCCCGGGTCTCCTCTCCCTCGCACCCCACCCGATTCTACGGAGAACCGATTTCACTGTGCGAAAGCGGGGGAGTTGCCAGAGTGAGGCACGTTACTCCGCTCGACGATGTGGCAATAACAGTCTGTGCCCGGCGCCGCGGCGCCGCCCCCCTGGCAGCCATGCAGGACACCGCTGGGGGGAACGGTGAGGACACGCTGGGGCGCCATCGCGGCCGGCGCCGCACTGGCCGCACCGCTGGCACTGGCGAGCCCGTCCGCCGGCGCCGCCCAGCCCGCCGTGCGGCTGGCGATGGACATGACGACCTCCACGGCCACCACCACCGGCCCCGGCTACGCCCTCACGTACACGATCCGCGTCCACGCCGAAGGCGGCGTCGCCCACGACACCACCCTGCGCCTCACCGCCGAACGCCCCCTCTCCTGGACGCGCCACTCCCCGGACTGCGCCCGCTCCGCCACGTCCCGCCAACTCCGCTGCGCCCTCCACGACGTGGCCGAGAAGCCCCTCGCACGGACGGCCACAGTCCGTATCCCCGCCTCGGCGATGTCGTCCACCAGGCCACTGAGCGTCGTCGCGGTAGCGGACGCCGCGAACGCCCCGCACCGCACGATCCGCGCCCTGTTCGCCCTCTCCACGCCCCCCTCGGCCCCCAATGCGACCACAAGCAGTACCTCGGCGGGCATCGAGACGCCATCGAGTGGTCACTGCGCGGGGAGCGCATCCGGAAGCCCGTGTCCGTCTGCGCAGCCGTCCGGCCCGAAGCCGACGGCGAGCGGCAGCACATCGCCAGCAGGGTCGCCGTGCACGGACGGCGGGCCGTGCCCCATATCGACCCCGTCGAGCGCTAAGCCGTCACCGAGCAGTCATTGCACGGGGAGCAAGGCGAGCGCGGGTAGCAGATCGTGTCCGTCGGCGGAGCCTTCTGGTCCGAGGCCGACGGCGAGCGGCAGTGCGTCACCGACTGGGGTGTCGTGTCCGGGCGGCGGAGCGTGCCCTGCGCCGAAGCCATCGGGCACTCAGCCGTCGCCGAGCAGTCATTGCTCGGGCAGTGCGGCGAGCGCGAGCGGAGGGCCGTGCCCGTCTGCGCAGCCGTCCGGCGTGAAGCCGTCTCCAAGCGATCACTGTGCGGGGAGTAAGGCGAGTGCGGGCGGGAGGCCGTGTCCGTCTGCGGAGTCTGGCCTCAAGCCGACTGTGAGTGGCGGCCCGTCGCCGACCGGGGTGTCGTGTGCGGGTGGGGGAGTGTGCCCTGCGTCGAAGTCGTCGGGTGCTAAGCCGTCACCACGTGGCCATTGCGTGGGGAACAAGGCTGGTGCGGGTGGTCGGCCGTGTCCGGCTGGGCAAGCCTCTGGGCCGAGGCCGTCTGGTGCTGGTCACTCGTCGGCAGGGGGGTCGTGTGCGAGCGCCGGGGCGTGCCCTGCGGCGAAGCCCTCCGTTGCTTCGGGTGGTCACTGCACGAGCGGTCGGGTGCGTGGCGGGCCGTGTTCGGCCGGGGTCCCTTCGGGGCCGAAGTCGTCGGGCGGCTCCGGGGGGCCCGTCCCAGGGGGTGCGGGCGGTGCGTTCGAGGTGCCGGATCTGCCTACCGTGTCGCCGCCTCGGGGGGCCGTGCTGCCGCCGGTGAACGCGCCCGCGGGACCGGTCGTGGCGCCTGGGGAGAGCCGGATGACGCTGGTGGCCCCCAGCGGGATGCAGGAGTCGGACGAGACGGACTGGGCGGTCGTCATCGGCATCGCGCTCGTGGCCGAGATCGGCCTGCTGTGGGGCGCGGCCTGCGTCGGGCTGATGAGGCGGCGGCTGGCGCTGAGGAGGGCCTTGTCCGGTGGGTGACGCCCGCCGCGGAACGACGGGAACGGTGGGGATGCCCATCGCGGACAGCCGTATTGACGGACGAGCCATCCCAAACCGGGTCAGGTGTCAGTAAGCTGACCGCCTGACAGTAAACGCGGTCGTGACGGACAGGGGATCCGGTATGTCAGACGCGACGCTGCAATGTCCGAAGTGCGAGTCCGAGCTCGACACCCTTGAACGCCACGGGGTCGTGATCGAGGAATGCCCGGGATGCAAGGGCGTGTTCCTCGACCGCGGCGAACTCGAGCAGCTGATCGACGCCGAGAGCCGCTACCTGGCCGAACTCCCGGACGAGGTGAACCCTGAGACGACCTACCAGGGACGGCACCGCAGGGGGATCATGGAGCAGATCTTCTCCGCGGACCGGTAGGCTTCCGCACGGTCGGTGACCGGGTGGACGCCCGCATGTGAAAGGGGATTTCCTCTTGTCACAGGGGTGACAAACCGGGCGCCACCGAATGTGACCGCGGGCTAATATCGCTCACTGACTACCATCCGGTAGCTTGACGATCATCGCCGGTCGCCGGGGGGCGTCCAGACACAGCCGTCCGGCCGACGCACCTCCGCCGATGGCGCCCACCCGTATCGCACAGGGTCCCGTCCGGCCCGTCCCCTCGGGAGAATGATCAATGGCATTGGGCTCGCTGCTTCCCGAACTCCTGCCCGGCGGCTCCGGCCGCACTCCGCTGATCGAACGGGTCGCGAGGTGGGCGAGGGAGAAGCCGGACGCCCCGGCCTACACGTTCGTCGACTACTCGGTCGACCCGGCGGGCGCGCACGTCACGGCGACCTGGGCGGAGACGGACCGGCGGGCGCGCGCGGTCGCGGCGACGCTGCGGCAGGTCACCGGGCCCGGTGAGCGGGCCGCGCTGCTGCTGCCGCAGACGCTCGAGTACATGATGACCATGCTCGGCGCCATGTACGCGCACGTCATCGCGGTGCCGCTGTTCTCCCCCGACCTCCCCGGGCACGCCGACCGGCTGATCGGCGCCTACACCGACGCCGAGCCCGCGGTGATCGTCACGACGCGGAGCGCGCTGCCGCACGTGGAGAAGTTCCTCGCCGACCACGACGTCCCGCAGCCGAAGGAGATCGTGTTCGCCGAGGAGATCGACCCGGCGCTGGCCGACCGGTGGGAGGACGAGCCCATCGCGTTCGACGACCTCGCGTACCTGCAGTACACGTCGGGGTCGACGCGCCGGCCGGCCGGTGTGGAGATCACGCACGGGAACGTGACGGCGAACGCGGCGCAGCTGTGGGCCGGGTGGGCGCCCGACCGGCCGACCCCGGAGCTGGTCAGCTGGCTGCCGCTGTTCCACGACATGGGGCTGATCGCGACGATGGCGCTGCCGCTGGTGAACGGCGACCACGCGATCTACACCGACCCGGTGTCGTTCATCATGAACCCGCTGCGCTGGCTGCAGCTGATCGCGGAGCGTCCCGGCAAGAACGTCTACACGGCGGGGCCGAACTTCGCCTACGAGTACGTCGCGTCGTCGGTGCCGCCGGAGAAGATCGCGGAACTGGACCTCTCCGGGCTCACGACGTGCCTGAACGGCGCGGAGCCGATCCGCCCGTCGACGCTGTCGATGTTCGCGGAGGCGCTCGCGCCGGCGGGGCTGCGGCCGAGCGCGCAGGCGCCGGGCTACGGGCTGGCGGAGGCGACGGTGTTCGTGTCCGCGGCCGCCGAGGACGTCCCCCCGAAGATCATCTCCGTGGACCGGGAGGCGCTCACGCAGGGCGAGCTGCGGCTCGCCGAGGGCGGGTCGGAGCTCGTGTCGTGCGGCCGCCCCTACGGGCAGCTCGTCGCGATCGTCGACCCGGAGACGCGCCTGGAGCAGCCGGACGGCCGCGTCGGCGAGATCTGGGTGCACGGACCCAACACGGCCCCCGGCTACTGGCGCAACTCCGAGCGCAGCCAGGACACGTTCGGCGGGGAGCTGCGCGAGGCCGGCGACCTTCCCGCCGGGCCCTGGATGAAGACCGGCGACTACGGCGTCGTCCACGAGGGCGAGCTGTACGTCACCGGCCGCATCAAGGACCTCATCATCGTCGACGGCCGCAACCACTACCCGCAGGACATCGAGGTCACGGCGCAGGAGGCGCACCCCGCGATCCGCCCCGACCACGTCGCCGCGTTCGCGCTCACCGGGGAGGAGACGGAGCGGCTGGTCATCGTCGCCGAGCGGAACCGCCGCGTCCCGCTCGGGCGGCTGGACCTGGACGAGGTCGAGGCCGCGGTGCGCGGCGCCGTCAACGTCGAGCACGAGATGAGCGTCCACGACTTCGTACTGATCGAGCCGGGCGGCGTGTCCCGCACGTCCAGCGGGAAGATCGCGCGCGCGGCGACGCGGCAGCGCTACCTTGACGGCGAGCTGCCGACGACCGCGGCGCGCCTGGCGTCCCGCAAGTAGCTCGCATCCGGGGCGGCCCGCCGGCCGCGGCGACACAGGAGGATCATGCTTTCGGGGCTGGGGCGTCTCATCCACCGGCGACGCTGGACCAGCCTTGTGCTGATCTTGGTGATGACCGCCGTCGCCGGCGTCTGGGGCCTCGGCGTGTTCGCCAAGTTCAAGGAGGGCGGCTTCGAGGACCCGGACGCGTCCTCGACGCTCGTCGCGAAGCTCGGCGCCACCTACTTCGGCAGCACCAACCCCGACGTGCTCGTCCTCTACTCCAGCGACACGATGACGGTGGACGACCCGCGCTACGAGGCGAGCGTCGTCACCACCGTCGCGCGGCTGCCGAAGGCGAACGTCGAGGAGATCATCTCCTACTGGTCGTTCGACGGTAAGGCGGCCGACGCGTTCGCGTCGCACGACCGGCGCAAGACGTTCGTCGCGGTGAAGCTGCGCGGCAAGGACGGCGCGGCCAAGACCGAGGACTACCACGCCATCAAGGAGCGGCTGGCGGCGCCGGGCCTCACCGTCCAGTACGGCGGCAGCGTGCCGCTGGGCGAGGAGTTCGGGCAGCAGGTCGTCGCCGACATCGTGCGCGCGGAGCTGATCACCGCGCTGCCGCTGCTCATCCTGCTGATGATCCTGTTCGGCGCGTGGATGGCGTCGCTGCTGCCGATGGCGGTGGCGATCTTCTCGACCATCGGCGGCCTCGCCGTCCTCCATGTGGTGACGTATGCCGCGGACGTGACGTCGTTCGCGCTGGAAGTCGTCACGATGATGGGCGTCGGCCTGTCGATCGACTACTCGCTGTTCATCATCAGCCGGTTCCGCGAGGAACTGGAGCGAGGCATGTCCGCGCAGGGGCTGCCACCTGGGAAACCCTGGAAACGGGAACGCGACAAGGCGGCGCGCAAGGCCGCGAAGAAGGCGTACAAGGCGGACCTGAAGCCGATCCGCCAGGCGGCCCTGGCCGCCACCATGGCGACGGCGGGCCGCACCATCATCGTCAGCGGCGTGACCGTGTCGGCCGCGCTCGCGGGGCTCCTGCTGTTCCCGCAGATGTTCCTCCGGACGATCGGCCTCGCCGGCATCGCCACCGTCATGGTCGCCGTCTTCGGCGCCACGGTGCTCCTCCCGACGCTCCTGGCGCTGCTGGGGCCGCGCGTCGAGATCGGGCGGATGCCGTGGCGGCGGCCCACGGCCAAGCGCGCGCGGCGCGACCCGGAGAGCGGCTTCTGGTACCGGCTGGGCCGCAGCGTGATGAAGCATCCGCTGCCGTACTTCGCGGTCGTGCTCGTCATCCTGGGCGTGATGTTCGTGCCGTTCCTGAACGTCCAGTTCGGGAGCGTGGACGCGCGGGTCCTGCCGAAGAGCAGCCCGACCCGCCACGTGGTGGAGACGGTCAAGAAGGAGTTCCCGAACGGTTCCGCGGAGCCGATCGACGTGGTCATCTCCGGCGACCTCATCCCGCGCGACTGGACGCCCGCCAAGAAGGACGACCCCATCCCGCCCTACCTGGAGGAGTTCCGGCGGCGCCTGGCCAAGCTCCCCGGCGTCACGGACGCCCAGTTCACCGGCTACTCCGCCTCGTACGGGGGCGTGCGCATCTCCGTCACGCACAAGTACGAGCCGATGGACCAGCGCGCCCAGGACCTCGTGTCCGACATCCGCGGGATGAGCCTGTCCAAGGACGGCTACCCGATGCACATCGACGTCGGCGGCAGCACGGCCGCGCAGATGGACCTGATGGCCAGCCTGATGCGCACCCTGCCGAAGATGGCGGTCTTCGTCGGCGTCGCCACGTTCATCCTGCTCTTCATGTTCTTCGGGTCGATCGTGCTGCCGCTGAAGGCGATCGTGATGAACGTCCTGTCGATCGGCGCCTCGTTCGGCGCGATCGTGTGGGGCTTCCAGTACGGGCATCTCGCGGGCGTCCTGGACTTCACCCCGACGGGCGGCGTCGAGGCCACCAGCATGATCCTCATCCTGGCGGTCGTGTTCGGCCTGTCGATGGACTACGAGGTCTTCCTGCTCAGCCGCATCCGGGAGGAGTGGGACCTCACGCACGACAACCGGGTGGCGGTCGCGTCCGGCATGCAGCACACGGGCGGCATCATCACCAGCGCCGCGCTGCTGTTCCTCGTCGTCATCGGCGCGTTCAGCATGGCGGGCATCACCGTCGTCAAGCTGATCGGCGTCGGCATGTTCGTCGCGGTCGTCGTGGACGCCGTGCTCGTCCGGTCGCTGCTCGTCCCGGCGACGATGCGGTTCATGGGGGCGGCGAACTGGTGGCTGCCGCCGTTCCTCGCCGGCCTGCACGCCCGCATAGACCTGCGCGAGCACGCCGCCGTGGCCGCGGCGGGCGCGACCGCCCGCCCGCCGCGCCTGCCGGACGAGCAGCCGTTCCCGTACGCGCTGCAGTGGGAGGAGGCGGGAGCCGCGGCTCCGGCCCCGCGGCGGCACGTGGACGCGCATGAGGCTTTCCGCCCCCCTGAGCCCCGGCCGGCCCCGCAGGCGGCCGAGCCGCCCCGGGTCGCCTTCCGGACGCCGGACGGCGGCGAGGCGAACGGGCACGGCACCGCCGCCGGGGAGCCGTGGCGCCCGTGGGCGGACGGCCCGCCGCGGCCGAGGCCGCCGCAGAACCCGCGGACGAGGCGGGTGATCGTCCCGAACCCGGACGGGCCGGGCTGGTCCTGGGCCGAGGTGCCGGACGGCGACGCGCCCTGACCCTGCCGCGCGGGGAGCCGCGGGTCAGCGGGCCCGCAGCAGCGAGTCGATGACGTCGCGGGCGCGCCCGACGCCGTCCTCGGCCCGGATGCGCCGCCCGAGGTCGTCCGCGCGGTCCGCCATGTCCGGGTCCTGGACGGCCTGCCGGATCTTCGCGGCGAGCCGCGGCACCGTCATCGCCCGGAACGGCAGCGGCCTCGTCCCCGCGCCCAGCTCCGCGACGCGCTCCCCCCAGTAGGGCTGGTCGCCGAAGAACGGGCACACGACCGTCGGCACGCCGGCCCGCAGCCCCGCCGCGGTCGTCCCGGCGCCGCCGTGGTGGACGACCGCCGCCATGCGCGGGAACAGCCACGAGTGCGGGACGTCCCGGACCGCGAGCACGTCCTCGTCCGAACTCGCCGGGTCGCCCTGGACGACGCCGCGCACCCCGGCGAGCCGCAACGCCGTCCGGACGGTCAGGGCGGTCATCTCGGCGTCCTTCGGGACCATGCTCCCGAACCCCACATAGACCGGCGGGGGGCCGGCCGCGAGGAACTCCGCGAGCTCCCCAGGGGGCTCCCACTCGGGCTCGTCGAGGAACCAGTACCCCGTCAGATGCACGTTGGGGCCCCAATCCTCGGGCCTCGGGACGACCACGGGGCTGAAGCACGCCAGCACGGGGCCGTCCGCCCGCCGCCCGCGCAGCGGCAGGCGCGGCAGGCCGAGCATCCCCTCCCGCCACGGGTTGATGAAGGGGCGCGACAGCTGCCACGCGATCTGGTCGACCGCCCGGAAGCTCGCCCGCCTCGCCCACGGCCCGAGCGCGCCCGCCTGCGGGACGAACGGATGCGGGAACGCGCCCGTCGGCTCGCTCGGCTGGAAATGAATCAGCGCCCAAGGAACACCGAGATGCTCACCAATATGGCGCGGAAGGAAACCGAGCGTAGGCCCAAGGATGAGATCCGCGCCTTTACAGGCGTCCGAACTCTCGGCCAGCAGCCGTTCGGCCATCGGCCCGATGATGCGCCGGAACCCGCCGAGGAACTTCACCGGATTGCGCCCGCCGGCGAGCAACTCCTGCCCGGCGTCCGATTCGAGGATCTCCGCCGGATCGGCCGTCAGCGGCGCCAGCTCCAGCCCCGCCGCGACGACCATCGGCGAGTACCGCGCGCTCGCCACGAGCCGCACCTCGTCCCCGCGCGCCCGCAGCGCGCGCCCGAGGGCGACGCAGGGCTGGATGTCCCCCCGCGACCCCGCCGCGAAGATCACGATTCTGCTCACGGTGCCTCCTACCAGGCGTCGCTGCGCGGGCTGACCTGCGGATCCTCCGCCGGGCCCTCCTCCGGGACGTAGGGCTCGTACCATCCGTCGGGCGGCGCGGGCCGCTCCCCTTCGAGCACCTCGTCCGCGGGCGGCGGCCCGCTCTCCGCATCCCGCTCCGCACCGCTGGGATCCCAGGAGACCCGCAGCGCGGGCGGTGCTTCGGCGCCGCCGGCGTCAACCCCGGCGGCCTCCCGACCATCGGGTTCGTCGTCCGGAAGACCGTCTTCACCGGGGCTGGAGCTCCACCACCCGGAGCTCCACCGCGAGGCCGCGCCAGGCTGCTCGCCGGCTGCCGGTGCTTCCTCGGTCGCCGGCTCTTCGGCGCCCTGATCGTGCGGGAGGCCCTGCTCCGCGTCCTCGAACCCGGGCGGACGGCTCGCGCCGAGCACCGCGCCCGTCGGTGAGTCGGCGCGCGGGACGTCGTGGTCCAGGTCGGCGCGCGGCGGGTCGCCCGGCAGGGCCGGGACGCCGGATGCTCCGCGCGGCGAGGGCGTTTCGGGGCCGGTCTGGGCCAGCGCGGGGAGGGGGACGGTCGGGCCGGCGGGGTCGGAGGCGGGCAGGTCTTCCCGGGTGTTCGCCGGGCCGGGGGGCGGCGGAGGCGGCGGGGGCGCGGCGGGAGGCGCGGGCCACGGGGCCGGCCCGGCGGGACGGTCGTCGTCCTGCCAGGTGAAGCTGTCCTCGGCGGGCTTTTCGTCGTCGGCCCACCAGTGGGGACCGGGGGTGGCGGCGGGGACGGGTTCGTCCGGCACGAGGTCGTCGTGCCAGGCGACGGGGAGCGGGAGGGGCGCGTTCGGCGGGGCGGTGCTCACCACGGCGACGGGAGCCGTGAGCGGCTCGGGCGCGGGCGCGACCAGGGCCGGGACCGGGTCGCGCGGGGTGACGGCCGGGCCGGGCTCCGGGGTGTCGGGGATGACGGGGGACGACTTGCCGTGCTTCGGGCCGAGCCAGCCGCGGCGGCTGGGCAGGGTGAGGCCGCTGATCAGGCCGCCGACGAGGACGAGGACGGCGCCGAGGATGAGGCCCGAGGACGTGCCTGCGCGGAACGTCTCCAGCGCGGCGGGGCTCGCGCCCTCGTCGGGGATGTGGTGGATGAGGAGGCCGACGATCGCGATGCCGAAGGCGCCGGACGCCTCGCGGATCACGTTGATGACGCCGCTCGCCACGCCGGCCCGCCGCTCCGGGACGGCCTTCAGCACGTACATCACCAGCGGCATGCCGAGGGCGGCGCCGACGCCGACGAGCATGACGCCGGGCATCAGGTCGGCGTAGCCGTCGCCGACCTGCAGCATCGAGAACAGCACCATGCCGAGGCCCATCAGCGCCATCCCCGCGCCGATCGCCGGGCGCGGCCCGACCTTGGCGGCCATCAGGAACGCCATCGGGGTCAGCACGATGATCGCGAGGGCCGGGGGCAGCATGACCAGGCCCGCCTCGGACGGCGAGAAGCCCAGGAAGCGCTGCAGGAACGGCTGCGAGTAGAACATCATGCCGTTGAAGCCGATGCCGTAGAGCATCTGCGACAGCAGCCCGCCGGTGAACACCCGGTTGCGGAAGAACCGCAGGTCGATCATCGGGTCGGGGGCCCAGCTCTCCACCACGACGAAGCAGACGAGGGCGATGGTGCCGAGCGCGAAGACGCTGAGCACGGACGGGTCGGCCCAGCCGAGCTTGTTGCCGGCCTCCAGCCCGTAGATGAACGCGAACAGCATCGTCGCGGAGATCAGGACGCCGGGCAGGTCGACGCGGGAGTGCTTGTTCTCCCCGCGCGAGGTCAGCACGAACAGGCCGAGGACGGTCACCAGGATGCCGGGCACGATGTTGATCAGGAAGATCCAGCCCCAGTGCCAGTGCTCGACGATGAACCCGCCGATCGCGGGGCCGAGCGCGGTGGCGGCGGACGCGGCGCCGATGAAGGCGATGTTGCCGATGGAGCGCTGCTTGTCGTTGCGCCCGACGGTGACCATCACCTGCGTGGCGGGGAGCACCAGCGCGGCCCCGGCGCCCTGCACGATGCGGGCGACGATGAGCACCTCGGAGCTCTGCGCGAGCCCGCAGACGGCGGACGCCGCGGTGAACGCGACCATGCCGGACGTGAACGTGACGCGGCAGCCGTAGACGTCGCTGAGCCGCCCGCCCGTGATCATCAGGCAGGAGAACATCAGGATGTACCCGGTGGCGACCCAGTCCTTGGCCGAGGACGACATGTCCAGGTCGGTCATGATGGTGGGCAGGGCCGTGAAGACCACCGTGTTGTCCATGGTGGTCATGAACGCGCTGACGGCCACCACCGCCAGCGCCCATCGGTATCGGCCCCGGGTCAACAGTCCGTACGGCGAGGGTCCGGCACCGCCGGGAAATCCGCCGCTTCCCCCTAAAAGCAGTCGTCGCTATTGTTACTATTGGTTGGCGTCCCGTTACTCAGCCCTGACTCTGTGCCGGGCTGACCTAACTATCCCATCAGGCCACATTGGTTACTCCCGAGTCTTGTCATCACCGTGACAAGACGCCGGTGAGAAAAGTGGTCTGGATGCGCATCGTGAGCCGGTCAGCGTAGGACAAAGTGGTCCCTCCGCTTCGATGAACGATCCCGGTTTCATGGGGGGAACCCAGCGCATGCAGAGCAACGATCGTTCCGGAGCCGCGCATGCCACCCCGCAGGACGGGATCAGCGGGGACGCGATCCGCCGCCACCTGATCGAGCAGATCGCGCGCCGCTCCAGGACCACTGCCGCCGAGGTCGACCCCGACCGCCCGCTCGAGGAGTTCGGGCTGGCGTCCCGGGACGCGGTCGCGATCGCCGGCGAGCTGGAGCAGATGCTCGGCCGCTCCCTCCCGGCCACCCTCGTCTGGGAGCACCCCACGATCAACAAGCTGTCGGTCGCGCTGGCGGGCGGCGCCGCCGGGGAGCCGGCGCCCGAACCCGAGCCGGTCCGCGCGGCGGCGGCCGGCGACGAGCCGATCGCCGTCGTCGGCATCGGCTGCCGCTTCCCCGGCGGCGACCGCGACCTGACCGGCCCCGCCGACTACTGGCGCTTCCTGACCGGGCGCGGCGACGCGATCCGCGAGGTGCCGGACGGCCGCTGGGACCCGTTCGACGACGGCTCCCCCGAGGTCGGCGACCTGCTCGGCAGGACCACCCGGCTCGGCGGCTTCCTGGACGACGTCGCCGCGTTCGACGCGCGGTTCTTCGGCATCACGCCGCGCGAGGCCGCCGTCATGGACCCGCAGCAGCGGCTCGTCCTCGAAGTGGCGTGGGAGGCGTTCGAGCACGCGGGCATCGCCCCGGCGTCGCTGCGCGGCACCCGCACCGGCGTGTTCGTCGGGGTGTCCGCGCCGGAGTACGCGGCGTTCACCGCGTCCGACCTGGCGTCCCTGGAGCCGTTCACGGCGACCGGCGCCGCGCTCAGCATCATCGCGAACCGGCTGTCGTACCTGCTCGACCTGCGCGGCCCCAGCATGATCGTCGACACGGCGTGCTCGTCGTCGCTGGTGTCCACGCACCTCGCCGTCCAGGCGCTGCGCAGCGGCGAGGCCGACGTGGCGCTCGCGGGCGGCGTGAACCTGCTGCTGTCGCCGTCCGTCACGATGACGTTCGACCTCGCGGGCGGGACGGCGGCGGACGGGCACTGCAAGGCGTTCGACGCGTCCGCCGACGGCATGGTCCGCGCGGAGGGCTGCGGCGCCGTCGTCCTGAAGCGCCTGTCGGACGCGCAGCGGGACGGCGACCGCGTCCTCGCCGTCGTGCGGGGCTCCGGCGTGAACTCCGACGGGCGCTCCAACGGCCTCGTCGCCCCGAACTCCGACGCGCAGCGCGCCCTGCTCCGCGACGTCTACGCGACCGCCGGCATCGACACGCGCGAGGTCGACTACATCGAGGCCCACGGGACGGGGACGTTCCTGGGCGACCCGATCGAAGCGAAGTCGGTGGGCGAGGTCCTCGGCGCGGGACGCGACGACGACGCGCCCCTGCTGCTGGGCTCCGCCAAGTCGAACCTCGGCCACATGGAGTCCGCGGCGGGCATCGCCGGGCTCATCAAGGCCGTCCTCGCGCTGCATCACCGCGTCATCCCGCCCAGCGCGCACTACAAGGAGCCCAACCCGCACATCCCGTTCGACGAGCTGCACCTCGCGGTCGTCGCGGAGGAGACGCCGTGGCCCGACAGGGGCCACCCGGCGCGCGCGGGCGTGTCCGGGTTCGGCTTCGGCGGGACCAACGCGCACGTCATCCTGGAAGAGGCGCCCGCGCAGGAGACCGCCGCCCACCCGGCCGTCATCCGGACGTTCCCCCTGTCGGACACCAGCGACGACCGCGTCCGCGACCACGCGGCCCTTCTCGCCGAATGGCTCCAGGCCGAGGACGGCGTGCGGCTCGCCGACGTCGCCCGCACCCTGCACCGCCGCGCCGGCCGCGGCCGGGCCCGCGCCGCCGTCGCCGCCAGGGACCGCGCGGGCCTCGTCGAGGGGCTCACCGCCCTCGCCGAAGGCCGCCCCCACCCCGGCGTCGTGACGGGTTCCGCGCTCGGCGTGCCGGGCCGTCCCGTGTGGGTCTTCTCCGGGTACGGGGCGCAGCGCGCGGGCATGGCGCAGCGCCTGCTGGAGGAGGAGCCCGCGTTCGCCGAGGCCATCGACGACCTGGACGGCCTGTTCGCCGAGGAGGGCGGCCCCGACCTGTGGGCGCTGCTCGAAGAGGGCCGCAAGCCGGACGGGCCGGCCGGCGCCATGCCGGTGCTGTTCGCCGTCCAGATCGGCCTGGCCCGCATGTGGAAGTCGTACGGCGTCACGCCCGGCGCCGTCGTCGGCCACTCGATGGGCGAGGTCGCGGCGGCCGTCGTCGCCGGCGCGCTCACGCTGGAGGACGGCGTCCGCGTCATCTGCCGCCGCTCCCGGCTGCTGACGCGGCTCGTCGGCGGCGGCGCGATGGCCGTCCTCGGCGCGTCCGCGGACGAGGTCGCCCGGCTCGCCGACGGCCTCCCCGAGGTGTACGCGGCCGTGCACTCCTCCCCGAAGCAGACCGTCGTCACCGGCGACGCCGCCCAGGTCGCCGAGGTCGTCAAGCGCGCCGAGGCCGAGGGGCGCCTCGCCCGCACGGTGCAGGCGGAGGGGGCGGGCCACTCGCCGCAGGTCGACCCGCTGATCCCCGAGCTGCGCGACCAGCTCGCCGGGGTCGGCGCCGAACGCGGCGTCCCCCTCGCCGACGGCATCGCGTTCTACACCACGGCGCTGGACGACCCCCGCGCGTACCTCGGGTCGGACGCGGCGCTCGGCGCCGGGCACTGGGCCGCGAACCTGCGCAACGCGGTGCGGCTCACCGACGCGGTGTCCGCCGCCGCCGAGGACGGCTTCCGGACGTTCGTCGAGATCAACGCGCACCCGATCCTCGCCCACGCGGTCGGCGAGACCCTCGACGGGACGGGCGCGCTCGTCACCCACACCCTCAAGCGGGCGCGCAAGGGCGAGGAGACCGACGACACGCTGACGTTCCACGCGCAGCTCGCGACCCTCGCCGCCCACGGCCACACGGTCGCGGCCCCGGCGGACGGGCGCATCGTCGACGTCCCGCAGTCGCCGTGGCGGCACGAGCGGCACTGGGTCGACCTCTCGCACCGCGCATCGGGCCGGAGCGACGAGCACCCGCTGCTCGGCGCGCATGTCGAGATGCCCGGCGAGGACCGCCACGCCTGGCGCGCCGACGTCGGGCTGGAGGCCCAGCCGTGGCTGCGGGACCTGACCGTCCACGGGCTGCACGCGCTACCGGTCGCCGCGTTCGCGGAGATGGCGCTCGCCGCCGGGGCGACCGCGCTCGGCACCGACGACGTCCGCGTCAACAGCCTGTGGATGGAGCGGCCGCTCGCCCTCGGCGGGCACACGACCGTGACCACGACGTTCACCGAGGCGGAGCAGCGGGTCGAGATCCACGCGCGGACGCCCGCCGGCACGTGGGCGCGGCTGGCCAGCGCGGACGTCGGCGCCGACCACCGCGCCCCCGCGGCGCCCGAGCCCGGCGCGGCCACCGAGATCGCCGCCGCCGAGCGCGGCAGCCGCCACTACCGGCTGCACCCCGAGGTCTTCGACCGCTGCCTGTCCGCGCTGTCGGACGAGGCGAACGGCTCGGCGGACGACGGCGAGGGCGGCGTCTGGCTGGCCGAGACCATCGGCAGCCTCCGCGTCTACGGCCCGACCCACCGCGGCGGCCACGTCCAGGCGGCGGTCGTCCGCGACGAGGAGGGCGTCACCGGCTCGCTCACCCTCCTGTCCGCGGACGGCGGCGTCCTCGCCGAGGCGACCGGCATCGTCCTGCGCCGCGCGGACCGCCCCGACATCCCCGTCCCCCTGGCCGACAAGCTCGTCGAACTCCGCTGGGACGAGTCGCCCCTCCCCGGCCACGACCCCGCGCACGCCGGCGAGCGCGCGGACGCCGACGCCGGCCGCGACGGCGGCTCCGGCGGGACGTGGCTGATCCTGTCCGAAGAGGACGACGCGCTGGCCGCCGCGACCGGCGCCGGACTGGAGGAGCGCGGCAAGCACGTCATCCGGCACCGGGTGACGAACCGGCCCCCGGACGGCCATCCGGCCATGGACGAACCGGTCGAAGGCGTCGTCCTCGTCCCCTCCGCCGGTCTCGTCGACGAGGACCTCGTGCTCGCCGTCGCCGGCGTGAGCCGCTCGCTGCCGGACGGGCCGCGCCTCTACGTCGCGACCCGCGGCGCGCTCCCGCTGAACGGCGAGGCGGGGCTGCCCGGCCACGCCTTCGTCAGCGCGCTCACGCGCGTCCTTGCGTTCGAGCGGACCGCGCAGCGGGCCACCCACGTGGACGTCGACCGGCCGCAGGACCTCGTCGCGGAACTGCTCGCCGGCGGCGACGCCCGCGAGGTCGCCTGGCGCGGCGGCGCCCGGTACGCGGCGCGGCTCGGGCGGGCGGAACTGCCGGAGACGGAGGGCGGGAAGAA
Source organism: Spirillospora sp. NPDC127506 (assembly GCF_040302145.1). Classification (NCBI taxonomy): domain Bacteria; kingdom Bacillati; phylum Actinomycetota; class Actinomycetes; order Streptosporangiales; family Thermomonosporaceae; genus Spirillospora; species Spirillospora sp. NPDC127506. The sequence continues at coordinate 17,124 of NZ_JBEORG010000055.1, read as the reverse complement.
GCGGATCGTCCGGCGCGGCGGCGCCTACATCGTCACCGGCGGGTACGGCGGCATCGGCCTCGTCACCGCGCGGCTGCTGGCCGAGCGCGGCGCGGGCCGGATCGTGCTGTCCGGGCGGAGCGGCCCCGGCGCCGACGCCGAGAAGGTGATCGCGCGCCTCCGGGAGAGCGGCGTGGACGTCGGCGTCGTGCTCGGCGACATCGCCGCGCCCGGCACCGCGGAGCGGCTCGTCGCGGTCGCCCGGGAGGGCGGCGCGCGGCTGTGCGGCGTCGTGCACGGCGCCGGCGCGATCGACGACCGGCTGATCGCCGACCTCGGCCCGGACGATCTCCACAGGGTGTGGACGGCGAAGGTCGAGGGCGCGCGCCGGCTCAGCGAGGCGGTCCGGGACCTCGACCTCGACTGGTTCGTCGCGCACTCCTCCGCCGCGGCGCTGCTCGGCTCGCCCGGCCAGGGCGCCTACGCCGCCGCGAACGCCGCCGTCGACGCGCTGATGGCCCACCGGCGCGCCCGCGGGCTGCCCGGCACCACCGTCAACTGGGGCACCTGGTCGCAGGTCGGCGGGGCCGCCGAGACCGCGGTGACCGTCATCGACCCGATCAGCCCGGCCGAGGGCGCGGAGGCGCTCGAAGCGCTGCTCGCCCACGACATGGCGGCGACGGGCGTGCTGCGGTTCGACCCGGTCACGGCGGTGGGCCTCTTCCCCGAGATCCGCGACATGCCGTACTTCGCGGCGCTCACCGAGGCGGCCGCCGAGGCCGGCGCCGCCGACGCGGGCGACTGGCCCGGCGTGGCGGCGCTCAAGGACCTCGACCCGGCCACCGCCCGCAAGATGATCGCCGCGCAGGTCCGGCACCGGATCGCGGCCGTCCTCGGCTTCGACCCGCAGCGCCTCGACCCGGCCGTCCCGCTCACCGACCTCGGCCTCGACTCGCTCGTCGCGGTCCGCATCAAGAGCGGCGTCGAGCACGACCTCGGGCTGACCGTCCCCGCGTCGGTCCTGCTGCAGGGCGCCAGCGTGAACGTGTTCGAGGAGTGGGCGGCGGGCGAGCTCGGCCTGTCCGGCGCCCCGGCCCCCACCGCCGTCTCGAACGCCGAGTCCGGGTACGTCATGCCGCGCGACGCCGCCGAGCGGCTCGCGGTCCGCATCTTCGAGGACGTCCTCGGCCTCGACCGCGTCGGCGTCACCGCCGACTTCTTCGCCGACCTCGGCGGGCAGGAGCACCAGGCCGACCAGGTCGTCGCGCTCGTCTGCGCCGAACTGGGCGCCGAGGCCACCCGCGGCGAGCTGTTCGAGGTCCCGACGGCGGAGAACGTCGCCGAGTACATCCGCGCCGCGGACGAGGAGGCGGCGCGGCAGACCGTCCGCCCGCTGAAGCCCTCCGGGACCCGGCGGCCGATCTTCATCGCGCACCCCGCGGGCGGCACCACCGCCTGCTACCGGCAGCTCGTCGACCTGCTCGGCGACGACCAGCCGGTGTACGGGCTGGAGCGGTTCGAAGACGCGCCGTCCGTCGAGGAGCGCGCCGCCCGCTACGTCCGGCACCTGCGGGAGGCGCAGCCCGAGGGCGCGTTCCGGCTCGGCGGCTGGTCGTTCGGCGGCGTCCTCGCCTACGAGACCGCCCGGCAGCTCACCGCGGCCGGCCGCGAGGTCGAGTTCGTCGCGCTGTTCGACGCGGGCCTGCCGCTGCCGGTGGACGACGAGTCCGACACCCTCGCCCGCCGCTTCTCCGCGTTCGCCGACTACATCAACGAGACCTACGGCCTGGACGTCACCCTCACCTACGAGGAGCTGTCCGGCCTGGACGAGGAGGCCCAGTTCGCGCTCGTCATGGAGCGCGCGGCGCCGCTCGTGGACTACATCCCGCCGGCGGCCCTCACCCACCAGCTCACGTCGCACCAGGACACGCGTTCCCTGGAGGCGTACCGGCCCGAGCCGTACGACGGCAGGGTCATCCTTTACCACGCGCCCGAGGAGACCCCCTGGGCCGTCCGGGATGCCCGCTACGTGCTCGACGGGACCAACGGTTTCGGCGGGCTCTGCTCCGACCTGGAGATCGTCACGATCCCCGGGGCGCATCACCTCAACCTGCTCGACCCGCCGGGTGTGGAGGTTCTCGCCGCGCACCTGGAGGGCCGGCTGGCCGGACGGCGGGAGAGCGACGCCGTCCTCACGTCAACCACGGCCCGCTGAGGGCCCAGCCGAACCCCGTCGTTCCACGGAGGACACCCATGGCCCACCCTGGCTCGTCCCATGAGCTGCTCGACGCCGTCCGCGCCGGCGCGAGCGGCCCCGAGCTGCAGGAGATCGACCTGCCGACCCGTTTCCGCGCCGCGTTCACCCTCAAGGACGAGGTCGGCATCTTCGAGGGCCAGGCCGACAAGGACGTGCGCCGCTCCATGCACGTCGGCGAGGTCGAGATGCCCGAGCTGGCGCCCGACGAGTGCGTCGTCGCGGTGATGTCGGCCGCGATCAACTTCAACACGGTCTGGTCGGCGATCTTCGAGCCGGTGCCGACGTTCGCGTTCCTGGAGAAGTTCGGCCGGCAGGGCTGGTACGGCGCCCGGCACGACCTGCCGTACCACATCCTCGGGTCGGACGGCGCCGGCGTCGTCGTCCGCACCGGTGCGGGCGTGAAGCACTGGAAGGTCGGCGACAAGGTCGTCCTGTCCCCGTCCTACGTGGACGAGGAGGACCACGGCTCCTACGACGACGGCATGATGTCGGAGACCCAGCTCGCGTGGGGCTTCGAGACGAACTTCGGGGCGCTCGGCGAGTACTGCATCGTCAAGGCCAACCAGCTGATCCGCAAGCCCGCGCACCTCACCTGGGAGGAGGCGGGCTCCAACACGCTCTGCGCCGCCACCGCCTACCGGATGCTCGTCGGGACGCACGGCGCCCGCATGAAGCAGGGCGACGTCGTGCTGATCTGGGGCGCGACCGGCGGGCTCGGCTCGTTCGCGACGCAGCTCGTCAAGAACGGCGGCGGCATCCCGGTCGGCGTCGTGTCGTCGGACGAGAAGGCCGACCTCGTCCGGGCGCAGGGCTGCGAGCACGTCATCAACCGCAACGAGCTGAACCTCGGCGAGCAGGGCATGCGGCACCCGAAGGCCGGCCGCATCCTCGGCGAGGCGATCCGCGGCCTCGTCGGCGAGGACCCCGGCATCGTGTTCGAGTACCTCGGCCGCGAGACGTTCGGCGCGTCCGTCTACGTCGCCAAGCGCGGCGGCAAGATCGTCACGTGCGGGTCGTCCACCGGCTTCAAGCACGAGTACGACAACCGGTTCCTGTGGATGCGGCTCAAGAGCATCATCGGCTCGCACGGCTTCAACTACCACGAGGCCGTCGAGGTGAACCGCCTGATCGGCCTCGGGATGATCCACCCGACGCTGTCCCGGTCGTTCCCGCTGGAGCAGGCCGCCGAGGCGACCCGCGCGGTCCAGACGAACCAGCACGTCGGCAAGGTCGCCGTCCTGTGCGGCGCCGCCGAGGAGGGCCAGGGCGTGGACGACCCGGCCCTGCGCGAGAAGATCGGCGAGGAGAAGCTCGGCCTCTACCGCCGCTGAACCGCCCGTACCGCCCGTCCGCGGACGGCAGAACGCCCGCCGGTCATGCTCCGGCGGGCGTTCATCGTCCCGGCGCGTCGCCGCGCCGGGGCGCGGTCAGGAACCGACCAGCCTGGCGTAGACGATCAGGTTGTCCTTGTAGTGGCCGATCTTCGGGTCGAACGCGCCGCCGCACGTCACCAGCCGCAGGGACGCGTGGTCGAGCGACTCGCCGAACACCTTCTTGTGCGGGAAGGCGTCCTTGTCGACCCGCTGGGCCTTCTGCACGGCGAACGTCGCGGTGGAGCCGTCCTTGCGGCCCACCTGGATCTTGTCGCCGGGCTTCAGCTCCTTCAGCCGGTAGAACACCGCCGGCTTGCCGTTGGCGTCGACGTGGCCGAGGATCACCGCCGGGCCGATCTCGCCCGGCGTGACGCCCTCCTCGTACCAGCCGGCCAGGTTCGGCTTGCTCAGCGGCGGCTCCTCGACGCGCCCGTCGGGCAGCAGCCCGATCGAGCCCACCGGGGCCGACACGCCGATCTTCGGGATGGCGATCTTCGTCGGCGGCGACTGCGTCATGGGATGGACGTTGGACGCGGGCGTGGTCGCGCCGGTCGGCTGCGCCGCGGCGGGCTCGGGGGTGCCGGACGCCGCGGCGTCCCCGCCCCCGTCGCCCCCGCAGCCGCTGAACAGCAGTCCGATGAGCAGCGCGCCGGCCGCCGCGCCCGCGGCGCGGCGGCCGGCGGCCGATGCAGGCAGTTCCGGCAACGTTACGACCGCTCCCGGACCGTCCGGCGGCGCAGCGCGACCGCGCCGAGGCCGGCGGCCATCAGCACGCCCCAGCCGGCGGCCAGCAGCGGCGCGGACGAGTTCCCGCCGCTCATGTACATGCTGCCGTCACCGGTGTCGATGCGGCCGGACGGGATCTTCGGCGTCTTCGGCTTCATCGTGCCGCCGCCGCCGTTGCCGCCGCCGTTCCCGCCCTTGTCGGGCCGGGTGCTGTAGCTGACCGACCCGTAGCCCTTGCAGGCGACCGTGGCGGTCGTCGGGTCCGGCAGCTTGCTGCGGAACGTGCCGGTGGCCGTCCAGGTGTCGTCGCCGGTCTTCTTCACCGGCAGCGGGTTCTGCGTGTAGCCGTTGCCGGTGATGACGACCGACGTCGGGCAGGTCACGGTGAACGTCGTCTTGTAGCCCGGCGCGACGCGCAGGCTGGACAGCTTCACCTTGTCGTAGCCGAACTTGAACGCCGGCTTCGTCGGCGTCGGGCTCGGGCTGGGCGACTCGCTGGGGTCGCCGCCGGGCTCGTCACCGCTGACGTCCACCCACCTGGGCTGCTCCTCTCCGGCCTTGACCATGCACTTCAGGACCGTGCCGTCATCGCCCGTGTAGGTCTTGCCGACGTCGTCCTTGCTGCAGAACTGACCCGCCTTGGGCGGGGTGTCCGCGAGTGCGGGCGCCGCCATTCCGAGCATCATGGAGCCCGCAGCGATTCCCACCGCAGCCAGCCGACTTGCGCGCATTGCCCTTCTCCTCTGTTCGGGGCTCTTCGCGTTCCCGGGCGAAGCGTGACGTGCCCGTGCATTGGCGGGGAATGTGCCGCGGGCCGGCGGCTGGCATGCAGGGCACTCGTGATACGGGCGCCAGGGAGACCGAAGAGAATGATGAGGCAGCAGCCTAGCCCGGTTCTGTCGGAACACGAGTCAAGAATGGCCGGTCAGCGGCTTAATGGCCGGACATGGTCATCAACGGGCCTTGCGTAAACCCCTTCTCGCACTTACGCGACCCGAGCGCGGTTTACGTCTGCTGATCAGCAAGGATGACACAGGGTGAAATGGCCATCGCCCCTTGACGGGATCTTCTGTTCCGTTTGAAGACGGTTGAAAAATGAACCATGGCGGCGCCGGAGATGATTCCTCATGGCGCCGGCGGCCGCCGCGCCGTCCGGCGGTGGACGCCGCTCAGGTGGGCAGCGGCCGTTCGTCGACGACGTGCTTCATCACGAGCGTGGAGTTGAGCCGCTGCACGCCGGGAAGCGCACTCAGCACGTCGTCCTCCAGCTCCTGGTACGCGGTCAGATCGGCGGTCACGATGCGCAGCAGGTAATCGGGGTCGCCGAACAGCCGCTGCGCCTGGACGACCTCCGGTACGCGGGCCACCGCCTCCTCGAAACCGAGCAGCGTCTCCCGGTCCTCCTGCCGCATGGTGACGAAGACGAGCGCCTGGAACGTCAGCCCGAGAGCGGCGGCGTCGACGACCGCCCGGTATCCGCGAATGGTGCCGCTGCGCTCCAGTTCCCGCAGCCGCCGGTGGCACGGCGAGACGCTCAGCCCGACCCGCGCCGCCAGATCCGTGATCGTCAGGCGGCCGTCCTCCTGGAGTACCGCAAGGATTTTCCGGTCGATCGCGTCCATAAAGAAAATCCTTCCAAGGCCCCGGTGAGTCAGCGCCAAATACGGGAACACTTTCGGGTCCATCAAAAATACCCTTCCCCCATGGCGGCTACGGGAGGGGAAATCATGGCGGCCGGTTCCGTGCTCGCCTTCTGGGCGGTCGCGCTCCTGCTCATCGCCGTTCCGGGCGCGGACTGGGCGTTCACCCTCGGCGCCGGCGTGCGGGGCCGCTCCGTCGTGCCCGCCGTGGGCGGCCTGGCCGCCGGGTACGCCGCCGTGACGCTCGTCGTCGCGGCGGGCGTCGGCGCCCTGGTCGCCGGCTCGCCGTCCGTCCTGGGCGCCCTCACCCTCGCCGGCGGCGCCTACCTGATGTGGCACGGCGCGACGACCTTCGCGCGCACGGCCGGGCCCGATCCGCAGGCGGCGTCCGGCGCCGGCTGGCCGGTGTTCCTGCGCGGCATGGGCGTGAGCGGGCTCAACCCCAAGGGCCTGCTGATCTTCCTGGCCCTGCTGCCCCAGTTCACCGACCCCGGCGGGGACTGGCCCGTCGCCGGCCAGATCGGCGTCCTCGGCCTGACGTTCACGGCCACCTGCGCGGCCTTCTACCTCTGCCTGGGGACCCTCGCCCGGACCGTCCTGGACGGGCACCCGGCCGCGGGCCGCCTCACCGCCCGCCTGTCCGGCGCCGCGATGACCGCCTTGGGCGCCTACCTGGTCCTAGAGCACTTCCTCGCCTGACCCCGCCTCGACGCAGGAGTCCAGATAGGGGCCGAGTTCACGGGCGACGGTCGTCAGGGGGCGGACGCTCTGCTCCGCCTTGGCCATCAAGATCGCACCCTCCAGTGCGCTGACCATCAGGATCGCCAGCGCACCGGCCTTGCGGGACGGGACGCCCATCGCGGTCAGCTCCCGGGCGATCGGGCGGCGCCAGGACGCGAATGCGGCCGCCGCGGCGGCCTGCGTGGAGGCGACGGACTCGGCGCAGTCGACGGTCGCCGCCGCCACCGGGCAGCCGCCCGCGAACCCCGCCGACCGGTACTCGTCCGTCCACTGCCGCACCATCGCCGCGAAGAGCCCTCCGGGGGTGGGGCGGGACAGCTGCGCCATGAAGCGGTCGATGCGCCCGGCGGCATAGCGTCCGGCCCACTCCACGGCCTCGTTCACCAGCTGCTCCTTGCCGCCGGGGAAGTAGTGCTGCAGCGACCCGCGCGGCGCGCCCGCGTGGGCGGCGACCTCGCGCAGCCCCGTGGCGGTGACCCCGTCCCGGCGGATGAGCTGCGCGGCGCTGAAGACCATGCGCTCCCGAGGATCTCGGTCATCCATTTCCGGCTTCACCTGGACCATTATCATGACCGCTGTCATAATCGGCAAGGTCGGACCGTCCCCGCGCGTGCTCCGCCGCCACCCCTGGCGGAGCACGGATCAGCCCGGAACCGGAGGCGAAGGTGGACACGAACGTCGGATTCATCGGACTCGGCGTCATGGGGCGGCCCATGGCGCTCAACCTGGCCCGCGCGGGGACCCGCCTGATCGTCTGGAACCGCACCCCCGCCAGGTGCGGCGAACTGCGCGCCGCGGGCGCGGCCGTGGCGTCCGGCCCGGCCGAGGCGTGCCGGCGCGCGGACGTGGTGCTCCTCATGCTGGCCGACGCCCCCGCCATCGACGCGACCCTCGGGCGGGGCACCCCCGGCTTCGCGGCGAACGTCGCGGGCCGCGTGATCGTCCACATGGGAACGACCTCGCCGGAGTACTCCCGCGGCCTGGAAGCCGACGTCCGCGCGTCCGGCGGCCGCTACGTCGAGGCCCCCGTGTCCGGCTCGCGCGGGCCTGCCGAGACGGGCGACCTGGTCGCGATGCTGGCCGGCGACCCCGCCGCCGTCGACGCCGTCCGCCCCCTGATGGCGCCCATGTGCAGCCGGACGTTCGTCTGCGGGCCCGTCCCGCAGGCCCTCCAGATGAAGCTCGCGGTCAACCTGTTCCTGATCACGATGGTCACCGGCCTGGCGGAGGCGTTCCACTTCGCCGACCGGCACGGCCTGGACCGGCGGCGCCTCCTGGACGTCCTGGACGCCGGGCCGATGGCCAGCGCCGTCTCCCGCGCCAAGGCCCGCAAGCTCCTGGCCCGCGACTTCTCCGTGCAGGCGTCCATCACCAACGTCCTGGACAACAACCGCCTGATCGCGGAGGCCGCCCGGCGCGCGGAGATCGCCTCACCCGTTCTGGACGCCTGCCACGCCCTCTACCGCGAGACCCAGGCCATGGGCCACGGCCCGCTCGACATGGCCGCGGTCATCCACGCGATCGCCGCCCGGACCGACGACGGAAGGTCCGCGGCGGCCGGCGCGCCGGTGCAGGGCTGAATCACGCGCCACGGAGCTCCCGGCCGTCCGGTGCGACGGGGCGTTCGCCGGCCACGATCGCCGCCGCGAGCGCGATCCGGTGGTCCTTCGTCCAGGGCGGCCCGAGCGCCGCACGCGGGCCGTGCAGGACCTCGTCCGCGTGCTCGGCGAGGATCTCGGCCGCCTGCCTCTCCACGGCGCCGGCGTCGAAGAGGTGGACGGCCCAGCCGCGCGCACGCGCCTGCTCGGCCAGGATCTGCCGGTACATGACGGAGTCCGCCCGCGACTCGTACGGGGCGCGGCGCAGGACGGCGATGTCGTCGGGGAAGTCGAGCGGCCAGGCGCGCAGCGAGATGGAGAGGACCGGGCCGGGCAGGCCGGAGGCGAGTTCGTCCAGCGAGGCCGACGTCGCGCGGGCGGCCGACGCCCGTACCCTCCGCACGAGGTCCGCGGCCGCCGCGTCGTCGAGGCGCGCGCTCTCGTAGTGGATCGGCGCCGCCGGCAGGCCCGGCTCGACCAGCCGGATCCTCCGGCGGTCCGCCACCTGCCGGCCGGCCGCCGTGACCGCGACGGCCCAGCCGAAGTGATGGGCCACCCCCACGCGCATGGCCCCGATTATGTCCCCGTCCGCGCCCGGCCACCACGCCGGCCGAGGCGGCTCCGGGCGGCCCGCCGCCATGCCGGTCGCGGCGGGTTTCTAGCGGTCCTCCGGGATGTCGGCGAGGGGGCGCCCGACGATCTTCTGGAGGCTGGTGACGTACTCGTCGAACGCGTGCCGCCCCTCCGGGGTGAGCTTGAACCAGGTGCGGGGGCGCTTGCCGACGTAGCCCTTGCGGATCTCGACGTAGCCGGCCCTCTCCAGCGCGCTCGCGTGCTTGGACACGACCGAGTCGCTCATCTCCAGGCTGTCGCGGACGAACGCGAACTCGGCCTCGGTCGCGGTGGCCAGCAGCGCGACGATCTGCAGGCGCGCCGGCGTGTGGATCACCGGGTCGAGGTTCACCGGACCACCTTCCCGGCCAGCCGCGCCAGCACCAGGTCCTCCGCCCAGCGGGTGGTCGCCAGCGCGTAGCCGGCGGTGACGGCGCCCGCGATCGCCTTCTGCCAGACCACCGAGCCGGTGAACACGCCGGCGGCGAGCGGGACCGCGCTCCAGACGGCGAAGAGCGAGGCGATCCAGAGCGCCATCAGGGCGGCGGCCTTCGGCGTCCACGCGCGCGGGCGGAACTTGATGCGGATGCGGGCGGAGAGCGCGCCGACGAGCGCGCCGATCCCCGCGACGGCCGCCACCGAGAGGGCGATCCGCGCCGCCCCGTCCGCCTCGGCGGCGATCGCGGCGGCCGTGCCGAGGGAGACGACGCCCGGGACGTACCAGAGCGGGAGCCGCTGCCCGGCGTAGGCCCGCTGCTGCGTCCGCTCGATCGCGGCGAGAGCGTCGGCGGGGTCGGTGAACTCGTTCATGGGGCCTGCTTCCCTGAGAAGTACTTGCCGCTATGGAAAGTACTTTCTACTTTCCGCTGCGTCAAGTACTTGCCGAGGAGGGGCGGGTCCGGCGGGACCGGGGCGGGGCCGCCGCGTTCGGGCGCGCGATGTCAGGGGAGGCGTTTCCGACGTGTCGGTTCTTTGTCATTCGGTCGGCCGAAGCTGGTCGAAAGTCGACCTAGACTTTGCGCCCGGGCATCCCACGGGTCATGATTTGCCTCACACAGATCCCATAAGTAACTAATTACCCCCTGTGTACGGCGCGCAACGCTGGGGGACGGAGCAGGGGAGGTTCTGTGGCGAACGACGGTTCGACCACTAACGGGCGCCCGTGGGCGGATCTGCCCAGGGAACTGGCGGACCACATGCGGCCGCACCTCGACGAGGTCGCGGACGACATGATCCAGGAGATTCAGACGCGCGTCAGGGAGTACGACCGCCCCGGAGACGGCTCCTACTCGGGCACCCTGCGGCTGGCCGTCGAGCGCGTCCTCCACTACTTCGTGGACCGGGTAGCCGACCCCGCGCACGATCCCGCCCCCGTGACGGACTTCTTCCGCGCCATCGGCCGCGGCGAGGCCGGCGAGGGCCGCAGCCTCGACGCCATGCAGACCGCGATGCGGGTCGGCGGCATGGTGGCGTGGCGGCGGCTGACCGAGGGCGCCGAGGCGCTGGGGGTGTCGCCGCGCACGCTCGGCGCCGTCGGCGAGGTGCTGATGCAGTTCCAGGACGAGCTGGCGCACGCCGCCGCCGAAGGGTTCTCGCAGGCCAAGGCCGCCGTCGCGGGCGAGATGCAGCGCCGCCGCAAGCGCCTGCTGGACCTGCTGTTCGCCGACCCGCCGGCCGCGCAGGAGGCCATCGCCGACCTCGCCGCCGCCGCGCACTGGCCCATCCCGCGGACGATCGCCGCGGTCGCGCTCGGCCGGCACCACCAGGACTCCCGGCAGCCCGCGTTCCCGCCGGACGTGCTCGCCGACCTCACCCGCCGCACCCCCAGCCTGATCATCCCCGACCCGGACGGCCCCGGCCGCGCCAAGCTCGTCGACCGCGCGCTGGCCGGGACGCTCGCCGTCGTCGGCCCGACCGTCCCGCTGATGGAGGCGGCCCGCTCCATCCAGTGGGCGCGCAAGACGCTGTGCCTCGTCCAGCGCGGCGTCATCGAGGCGGAGAGCGGCGTGATCCGCAGCGTGGAGCACATGTCCACGCTGATCCTGTTCCAGGACGAGGGGCTCATCACCTCGCTCGCCGACCTGCGCCTCGCGCCGCTCGCGCACCTGCGGCCGAGCCAGCAGGACCGGCTCGCCGAGACGCTGCTGGCCTGGCTGCAGTCGGGCCGCAACGCCAACGAGGTCGCGATGCGGCTGCACGTCCACCCGCAGACCGTCCGGTACCGGCTCCGCCAGCTGGAGGAGCTGTTCGGCGACCAGCTGCTCGACCCGGACCTGCGCTTCGACCTGGAGATCGTGCTGCGCGCCCGCGCCCTGCTCGCCGACAACGCGGGGGAGCGGATCATCCCGCCGTCCCGCGAGGCGGTCGGCGACTCCGGCGAGGTCGTCAGCTTCCGCCGCTCCTAGTTCCGCCGCGACGCCCGCAGGCGCTCGGCGGTGGCGACGCGTTCGGCGAGCCGGGTCTGCGCGTCGCAGAGCAGCCACAGCTCGCCCTCGTCCGATGCGACGATCTCCTCAAGGCAGCCGTTGAGGAGCTGGTAGTCCGACAACTGGGTGATCCGGGTGGCCCGCAGGCCCTTGTCCGAGCGTTCGCTGTGCCAGCCGGGCATGCACATGATCACCGACATCGTCCGGGGCTCCCTCGGTCGGTCTATGGTAGGTCTACCATAGGGCTACCACGCACCGCCCACAACGCGTTCGGCGGAACCCCGGAACGGTGCCGCGACCGGTGGGATCTGTACGGTGTGAGGTCAGTGCACTGACCCGGAGCAGGATCTGGTATGCCGCGACCCCCCACGAAGGCACAGGTGATCTCCAACGCGCTCGCCGCCCGCATCGTCGAGGGCGAGCTGGATCCGGGCGCCTGGCTGCCGTCCGAGCGGCGGCTCGCGAGCGAGTACGGCGCCGACCGCTCCACCGTCCGGCGGGCGCTGCGGATGCTGGCCGAGGCCGGCCTCGTCCAGCTGCGGCACGGCGCGGGCGCGCAGGTCCGGGCGGCGCCGAAGGTGCGGCGCGCGGCCGCCGACATCACCCGGCAGGTCGGCGAGTGGCGCGGCTTCCACGTGTCGGCGCAGAAGGACGGGCGCCGGCCGTTCACGCGGACCACCGTGACCGAGGTCGAGGCCGACGAGCGGCTCGCGCCCCGGCTGGACGTCCCCGTCGGGACGCGGGTGCTGGAGCGGGCGCGCGTCCAGGGCGTCGAGGGGGAGCCGCCCGTCCAGACGGCGACGACCTGGATCATCCCCGAGATCGTGGAGCGGATCCCGGTGCTGCGCGAGGTCAACACGGGGCCGGGCGGCCTCTACTCGCGGCTGGAGGAGGCGGGCCGCCGGATCACGTTCGAGGAGTCGGTGACGTGCCGGCTCCCGCGCGCGGACGAGCAGGAGACGCTGCGGATCGGCCCCGACCAGCCCGTCCTGACCCTGTGGCGCCGCGCCTACGACCAGGACGACCGCGTCATCGAGGTCACCCACCGGGTGGTGGTCGGCGACCGGCACGAACTCGTCTACCGCTACGGGTCGGGAGCGTGAGCATGAGCCGGGACGCGAACGACGAGCCCGCGGTCCGCCAGGTCGGCACCCGCGTCGTCTACGAGAACCCGTGGATGGTCGTCCGGGAGGACGAGGTCGAGCGGCTGGACGGCTCGCGCGGCATCTACGGCGTCGTCGACAAACCCGACTTCGTGCTGGTCATCCCGCTGGAGGGCGACGGGTTCCACCTCGTCGAGGAGTACCGGTACCCGATCGGGAAGCGCACGTGGAGCTTCCCGCAGGGCTCGCTGCCCGGCCGCCGGGACGCCGACCCGGAGGAGCTGGCCCGCCGCGAGCTCGCCGAGGAGACGGGCCTGCGCGCCGGGAGGCTGAAGCACCTCGGGCGCCTGAACTGCTCGCACGGGACGAGCGGGCAGGGCTTCAACATCTTCGTGGCGTCCGACCTGGCGGCCGGGGAGGCCGACCGGGAGCCCGAGGAGCAGGACATGCGGCAGAAGTGGTTCTCCCGCGCCGAGTTCAGGGCGCTGATCCGGGAGGGCCGGATCACCGACGACTCGACGATCGCCGCCTACGCCCTGCTCCTCATGGACGAGACGGACTGACGCAGTCCGCCGTCTCGTCGACGGGCCGCCGCTCAAGGATCTCCCGGGCCTCGGCCCGCGACAGGTTGGCGCTCATGGCCGGCTCGTCCCCGTCGAGCTCGACCGCGATGCGGCGCAGCGCGCAGCTGCGCGCCGGCTCGGGCAGCGCGTCCAGCGCGGGCACCGCGTCGGCGGACAGGTTCCGCAGGTACGGGACGTCGATCTTGCCGGTCTCCGCGTACCGGGCGACGTTGTGCTCGGCGATGAACCGGTCGGGGTTGAGCACCGCGAGCAGGATCATCGCGATCGCCCCGCCGGCGGCGACGGCGCGCGGCAGCCAGGCGACCCGGCCCTTGACGACGCCGGCGACCGCCATGAGCACCACGACGAACCCGAGCCACAGCTCGAACGCGTGCACCCACAGCCGCAGCCTCGTCCAGCCGAAGGTCTGCTCGTACAGGTAGAGCCGGCGCAGGGCGACGGCGACGACGACGAGCGTCAACGCGCACAGCAGCCCGAGCAGCCCCCGGACCAGGCCGCGGCTGCCTTCCGGCGCGTACCGCTTCGCGACCGCGACGACCGCCAGCACCAGCACGGTCACGATGACGAGCTGGAAGAACCCCTGCCTTGCGTACTCGGCGTACGTGAGGCCGGTCGAGCGCAGCAGCGCGTCCTTGTCGTCGGCGAGGAAGACCCCGGCCTGGATGGCGCAGAACACCAGGAACAGCAGGTCGAGCGCCGCGATCGGCACCGCCCACGACCACCGGCCGGCGGGCTTTCCGGGCTCCGGGCTAAGCAGCCGCAGCGGCGGCGGCGCCTGCCCGAGGTACGCGCCGGCGGACGCCAGCGCCAGCGTCGCGGCGCCCGCGAACCCGTACACGACGACCGAGGCGGCCGACACCTCGGGGACGAGCCCGGCGGCGAGGCTGCCGAAGGCGGCGTCCGCCCCGACGAACAGCCCGCCGAACACCGCGACGAGCCCGGCCGCGATGGCGCCCGTCCTGATGACCGGCCACGCGTTGCCCTTCTCGGACGTCACCGCCCCGTACGCGCCGCGCGCGGCCCACGGCAGCATGGCCCCGGCCGCGGGCACGACCGCGAGCCCGCCGAACAGGACCTCCGGCCACGACCTCCCGCCGGACGCCGCGTACGAGCCGAGCGCGACGGCGAGCAGCAGCGCGGGAACGACGACCCACTCCGCCTCCCGCACCGCCGCGATCGCCGGCAACACGACGGCGAGCACCCCGAACACGATCGCGGTCCGGTTGACCCGCCGCTTGGGCCCGGACCGCACGATCCGCCCCGCCGACCAGGCCGAGGCCCCCGCCACGTAGGCGACGGCCGCGCCCGCGATCACGACGCCGACCCCGAGCAGCCCTTCCCGCAACTGCGGCCCGACCGCGACGGCCCCGATCAGCCCGGCGATGAGAACCCCCGCCACGAGCGACGCCGACATGGGCCGCGCGGGCCGCTTCCACGCCCGGAAGGCCTTCTCGATCTTGGTCGGCTGATAGGCGAACTGCGGCGGCGGCGCGTACCCGGCCGGCACCCCGTAAGGCACACCCTGGCGCACCGGCTGCCCCTGGTAAACCACCCTGGGAGGCGCAAACCCGCCCCCCACCGCGTGCCCACCACCCGGCATGGCCCTCGGTACGGCTGCTTCTACCGGCTTGCCGCCGGATTCGCGCGGTTCTCCGGGCGGCTTCTCCGCGTGGTCGGCGGGGTCCGTGGGCGGGGTGGTCATGCGGGTTCTCCGATGTTCGGGGGGATCATGACGCGGATGCGGCAGCCGCTCGGGGTGTCCAGGACGGTGATGTCGCCGCCGTGCAGGTCGGTGGCCCAGCTGGCGATGGCGAGGCCGAGCCCGGTGCCGCCGCCCGGCGTCCCGGGTCCGGACACCGAGCCGCGCGAGAAGCGCTCGAACACGCGGGCGCGCTCCTCGGGCGGTATGCCGGGTCCCTCATCGGCCACTTCGATGACCAGACCGCCGGGATGGTTCGCGGGACGGGCGGTGACGGTGATGGGACGCCCGTCCGGGCCGTGCCGGGCGGCGTTGTCGAGCAGGTTCGCGACGACCTGGTGGAGCCGGTCGCGGTCGGCGACGGCCCGCAGGCCGGGCGTCACATCGGTGGCGAACTCGGCCTCGGGGTGGCTCGCGCGGGCCTCGGCCGCGACGTCGTCCACGAACGCGGCGACGTCGATGTCCGCGAGGTCCAGGACCGCCGCGCCCGCCTCGGCCCGCGACAGGTCGAGGAGCTGGGTGACGAGGCGCCCGAGCCGCTCGGTCTGGTCGAGCGCCGATTCGAGGACCTCGGGCGTGGCGGGCGTGACCCCGTCCGCGACGTTCTCCAGGACGGCCCGCAGCGCGCTGATCGGCGTGCGCAGCTCGTGCGACACGTTGGCGACGAACTCGCGGCGCTGCCGCTCGACCTCGGCGAGGTCGGCGGCCATCCGGTTGAACGCCTGCGCCAGCTCGCCGACCTCGTCCCGCGACGTGGCCCGCACCCGGCGGCTGTAGTCGCCGCGCGCCATCGCCCGCGCCGCGGCCGTCATCTCCCGCAGCGGCGCGGTCATCCCGTGCGCGAGCAGCTGGATCACCCCCAGCGAGATCAGCACGCCGACCGGCATCGTCTGCCGCGCCCGGAACCCCATCGGATAGCCCCACAGGACGATCAGCACGGCGACGCACGCGGTCGCCACGACCACCACGCCGAACTTCACCTTGATCGACCGGAGCGGGTCCAGCGGCCGGGGCAGCCGCGCCCACAGCCTGTGGACGACGGGGGTCACGGCGCGACCTCCAAGCTGTAGCCGACGCCGTGCACGGTCCGGATCAGCCCCTGCCCCAGCTTCCTGCGCAACGCCTTGACGTGGCTGTCGACGACCCGGGTCCCGGACGCGTCCGCCCAGTCCCACACCTGTTCCAGCAGGACCGCGCGGGTGAGCACCGCCCCCTGGTTGCGCAGCAGGCAGGTGAGCAGGTCGAACTCGGTCGGCGTGAGGTGCACCTCGCGCCCGTCGCGGCGGACCCGCCGGGCCCGCTCGTCGACCTCGAGCGCTCCGACCCGCTTCGCCCCGCCGGGCGCCGCGTCCATCGCGGGCCGCTCGACCCGCCGCAGCACCGCCCGGATGCGGGCGACCAGCTCCCGCATGCTGAACGGCTTGGTCACGTAGTCGTCGGCGCCGACGCCGAGCCCGACCAGCAGGTCGGTCTCGTCGTCCCGCGCCGTCAGCATGAGCACCGGCACGGGACGCTCCGCCTGCACGCGCCGGCACACCTCCAGGCCGTCGAACCCGGGCAGCATCACGTCCAGCACGATGAGATGCGGCTCGTAGCCGCGCGCCCGCTCGACGGCCGAGGGCCCGTCCCCGGCCACCTCGACGCCGAAGCCCTCGGCCGCCAGACGGTCCGCCACGGCCCGCGCGATGGTCGGCTCGTCCTCGACCACCAGCACCCGAGTCTCGTTCGCAGTCACGCCCCAGACTCTAAGAGCCCGCTATGCACACAACGAGCCCGAATTGTGCAGGACTCGTGAAGATCGCTGCCACCCCCACGACATCGCCCCACCCCGCTCGTACCGAGGTTCCAGGGGGTCGCCCCTTGGGCTAGCACAGCCGCTTCTTGGACGAGCACGATCAAACCCTCTTGGACCAGACCTGAGCCGTGGCCACCGACCGAAGCGGCGGCCACGGGCAGGCACGCGGAGGGCGCTCTGCGCCCGGAGCGGGCATGCCCGGCGACGCAGGCGACCGCAGCGCCACACAATGAGCAACGGGCACAGCGACCACAACGGCGGCGTGAGGATCGGCCGGTTCGTATCGGGAGTTCCAGGGGGTCGCCCCCTTGGGTTAGTACAGTCGCCTGCTGGACGAGCACAATTCACACCCTCTTGGACCAGACCTGAGCCGTGGCCACCGACCGAAGCGGCGGCCACGGGCAGGCACGCGGAGGGCGCTCTGCGCCCGGAGCGGGCATGCCC
>NZ_JBEORG010000054.1:0-36953 GCF_040302145.1 Spirillospora sp. NPDC127506 | reverse complement strand
TTTCGGATCCACCTGCCTCCGCGGCGAAGGAGTTCGCGCGTCTGCTGACTAGAGAAGGGGTTCAGGCCAAGGCCGGGCGCATCCCGCCGCCCGCCGCCGCGCCGGCCTCACCCGACCTCGCGCCGCCCGCCGCACCGCGCGGGCGCGCGCCGCCCGCCCCCCACGGAGCTGAGACGACCCCTGTCCGCGGTGCCGCACGCTGAGGCGCGGCGCCGAAACTTCCGTGTGGAGGTTCCCTCTTGACTCGCGCCAACCTGGTGCGGGCGGTACTGGCGCTCGCCGTGCTCGCCACGTCCTTCTACTTCGCCTGGTCCAAACCGGCCCGCCTCGGCCTCGACCTCCGCGGCGGCACCCAGATCGTGCTCGAAACCCAGGACTCGCCGACCGTCAAGGCGGACCGCGAGTCCACCGACCGCGCCCGCGAGGTCCTGCACCGGCGCATCGACGCGCTCGGCGTCGCCGAGTCGTCCATCACCCGGTCCGGCGACCGGCGGCTGATCGTCGAGCTGCCGGACGTCCAGGACCCGACCCGCGCCGTCGAGGCGGTCGGCAAGACCGCGCAGCTCACCGCGCATCCCGTGCTGCCCAACACCGGCAAGGCCGAGAAGGGGCAGCAGCTGATCCCGGACGAGAGCGGGCAGCAGATCCTCATCGGCCCCGCCGCGCTCACCGGCGACGGCATCGGCAAGGCGAGCGCCTCCTACGACCCGCAGAACCTCGGCGGCTGGGCCGTCAACGTCGACTTCAAGGGCGAGGGGGGCAAGACCTGGGAGAAGCTGACCGCCAAGGCCGCCTGCGCCGTCGGCGACGAGCGGCGCATCGCGATCGTCCTGGACGGCAAGGTCATCTCGTCCCCGCAGGTGACGCAGAGCGTGCCGTGCGGCGTCGGCATCACCGGCGGCTCCACCCAGATCACCGGGGACTTCAGCGCCGGCGAGGCCAAGGACCTCGCCGCTCTCATCCAGGGCGGCTCGCTGCCCGTCCCGGTGAAGATCATCGAGCAGCGGGTGGTCGGCCCGACCCTCGGCGACGAGGCGATCGACGCCAGCGCCAAGGCCGCCGTCATCGGCATCATCCTGACCGGCCTGTTCATCGTGGCCGTCTACCGCATCGCCGGTTTCCTCGCCACGGCCGCGCTGGCCTGCTACGCACTGATCTCCTACGCGGCCCTCGTCGCGATCGGCGCGACGCTCACCCTGCCGGGCCTCGCCGGTTTCGTCCTGGCGATCGGCATGGCCATCGACGCCAACGTGCTGGCCTTCGAACGGGCGAGGGAGGAACGGGCGGCGGTGCGGAGCCGCAGCGCGCGCAACGCGCTCGCGATCGGCTTCAACAAGGCGTGGTCGGCGATCGCCGACTCCGCCGTCACCACCCTGCTGGCCGGCGGCCTGCTGTTCTGGCTGGCCTCCGGGCCGGTCAAGGGCTTCGGGGTCACGCTGACCATCGGTGTGCTCGCCTCCCTCGTCTCGGCGATGCTGATCAGCCGCGTGCTCACCGACGCCGCCGCGGCCCGGATGCCCAAGATCATGAAGGGCCGGGCCGGCGGGCTCGGCGGCGCCGGGCGGATCCGCAACTGGCTGGAGACCAGCGGCCCCGACATCATGAAGCGCAGCCCGATGTGGGTCGGGATCTCCGCGGTCGCGGTCATCCTGGCCATGACCGGGATCTTCACCCGCGGGCTGAACTACGGCGTGGAGTTCACCGGCGGGCGCCTCGTCGAGTACTCCACCAGCCGGCCCGTCGACATCGACAAGGCCCGCGCCGCCGTCGCCGACGCCGGGTTCCCGCGCGCCGTCGTCCAGACGTCCGGGCAGGACGACATCTCCGTCCGCACGTCCGACCTGACCAACGAGGAGGAGAAGCGGATCCGGGACGCGCTGGCGAAGGCGGGCGGCGGCGCCGCCAAGGAGCGCGACGAGCTGATCGGGCCGAGCCTCGGCAGCGAGCTGCGGAAGAAGGCGCTGATCGCGCTCGGCATCGCCCTGCTCGCGCAGCTGGCCTACCTGACGATCCGGTTCCGCTGGACGTTCGCGACCGGCTCGGTCGTCGCGATGTTCCACGACATCGCGATCGTCACGGGCGTCTTCGCCTGGCTGGGCAAACCGATCGACGGGGTCTTCCTCGCCGCGCTGCTCACGATCATCGGGTACTCGGTGAACGACTCCGTCGTCGTGTTCGACCGCGTCCGCGAGATGTGGGGCCTGAACCCGAAGGGGCGGTTCGCCGACATCGCGAACCGGGGCACGCTGCAGACCGTCCCGCGGACGATCAACACCGGTATGGGCGCGCTGTTCATCCTCGCGGCCCTCGCGGTCCTCGGCGGCGACTCGCTGACCGACTTCGCGATCGCGCTGCTGATCGGCATCGTCGTCGGCACCTACTCCAGCGTCTTCACCGCGACGCCCATCGCCGTCGTGCTGGAGCGCTTCGCGAAGACCCCGCCGCCGCAGGGCAGGTCGAAGAAGCCGGTCCGCCGCACGGCGGACAGCTCCGGCGCCGTCGTCTAGCGGGCCGCGTGCCGCCGGCGCCCGCCGGGCGCCGGCGGCGGGTGCGGTCACTCCGGCATCAGCGACCGCGTCAGCGAACCCCGCACGGCCTCGAACATGCAGACGACCTGCCGCTCGTCCAGCTCCCAGGCCGTGGGGTTCGGCCGCGCGTACGACGGCTCCACGTTCTCCGGCAGGGGGCGCGGGCCCCAGATCTTCCGGGCCCGGGCGGCGCAGCCCCGCGCCGCCCGGTCGTCCATCTCCGCGGTCGAGGGGAGCGTGTCGCCCTTCAGGTCGAAGACGGCGAAGACCTGGATCTTGTGCGGTTCGGTGCAGTCGACGACGGACACCGCGCCGGTCGCGTCCCACTCCTTCACGCAGTCGCCGGGGACCAGGTCGTTGTAGTCCCGGGGCTCCTTGGCGACGTCCTCGAGCGCGACGGTGAGATAGCCGGACCCGATGAAGCGGACGACGCAGGTCACGGTACGGTCCCCGCGCTCCCACATCTCCTTGTCGGGCCGGTCGGTGTAGAGCCGGAACTCCTCGGCGCGGCCCGTCTTCTCCAGGAACGCGGTCCGGTCCCGGCACAGCTTCCCGGCCTCGGCCGCGACCTCCCCGTCGCCCGGGAACGGGCGCTCCGGCAGGGCCGCCCGGCCGGCGATCTCGCCCTCGTGGGCTCCCTTGCACGGCGCCGCCCTCAGGAAGACGGCGACCGACTTCTCCTCGAACCCGACGAAGCAGGTGCCGGGCTTCAGCGCCGAGGCCCGCGGCTGCCCGTAGTCGCTGGCGAGGCCCGGGTCGTCCCCGCCTCGCGGCACGCCCGCGACGACCACGACGGCGATCGCGGTGATCCACGCGGCGGAGGCCGCGATCCCGGCGGCGGCGAGGCCCCGCCCCTTCTCTCCCCGGCGACGGGTCTGCACGAGCGCGGCGGCGGCGAAACCGACCGCGAACAGGACCAGGCCGAGCAGTCCC
The DNA here is from genome assembly GCF_040302145.1 of Spirillospora sp. NPDC127506. NCBI lineage: Bacteria > Bacillati > Actinomycetota > Actinomycetes > Streptosporangiales > Thermomonosporaceae > Spirillospora > Spirillospora sp. NPDC127506. Next base: position 33,492 of record NZ_JBEORG010000054.1, on the reverse strand, counting down.
GTGACGAGCGAGGCGATCGCGAGCCGGTTCGTCCGCCGCCGTCCCGGCTCCGGCGCATCGCCCGGCGGCGTCTCGGAGGCGGTCACGGGACGAGCGATTTCTTCAGCTTGCCGCTGGCGGGCGACAGCAGGCACACGACGTCATGGACGCCCCGGTACCAGTCGTCCTCGGCCGGCATGACGTACATCAGCTGGAGGTCGCGGTCGACCGGGTGCTCCCGGAGGAGCTTGTCGGCGCGCTTGCTGCAGCCGCCGCCCGCCTTCTTGTCGAGCGCGTCCTCGCCCGGGTACCCGCCGTACTCCAGGGAGGAGTCCTCCGTGCGCAGCGTGAACTTCGCGTACACCTGGAAGCGGTGCGGCTTCTTGCAGGAGACGGTGGCCGTGAACGGGTCGGTCTGCTCCCACTCGTCGATGCATTCGCCGACGTTCAGCTGGTCGTAGGTCTTCAGGCTCGTGTCCACCGTGCCGGCGAGGGTCGTCGTGAGCGGCTCGGTGCCCGTATAGCTCATCAGGCACGTGAGCGTGCGGGCGTCGTCGCCGGACCAGGCGTAGTAGGGCTCCAGGTCCTCGCGGTACCGGCTCCGCTGAAGGTATTCGGTCTTGTTCCCGCACAGCTGCTCGGCCCACGCGCCGCTTCCGTCGCTGTACCGCTCCTCCGAGCGCGCGATGACCTCCCCTTCGTGGGGTCGCGTGCAGGGCTGCTCCTTCGCCCGGTACCCGCCCGCGCCGTCATCGGTGAGACCGGTGAAGCAGTCGCCGACGTCGAGGTCGGCGATCGCCGTCAGGCCGTCGCGGCGGGCGTCGGCCCGCCCGGGGCCGGGCCGGCCGAACGGCAGCGCGACGAGCAGCACGGCCGCGGCGACCACCCAGACGGCGGACGCGGCGAGGCCGGCGGCGGCGAGGCCGTGGCCCCGCTCGCCGCGGCGGCCCGCCTGGACGAGCGCGGTGATCGCGAAGCCGACCGCGAGCGGCGCCATGCCGACCAGGCCGGTGACGAGTGCGAAGATCGCGAACTGGTTGGTCCGCCGCCGTACGGGCTCCTGATAGGGCGGCCCGGGCGGGAACGGCGGGGCCGGATACGGCGTGGCCGCGCCGGGTGTGTAAGTGCCGGGTGTGTAGGTGCCGGGGGTGGGAGTGCCGGGTGCGGGAGCGTCCGGAGCGGGGACGTCGGAGGCGGGGGCGTCGGGAGGGGCCCAGGGGGAGGGTTCGGGGTCGTCGTCAGCGGACGGTGGCGTGGTCACGGGCGAACAGTAACCGGGATGTGCAACAAAAAGGTCAATTCCGGCAGATGTCGGCCAAGTTGTGATCAAGGTCTGCGGACGGCCGGGGGAGCGGGCCCGGCCGTCCGTCCGGGCCGGGGGAGCGGGGTCAGGCGAGCGGCGGCTGCGGCTCGTCGTTCTCCGCTCTGATCACCTGCATCACCGCGTTGATCAGCGCCAGGTGGGTGAACGCCTGCGGGAAGTTGCCGAGGTGCCGGCCGGTGTGCGGGTCGATCTCCTCGGCGTACAGCTGCAGCGGGCTCGCATACGACAGCAGCTTCTCGCACAGCGCCCGCGCCCGGTCCAGCTCGCCGATCATCACCAGGGCGCTGACCAGCCAGAACGAGCAGATCGTGAACGTGCCCTCGTCGGAGTCGAACCCGTCGTCGGTCTCCGCCGCGCGGTACCGCAGGACGAGGTCGTCCTCCGACAGCTCGTCGGCGATGGCGAGGACGGTCTCGCGCACCCGCTTGTCGTCGGCGGGCAGGAAGCCGAGCAGCGGGATCAGCAGCGCCGAGGCGTCCAGCGCCGTCGCGCCGTAGTGCGCGGTGAAGACGCCCCGCTCGTCCAGCGCGTTCGCGAGCACGTCCGCGTGGATCTCGTCGGCGGCGGCCTGCCAGCGGCGCGCCCGGTCCTGGTCGCCGCGCACCCGGGCGAGCCGGGCGCCGCGCTCGGCCGCCACCCAGCAGAAGATCTTGGACGAGGTGAAGTGCTGCGGCTCGCCGCGCACCTCCCACATGCCGCAGTCGGGGGTGCGCCAGTTGGCGAGCGCGTCCTCGACCTGCTTGATGATGATCTTCCACAGCCGGTCGTCGAGCCGGTCGCGCTTGCGCACGAACAGGTAGATGGAGCCGATGATCGCGCCCCACACGTCGTGCTGCGCCTGCATGTACGCCTCGTTGCCGATGCGCACGGGCCGGGCGTTGTCGTAGCCGGTGAGGTGCTCCAGCGTGGACTCGGGCAGCTCCTCCCGGCCGTCCAGCCCGTACATGATCTGCAGCTTGCCCTCGGCCGCCTCGGCGACGTCGGTGATGAAGTAGAAGAAGTCGTTGGCCTCCCAGTCGTAGCCGAGCGTGTAGAACGCCCACAGCGCCATCGTGGAGTCGCGTATCCAGGTGTAGCGGTAGTCCCAGTTGCGGTCGCCGCCCGGCGTCTCCGGCAGCGAGGTCGTCGCCGCCGCCGCGACCGCGCCCGACGGCGCGAACGTCAGGCCCTTCAGCGTGAGCGCGCTGCGCTGCAGGTGGCTGCGCCACGGGTGGTCGGGGAAGCGGCCGCGGTCGAGCCAGTGCTGCCAGTGGTGCACCGTCCAGACGAGCCGCTCCTGCGCCTCCTGCCACGACGACGGCGCCGCGTGCTCGCTCCACGACAGCGCCACGAACCGGGACTCGCCCTGCTTCAGCAGCGTCCTGGACGTGGCGAGCGACCCCTCGAACCCGACGTTCATGTCGGTGGTCAGGCGCAGCCCGACGCCGTTGCCGCGCGCGACCGCCTCGTGGTACCCGGCGCCGGTGTGCTCCCAGCGCGCGGGCGTCTGGCCGTAGTCGAACACCGGCATGCAGTCGAGCCGGACCTGGACCTGCCCGTTCACGCACCGCACCATCCGCAGCAGGACGTGGTCGGCGTCGTAGTCGGTCGGCGCCCTGCGGTGCGTGTGGGACCGTTCCGTCTCGTGGTGCCACGGGCCCATCAGCAGCGCGTCCGTCACCACGAGCCAGCCCCCGTGCACCCACCAGGTGGTCTCCATGACCATGGTGCCGGGGATGTAGCGCTGCGCCGCGGGCACCTCGACGCCCGCGGGGCCGACCCGGAAGTACCCCGCGTCGCGGTCCAGGATCGACCCGAACACGCTCGGCGAGTCCATCTTCGGCAGGCACATCCACTCGATGTTGCCGCTCGGCGCGACCAGCGCGGTCGTCTCGCAGTCGGACAGGAACCCGAAATCGGCGATGGGGGCGAACGGATCTCCCGCCCGGCCGCCGGCGACCTTCGGCCTCACAACCTCACCTCCCTGATCTCCATCATCCCCTCTCCCGGGCAATGGGCGCGCCATGTGCGCGCGACCGCCGCTCCGGCCGGGCCCGGAGCGCGGCGTGGTCTCGGTCTCCCCAGTGGAATAGACCATTATCTGCGGTGTGAGCTGGGAAAACTCCCTCCGGCGCACCGGGCGCCGAGCAACCGTCCGATGCGCGGGTACAGTCCCGGCAAACAGGGCAGCGGACCCGCTTCTGCCTGGGGGAACGCGACGGAGCACACCCCTGGGGCAGGTGGGCCGGAACTGCCGCTGGGTGGAACCGGAGCGAAAAGGAGCTCCCCGTGCCGAAGTTCGTGTACGACTTCACTGAGGGTAACAAGGACCTCAAAGATCTGCTGGGCGGCAAGGGCGCCAACCTGGCCGAGATGACCAACCTCGGACTGCCCGTCCCCCCCGGGTTCACGATCACCACGGAGGCCTGCCGGCACTACCTCGAGCACGGGGACCTGCCCGAGGGGCTGGCGGAGGAGGTGAACGCGCACCTCGCCGGCCTCGAGTCCGCGATGGGCAAGAAGCTCGGGCAGAGCGACGACCCGCTGCTGGTCAGCGTGCGGTCGGGCGCCAAGTTCAGCATGCCGGGAATGATGGAGACCGTCCTCAACGTCGGCCTGAACGACGAGTCCGTGCACGGCCTCGCCGCGCAGGCGGGCGACGAGCGGTTCGCCTGGGACTCCTACCGGCGGCTGATCCAGATGTTCGGCAAGACCGTGCTGGACATCGACGGCGACCTGTTCGAGGACGCGATCGAGGAGGTCAAGCGCGCCCGCGGCACCGACCAGGACTCCGACCTCGTCGCCGACGACTTCAAAGGGCTCGTCGACCGGTTCAAGGCGATCGTGCGGGAGCGGACCGGGCGGGAGTTCCCGACCGACCCGCGCGAGCAGATGGACCTGGCCGTCAAGGCGGTGTTCGACTCGTGGAACGCCGAACGCGCGATCCTGTACCGGCGGCAGGAGCGCATCCCCGTCGACCTCGGCACCGCCGTCAACATCTGCTCGATGGTCTTCGGCAACATGGGGCTCGACTCGGGGACGGGCGTGGCGTTCACCCGCGACCCCGCGTCCGGCCAGCAGGGCGTGTACGGCGACTACCTGCAGAACGCCCAGGGCGAGGACGTCGTCGCCGGCATCCGGAACACCGTGCCGCTGACGGAGCTCGAACGCATCGACAAGGCGTCCTACGACCGGCTCCTCCAGATCATGGAGACGCTGGAGAACCACTACCGCGACATGTGCGACATCGAGTTCACGATCGAGCGCGGGAAGCTGTGGATGCTGCAGACCCGGGTGGGCAAGCGGACCGCCGCCGCGGCGTTCCGGATCGCCTGCCAGCTGCTCGACCAGGGGCTCATCGACCTGGACGAGGCCGCCCGCCGCGTCACCGGCGACCAGCTCGCGCAGCTCATGTTCCCCCGGTTCGCCAGCAAGGTCGACGGCGTCCAGAAGCTCACCAAGGGCATGAACGCCTCGCCCGGCGCGGCCGTCGGCAAGGCCGTGTTCAGCTCCGGCCGCGCGGTCGAGCTGGCCGGGCAGGGCGAGGACGTCATCCTCGTCCGCCGCGAGACCAACCCCGACGACCTCGCCGGCATGGTCGCGGCCAAGGGCGTCCTCACCTCGCGCGGAGGCAAGACCTCGCACGCCGCCGTCGTCGCGCGCGGCATGGGCAAGACGTGCGTCTGCGGCGCCGAGGAACTGGACGTCGACGTCAAGGACGGGCACTTCACCGCGCCCGGCGGCGTGACCGTGCACGAGGGCGACGTCATCTCGATCGACGGGTCGTCCGGCGACGTCTACCTCGGCGAGGTCCCCGTGGAGGACTCGCCCGTCGTCCGGTACTTCGAGGGCGAGCTGGCCCTGGAGGACGGCGACGACCTCGTCAGGGCCGTCGACCGCATCATGCGGCACGCCGACGCGCGCGCCGCGCTGAAGGTCCGCGCGAACTCCGACACCCCCGAGGACTCCGCCCGCGCCCGCCGCTTCGGCGCCGCCGGCATCGGGCTGTGCCGCACCGAGCACATGTTCCTCGGCGACCGCCGGCAGCTCGTGGAGAAGCTCATCCTCGCCGAGGACGACGCCGGGCGGCAGGCGGCGCTGGACGCCCTGGAGCCGCTGCAGAAGAGCGACTTCGAGGGCATCTTCGAGGCCATGGACGGGCTGCCCGTCACGATCCGGCTCATCGACCCGCCGCTGCACGAGTTCCTCCCCGACATCACCGAGCTGTCGGTCAAGGTCGCGCTCGCGGGCGACGGCGCCGATGGCAAGGACCGGAGGCTGCTCGAGGCGGTCAACCGGCTGCACGAGCAGAACCCTATGCTCGGACTGCGCGGGGTGCGGCTCGGTTTGGTGATTCCCGGCCTGTTCGCCATGCAGGTCCGCGCGATCGCCGAGGCCGCGGCGGCGCGCCGCAAGGCGGGCGGCGACCCGCGCCCGGAGATCATGATCCCGCTCGTCGGCGCCGTGCAGGAGCTGGAGGCCGTCCGCGACGAGGCCCGCGGCATCCTGGACGAGGTGAAGGAGGCCACCGGCGTCGACGTCCCCGCGCTGATCGGCACCATGATCGAGCTGCCGCGGGCGGCGCTGACCGCCGGGCAGATCGCCGAGGCCGCCGAGTTCTTCTCCTTCGGCACCAACGACCTCACCCAGACGACGTGGGGCTTCTCCCGCGACGACGTCGAGGCGGCGTTCTTCTCCCGGTATCTCGAACTCGGCATCTTCGGGGTGTCGCCGTTCGAGACGCTGGACCGGGAGGGCGTCGGGCGGCTCGTCCGCATCGCCGCCGAGGAGGGCCGCAGGGCGCGGCCCGGCATCAAGCTCGGCATCTGCGGCGAGCACGGCGGCGACCCGGACTCGGTGCACTTCTGCCACGAGGTCGGCCTGGACTACGTGTCCTGCTCGCCGTTCCGCATCCCCGTCGCCCGGCTGGAGGCCGGCCGCGCGGCCATCGCGGCGGCGGACGGCTCAGGGGGCGGCGACACCCGCTGACGTGCACCGCCGGCGGCCGGGTCCCGCGCGTGTTCTCCGCGCGCGGACCCGGCCGCCGGCGCGGGTATGGGTTCCGTTACACGCGGTATGTGCGAACTTCGGACGCGCGCCGGACCATCTCAATAGTGTGTCCGATGCGATGACGGTGGAAGTGGACTTGCCGGAGACCCAGCCCGAAGACCCCCGGTCCGAAGACCCCCGGTCCGAAGAGACCGGCGCCGGGGAGCGGGACGGCCGCGGGCGGCGCCGCCGGTCGCGGTGGGTCACGGTCCCGGTGAGCGTCGTCGCGGCCCTGCTCGCGATCGCCGTGCTGACCCCGCTGACCGTAGGGGCGCGCGTCTGGTACCAGGCCCGGCAGGACGAGCGCCCCCGCTCGGACGCGATCATCGTGCTGGGCGCCGCGCAGTACAACGGGGTGCCGTCCCCGACGCTCAAGTGGCGGCTGCAGCACGCGCTGGACCTGTACCGCGACGGCGTCGCGCCCGCGATCGTCACCGTCGGCGGCAAGGCCCCCGGCGACAACTACACCGAGGCCGCCGCCGGCCGCACCTGGCTCATCGAGAAGGGCGGCGTCCCCGCGGGCAAGGTCTTCGCCGTGCCCGTCGGGCGGGACACGCTGGAGAGCCTGCGCGCCGCCGGCCGGGAGTTCGACCGGCACCACTGGTCGTCCGCCGTGATCGTCACCGACCCGTGGCACGGGCTGCGGTCGAAGCGGATGGCCGAGGACCAGGGCATCAGGGCGGCCGCCTCCCCGACCCGCAGCGGGCCCAGCGTCCAGACCCGCGGCACGCAGTTCAACTACATCGTGCGGGAGACCGGCGGCTACCTGTCGTACGTGCTGCTGGGCAAGAGCGTCCAGGTGCCGGACGAGACCGCCAAGCGCATCCGCCTCGACCCGTCCGGGACCCCGGCCCCGTCGTCCCCCGCGTCGCCGAGCCGCTGAACCTGATCGTGCCGCTTACCCTGGATAGGGCCATGACGAGCGACAACACCGACGGCTACACCGCGCGCGACCGGCAGCGGTGGGCGCCCGAGCCGGCCAAGCGACGCGACCGGACGGCGTTCGAGCGCGACCGCGCCCGCGTCCTGCACAGCGCCGCGCTGCGGCGGCTGGCCGCCAAGACCCAGGTCGCCTCGCCGGGCGCGGACGCGGCGGCCGACACCGTGCAGAGCCTGCGCACCCGGCTGACCCACTCGCTGGAGTGCGCCCAGGTCGGCCGCGAGCTGGGCAAATCCCTCGGCTGCGACCCCGACCTGGTCGAGACGGCGTGCCTGTCGCACGACATCGGCCACCCGCCGTTCGGCCACAACGGCGAGTACGCGCTGGACATCGTCGCGCGCGACTGCGGCGGCTTCGAGGGCAACGCGCAGAGCCTGCGCGTGCTGACCCGGCTGGAGCCCAAGTCGTTCGCGGCCGACGGCCCGCCCCTGTACGGGCGCAGCGTCGGCCTCAACCTGACGCGCGCCGCGCTCGACGCCGCCATGAAGTACCCGTGGCCGCAGTCCGGCGCGGTGAACGGGAAGTTCGGCGTCTACGACGACGACATGGACGTCGCCGCGTGGATCCGGGACGGCGCGCCCGAGGGCCGGACGTGCTTCGAGGCCCAGGTCATGGACTGGAGCGACGACGTCGCCTACTCCGTGCACGACCTGGAGGACGCGCTGGTCGCCGGGCACGTCGACTTCGTCCGGCTCGCCGACCCCGCCGAGCGCCGGCTCGTCGCCGCCACCGCCGGGAAGCTGTACTGCCCGGACGCCGACCTCGCCGAGCTGGAGGAGCGCTTCGCGGCGCTGCTCGCCGAGCCGTACTGGCCGGACCGCTACGACGGCACGCCGCGCAGCCTCGCCGCGCTGAAGAACCTGACCAGCACGCTGATCGGCCGGTTCTGCCTGGCCGCCGAGGCCGCGACCCGGGCGGCCTACGGCGACCGCCCGCTGACCCGGTACGCCGCCGAGCTGATCGTCCCGCGCGTGCAGCGCCTGGAGAACGCGCTGCTCAAGGGCATCACGGCGCACTACGTGTGGATCAGCCACGAGGAGGTCAGGGCCCGGCAGCGGACGCTGATCACCGAGCTGGCCGAGATGATGCTGGCCGGCGCGCCCGGCACGCTCGACCCCGGCTTCCGGGAGGCGTTCACCGGCGCCGCCGACGACGCCGCCCGGCTGCGCGCCGTCATCGACCAGATCGCCTCGCTGACCGATCTTTCCGCGATGGCCCGGCACCGGATGCTGGCCGCCCGTCCCCGCTGATCGTCGCCCGTACGGGCCGCTCCCAGCGCGTGGACACGCCTGGACGCGCCAGGCGGCGGCTCTTGTCTCGTCACATGGGGCGCTGTAGGGATAGCTACAAGTCATCTACAGGAGGTCGCCATGCCCGAGGAGACGTTCGTCATCGCCGGTGCGAGCCTGGCCGGAGCCAAGGCGGCGGAGACGCTCCGCGAGGAGGGTTTCACGGGCAGACTCCTGCTGATCGGGGACGAGATCGAGCGGCCGTACGAGCGCCCGCCGCTGTCCAAGGGGTTCCTGCTGGACGAGGAGCCCCGCGAGAAGGCGCACGTGCACGAGGCCGACTGGTACGACAAGCACGGCGTGGAGCTGCGGCTCGGCACGTCCGTCGCCGCGATCGACCGGGAGGCGCACCAGGTGCGGCTCTCCACCAAGGAGCCGATCCGCTACGACCGGCTGCTGCTGGCGACCGGCGCGTCCGTGCGGCGCCTGGAGGTCCCCGGCTCCAAGCTGCAGGGCATCTACTACCTGCGCACGATGGCCGACTCGGCGGCGCTGAAGCAGGCGCTCGCCCACGGCGGCCGGCGCGTCGTGGTGGCGGGCGCCGGCTGGATCGGGCTGGAGACGGCCGCCGCCGCCCGCTCGTACGGCAACGAGGTGACGGTCATCGACCCGGAGCCGACGCCGCTGCACGCCGCCATGGGGCCCGAGCTCGGCGGCTTCTTCGCCGACCTGCACCGCGAGCACGGCGTCATCCTGCGGATGGACGACGGCGTGGCCGGGTTCTGGGGCGCCGGGCAGGTGTCGGCGGTGGTCACGTCCGGCGGCGCGGAGGTCCCCGCCGACGTCGTGATCGTCGGCATCGGGGTGCGGCCCAACACCCGGCTCGCGGAGGAGGCCGGGCTGGAGGTCTCCGACGGCGTCCTCGTCGACCAGTCGCTGCGCACGTCCGATCCGGACATCTTCGCCGCCGGGGACGTCGCGAACGCCTTCAACCCGCTGCTCGGCCGCCGGATCCGCGTGGAGCACTGGGCGAACGCGCTGAACGGCGGGCCCGCCGCCGCCCGCGCCATGCTCGGCCAGGACGTCGTCTACGACCGGATCCCGTACTTCTTCAGCGACCAGTACGACCTCGGCATGGAGATGTCCGGCGTCGCGGCGCCGGGGGAGTACGACGAGGTCGTGTACCGGGGCGACCGCGCGGCCCGCGAGTTCATCGCGTTCTGGCTGTCCGGCGGCCGGGTCGTCGCCGGGATGAACGCCAATGTGTGGGACGTGACCGGGGACGTCCAGGCGCTGATCCGCTCCGGGCGCCGGGTCGACGCCGCACGGCTCGCCGACCCGAAGGTGCCGCTGGCCGACCTCGCCTGAACGCCCCTGCCCGAACGCCCCCTGCCCGAACGCCCCTGCCCGAACGCCCCTGCCCGAACGGCCGCGGGCCGGGCGGCGCCGCGGGGCCGGCGCGGGCCGCCACTGATCTTTTAGCTGGGTTGTGACTTTCGCATATGTCCTACTCAGGTAAGGTCTGGGCGAGTGAGCACTTTGCAGCGGTCAAGACCGGTGGAATCGGTCTCGTCCGCCCCGGCGTACCGGACATTCCTCCGCGAACTGCTGAGTTTCGGCTTCGTGGGGTGCGTCGGCACGCTCATCATGGTCTTCGGTGCGAACCTGATGCGCGCGTGGCTCGGCGGCAGCCCGGTCACCAGCGTGGTCGTCCCGACCGTCCTGTCGACGCTCACGTCCTACCTGCTCAACCGGCACTGGACGTTCCGGCACCGGGACAGCGACGGCTCCGGCCGCGAGGTCGCCGTCTTCTTCGCGCTGAACGGCGTCGGGCTGCTCATCCAGGTGCTCTGCACCGGCTTCACCTACTACACCCTCGGCCTGCACGGCGGCGTCGCCTACAACCTCGGCCTGCTCGCCGGCGTCGGCCTCGGCTCCGCGTTCCGCTACTGGTCCTACCGGAAGTGGGTGTTCACCCCCGCGGCGGCGTGACCCGGCCGCGGCGGCGCGCGCGTCAGCGACCGGCGGGGACGATCTTCTCCGTCTGCGTCAGCGCCTCGGCCAGGACGCCCGCGAGGTCCTGCCCGGTGGCCTGGGAGAAGATCACGTGGTCGATGCCGCGCTCCGCGAGGCGCCCGACCTTGTCCACGGCCTCGTCCACCGACGGCGTGCCGCTGAACAGGGCCAGCGACGTCTTCTCGATCTCGGCGTAGTCGCGCCCCTCGCGCTCGCAGTGCTCCCGCAGGACGTCCAGCTTGTGCGGCAGCTCGTCGCCGTCGAAGAGGTTGCACGCGTCGCCGTACTTCGCGACGAACCGGAGCGTCTTCTTCTCGCCGCCGCCCCCGATCAGGACGGGCGGGTGCGGGGCGCGCAGCGCGGGCGGCGAGTTCAGCGGCCGCTCCAGCGTGTAGTGCTCGCCCTCGAACGCCGACTCGTCGCCCCGCCACATCTGGTGGGCGATCCGCAGCGTCTCCTCCAGCCGCTCGAACCGCTCGGCCGTCGGCGGGAAGCGGACGCCGAGACCGCGCGACTCCTCCTCGTTCCACGCCGCGCCGATGCCGAGCCACGCGCGCCCGCCGGACAGCACGTCCAGCGTGGTCACGGTCTTGACCAGGATGCCGGGGTGCCGGTAGGTGACGCCGGTGACCATGGTCCCGAGGGTGATCCGCTCGGTCAGCCCCGCCGCGTAGGCGAGCGCGGTGTAGGCCTCCAGCATCGGCTCGTCCGGCGGGCCCACCATGGCGATCTGGAAGAAGTGGTCCATCACCCACAGCGAGTGCAGGCCGCCCTGGTCGGCCTCCCGCGCGATCCGGCCGAACTCCGGCCCGATCCGCTCCGGCCCTCCGGGAAAGGTGTAGCTGGGAACCTGAAGTCCGATGCGCATGGCAGCCCCTGATCCTTCGCAGACTCGCGGTCCCCTCCACTCTGCTTCCTGGAGCGCGCTCCAGGTCAAGCCGCCCCGCCGGGCGCGCGTTGACCTGGAGCGCGCTCCAGGTGGAATCCTTGAAGCCGTGAGTCTCTACTCTCCAGGCGAGACCGCCGAGAAGAGCGGTTTCAGCATCGACACTCTGCGCTACTACGAGAAGATCGGGCTGCTGTCGGGCATCGCGCGCAACGCCTCGGGGCGGCGCGTGTTCAGCGACGACGACCTCGCGTGGCTGTCCCTCCTGCGCTGCCTGCGCGAGACGGGGATGCCGATCGCGGAGATGCTGCGCTACTCCGAGCTGGCCCGCAGCGGCGCCGACACCGTCCAGGAGCGGCTCGAACTGCTGCAGGACCACGACCGCCGCGTGGAGGAGCAGATCGCCACGCTGCGCGAGCAGCAGAAGCACATCAGGTGGAAGATCGACTTCTACCGGGAAGCGGTCTGCGAATCCGCCCCCGGCTGAGCGGTCAGCGCCACGCGGGGTCGCGGCCCAGCAGGGCGAGCAGCCGGCCCTCCGGGGGCGCGCCGGCCGCCGCCAGGCTCGGGCCGAACGACTCGCCGGGGCCCCGGCTCTCCTCGGGCACGAGCGCGGCGACCTTGAGCGAGACCTCGACGAGGTCGTCCGCCGGCTCCCACGGGACGCCGATCGCCGCCGCGACGTCCCACGCGTGCACGACCAGGTCCACGAGGTGGAAGCTGATCGCGAGCGCGGCGGGGAAGCGCCCGCCGAGTTCGGGCAGGGCCAGCTCGGCGTCGAGGGCCGTGTCGGCGAAGGCCCGCGCGACGAGGTCGGCGGACGCCGTCGCGGCGGCGAAGGGGTCGTCGCCGAGGTCGCCGCCGCGCCAGGCGGGCAGGCGGTCGCCGTCGCCCCTCGCCGCCGCCGCGAAGCCCTCGTCCTGGCTCACCTGGTGGCGCAGCAGGCCGTGCAGGGTCCAGTCCGGGCACGGCGTGGGCAGGCTCAGCGCGTCCGGCTTCACCTGCGCGACGACCGACAGGTAGAGGTCCGACGCCTTCCGGTCCAGCGGACGGAGATCGGTGGTCATGAGTTCGGTCAGCACATCCATGCGGCCCACGCTAGGAACCCGCAGAGGACCAGGTGAAGGGCCAAAACCGCGTGAAATGACTGAGCCGGTCTAGGGTGGGCGCCGTGGATCTGCACGTCAGCCTGGTGGGCCGCCGCGACCTCGCCGGGCAGATCTACGCACAGCTGCGGGCCGCGATCCTGGACGGGCGGCTGCGCGCGGGGGAGGCGCTGCCCCCGACGCGGGAGCTGGCGCGCCGGCTCTCGATCTCCCGCAACACCGTCGGCGTCGCCTACGACCGGCTCGCCGCCGAGGGCTTCCTGACGAGCCGGGTGGGCGCGGGGACCTACGTCCGGGAGACCGGCTCGGCCGCGCGGGGCGCCCCCGCGGCGTCGCCGCTGCGCCCCCGCCGGATCTGGGACGAGGTGTCCGTCTGGCCCCCGCCGATGCCCGGCATCAGGTGGGACTTCCGCGCCGGGCTGCCCGACGTGCGGCTGTTCCCGTACGAGTCGTGGCGGCGGATCATGGCGGGCCTGCTGCGCCCGTCCGGGCTCGGCGACCCGGTCGACCCGGCGGGGCTGCCCGCGCTGCGGGAGGCCATCGCCCGGCACATCGGCGTCTCCCGGTCGGTGCGGGCGAACGGCCGCGACATCGTCGTCACCTCGGGCGTCCAGCAGGCGCTCGACCTGATCGTCCGGGTGCTGCTCGAACCGGGCGACGTGGTGGCCGTCGAGGACCCGGGATACCCGCCGGTCCGGATGCTGCTGGCCGCGGCCGGGATGCGGGTGCGCGGCGTCCCGGTCGACGCGGAGGGCCTGCGGGTGGACGCGCTGCCCGGCGACGCGCGGGCCGTGTACGTCACGCCGTCCCACCAGTTCCCGATGGGCATGCCGATGTCGCTGCCGCGCCGCCGGGCGCTGCTCGACTGGGCGCGGCGCCGCGACGTGGTGATCGTCGAGGACGACTACGACACCGAGTACCGGTACGGCGGGCGGCCCATCGAGCCGCTGCAGAGCATCGACGAGGACGGCCGCGTCCTCTACACCGGCACCTTCTCCAAGATCATGCGGCCGGTGCTGCGGCTGGGGTTCCTGGTGGCGCCGCCGGCGCTGCACCGGGCGTTCCGGATGGCGCGGTACGTCACGTCCTGGCACGCGGAGCTGCCCGCCCAGGCGGCGCTCGCCCGGTTCATCGACGAGGGCCTGCTCGCCCGGCACATCCGCAGGTCGCGCCGCGAGTACCGGGCCCGGCACGAGCGCGTCGCGGAGCTGGTCGGGCGGCTCTTCGGCGACCGGCTGACCCTCGTCCCGGCGGAGGCCGGGCTGCACCTGAGCGCCGTCCTGCCGGCCGGGGCCGACGACGCCGCGATCGCCGCGCGTGCGCTCGGCGCCGGCGTCGGGCTGTTCACGCTCTCGGAGTTCGCCGTCGCCCGCCCGCCCGCGGTGTCCGGGCTGGTGTTCGGCTACGGCGCCGTGGCGCCGCCGGAGATCGAGGCGGGGCTGCGCCGGCTGCGCGAGGCGGCCGGCTAGCGCTGGACGGGCGTGGCGCGCCGGCCGTCCGCGCCGAAGAACAGGACGCGGCCGAGGTCCACGGTCAGCGCCACGTGGTCGCCCCGGTTGGGGCGGTTGCCGGGCGCGATGCGGAACACCAGGTCGGACCGCCGGTGGTGGCCGGCGTGCTCCTCGCCGACGGCCTCGTCGCGGGGCTGCCTGCCGAGCATCTCCCGCATCCGGTCGCGCCACCCGGGACGCTCGGCCTCGTAGGACGGCGCCCGCGGCGGCCGCCCGATCTCGGTCGCGTCGACGGTGGGGATGCCCGCCTCGGCGTAGGCGAGCCACTCGTGCCCGTGGAACTCCAGCGCTCGGACCTGGCCGGACAGGACGGTCCCGTGCGGCGCCGGCGCGCCGGGCGCGATCGGGACGAGCGTGTCGGGCCGGATGCCCACGATGATCGACCGTCCATGATGGCTGATCAGCGAGGAGGCGCGGGGGTCGTCCCACGGGACCAGGAGCCGCTGCGGCCCGAAGTCGAGCAGCAGCCCCTCGCCCTCGATGGCCCAGAGGGTGGCCTGCATCAGGTTGATCGGCGGCGAGCTGAGGAACGCTGCCACGAACACGGTCGCCGGGTCCTCGTAGATCTGCTCCGGGGTGCCGACGTCCTCCAGGACGCCGTCCCGCAGCACCGCCATCCGGTCGGCCATCGTCATGGCCTCGACCTGGTCGTGCGTGACGTAGACGGTGGTGGTGCCGGTGGAACGTACCAGTGCGGCGATCTCGACCCGCAGCTCGGTGCGCAGCCCCGCGTCGAGGCTGGACAGCGGCTCGTCCATCAGGAACAGCGACGGCTCGCGGATGAGCGCGCGCCCGATCGCGGCGCGCTGCCGCTGTCCGCCGGACAGCGTGGCCGGCAGCCGGTCGATCATCGTGTTGAGGCCCAGCGCGCGGGCCAGCTCCAGGACCTTCGCGCTCGCCTCGGCGCGGTCGTCGCCCGACACCTCCAGGGGGAACATCATGTTGCCCTTGACGGTGCGGTGCGGGTAGAGCGCGCCCTCCTGGAACACCATGGCGACGTTGCGCTCGCGCGGCGGCAGGTCGTTGGCGACGGTCCCGTTCAGCCACAGGTCGCCGGCGGTGATCTCCTCCAGCCCGGCGATCATGCGCAGGATGGTGGACTTGCCGCAGCCGGACGGCCCGAGCAGGACGAACAGCTCGCCGTCGTTGATGCGCAGGCGAACCTTCCGGACGGCTACCTGGCCTCCCGGATACACCTTGTCGACGCCGTCGAGCACAACATCCGTCATCGCGTCCGCCTGGGTGTGAGCAAAATCTCGGTCAGCCATCACATCGCGCAACGGTCCAAGTTGTCCAGAGCCGAGCTGGTGTTACCCGTGTCCAAAGCGGCCGAGTCCGGCCACCTACCACCGGTTTCCCGTCAGCGCGGGACGAATCCGGCCCAACCGGAGGGCGCCGCCGCGGGCGGGCCCGGTGCCGGTTCGGGCGGGGACGCGCCGGATGTCACGGCCCCGCCGTAGACTCCATCGTCGTGGCAGGCCGGATTCGCAATGAGGACATCGCACTCGTCCGGGAGCGGGCGTCCATCGACGCCGTGATCGGCGAGTACCTGCAGCTCCGCAGCGCGGGCGGCGGCAACCTCAAGGGGCTCTGCCCGTTCCACGACGAGAAGTCGCCCTCGTTCAACGTGACGCCCTCCCGCGGCCTGTACTTCTGCTTCGGCTGCGAGGCGGGCGGCGACGTCATCAAGTTCGTCCAGGAGATCGAGCACCTGTCCTTCTCCGAGGCGGTGGAGCGGCTCGCCGCGCAGGCCGGCGTCCAGCTCCGCTACGAGGACGGCGGCGGGCGCGGCCCCCGGCAGGACGGCGGGCAGCGCGCCCGGCTGCTGGAGGCGCACAAGGCCGCCGCCGAGTTCTACGCGGAGCGGCTCGACTCCCCCGAGGGGGCGATCGGCCGCGCGTTCCTGTCCGAGCGGGGCTTCGAGGCCGCCGACGCCGCCCGGTTCGGCGTCGGGTTCGCGCCCCGCGAGTGGGAGGGCCTCGTCCGGCACCTGCGCGGCCGCGGGTTCGCCGACCGCGACATCGTCGCCGGCGGCCTGGCCAAGGAGGGGCGGCGCGGCCCGATGGACCGCTTCCGCGGCCGGCTGATGTGGCCCATCCGCGACCTGTCCGGCGACGTCATCGGGTTCGGCGCCCGCAGGCTCTACGAGGACGACGACGGCCCCAAGTACCTGAACACCCCCGAGTCGCCGCTGTTCCACAAGAGCTCGGTGCTGTACGGGGCCGACCTCGCGAAGAAGGAGATCGCGCGGCGGCGGCAGGCCGTGGTCGTCGAGGGCTACACCGACGTGATGGCGTGCCACCTCGCGGGCGTCCCGACCGCGATCGCCACGTGCGGGACGGCGTTCGGCGACGACCACATCAAGGTGCTGCGCCGGCTCCTCATGGACCAGGACGAGTTCCGCGGCGAGGTGATCTTCACCTTCGACGGCGACGCGGCCGGGCGCAAGGCGGCGCTGCGCGCGTTCGACGACGAGCAGAAGTTCGTCTCGCAGACGTTCGTCGCCGTCCAGCCGGACGGCCTCGACCCGTGCGACCTGCGCATCCGGCACGGCGACGCCGCGGTGCGCGACCTGGTCGCCTCCCGGCTGCCGCTGTTCGAGTTCGCGGTGCGCAGCGCGATCGAGCAGCACGACCTCGACACCGTCGAGGGGCGGCTCGCCGCGCTGGACGCCGCCGCCCCGGTCGTCGCCGCCATCAAGGACCGGTCGCGCCGGCACATGTACGCGGTCAACCTCGACCGCTGGCTCGGCATCATGGACGAGCAGTTCGTGCTGCGCCGCGTCCGGGAGCTGGCGAACCGGCGGCACGCGCGCGCCCAGGCGGGCCGCGGTCCGGCCGGAAACGGCCGCTCCGACCGGTATGCCGGAAACGGCCGGGCCGAGAACGGGGCCGCCGAGCCGCAGCGGCCCGCGTTCGACCCGTCGGACCCCGAGGTGCAGCGGGAGCGCGAGCTGCTGAAGCTGGCCGTGCAGCGGCCGGCGATGCTCGGCCCGGCGTTCGACGAGGTGCCGGCCGGGGCGTTCATCGCCCCGCCGCACGCGGCGGTGCGCGCGGTGATCGCGGAGGCGGGCGGCGTCACGGCGGCCGGGAGCGTGCCCGAATGGGTCGCCCGGCTCCTGGAGACCGCCCCGAACGACCAGGTCAGGGACCTGATCACCAAGCTCGGCGTGGAGCCGGTCCGGTCCTCGCACGAATCGGACGACCGTTATGCCGTAGAGCTGCTCGCCCGAATACAGGAACGCCAGCTCACCCGCATGATCGCCGACGCGAAATCTAAACTCGGGCGGCTGAATCCGGTCGAGGCCGAGGAGGAGTACCGCCGGCTGTTCGGCGATCTTGTCGCGCTTGAGCAGCAGAGACGGGTGTTGCGGGAGCGAGCGCTTGGATCACAGTAAGTCAAGAGACCGCAAAATGGGTCCTGTGATCTAGCCCTCCTTTGACGCAGACTGTCTGCGTGGGCCCTTCGGTGCTGCCAAGCGAGGCGCCATCGGTTGATCAGGTGGCGGACCTCGTCGCACGTGGCAGAGAGCGCGGCGGTGTGACCGTCGAGGACGTTGCTGCCGCACTCGATCGCTCGGACTTGCCGGACGACTCCATGGAGCGGGTCGTCCGGATGCTCGCAGAGCAGGGGGTGGAGGTCCTCGAGTCTCAGCAGGAGACCGAGGACGTCGCGCGAGCGGATGAGGGAGACCTCGGCAAGCGGGCGCCGACGAGCGACCTGGTTCGCATCTACCTGAGAGAGATCGGTCGCGTACCGCTCCTCACGGCAGAAGATGAAGTAGAACTCGCGAAATCGATCGAGGCGGGCCTGTTCGCCGAGGAGAAGATGGCGCGTACCGCCGTCCTCGCCCGCGGCGAGCTGCTCGACCTCGAACTGCTCGCCCGCGAGGGAATGCGGGCGAAGCAACGCCTGATCGAGGCCAACCTGCGGCTGGTGGTCTCGATCGCGAAACGCTACGTCGGCCGGGGAATGCTCTTCCTCGACCTGATCCAGGAGGGAAATCTCGGACTGATCCGCGCGGTCGAGAAGTTCGACTACACCAAGGGGTTCAAGTTCTCGACCTACGCCACCTGGTGGATCCGGCAGGCGATCACCCGGGCGATCGCCGACCAGGCCCGGACGATCCGGATCCCGGTCCACATGGTGGAGACGATCAACAAGCTGGTCCGCGTGCAGCGGCAGATGCACCAGGACCTCGGCCGGGAGCCGACGCCCGAGGAGATCGGCCTGGAGATGGGGCTGCCGCCCGCCCGGGTGGTGGAGATCCAGCGGATCGCCCAGGAACCGGTCTCGCTGCAGTCGCCGATCGGCGAGGAGGACTCCGACCTCGGCGACTTCATCGAGGACGCGGACGCCGTCGTGCCGATCGAGGCCGCGGCGTTCATCCTTCTCCAGGACCAGCTGGAGGACATCCTCGGCACCCTGTCGGACCGGGAGCAGCGCATCATCCAGCTGCGCTTCGGCCTGGCCGACGGCCATCCCCGCACCCTGGAGGAGGTCGGCCGCGAGTTCGGCGTGACGCGCGAGCGGATACGCCAGATCGAGTCCAAGACGCTGGCGAAGCTGCGCCACCCGTCCCGCGCGCAGATGCTCCGCGAATACCTGGAGTGACGGAGGATCCTGAGTGACGACCGTCCTCCCGGCCGCGCCGCCGGGAGGACGGTCGCCGTCCGGCGCCCGCGATCCGGCGAACTTCCCGGATGTTTCGTCGCATTTCGTCCGGACGGTCATCTACCGTGGTGGCATGCTGATCGTGACGACTGACGGCGTGCCCGGACACGAGATCAGGAGCGTGCTCGGGGAGGTCCTCGGGACGTCCGTCCAGGCCGACCAGGGCGCGGTGCCGCAGCCCGGGCAGGGCGGCAGCAGCGCGACCTTCCGGGTGACGGGGGAGCGGCCGGTCGCCGGCCTCGCCGCGGCGCGCCGGGAGGCGCTCGACCGGCTCGGCGAGGAGGCGCGCCGCAAGGGCGCGAACACGGTCGTCGGCATGCGCTTCGACACCGCCGCGGTGGGCGGCGGCTTCGAGGTCTGCGCGTACGGGACGGCCGTCTGGGCGGAGCCGGCGCAGCAGCACCGCGACCAGGCGCAGCAGTACCAGCAGCAGCGGCCCGCGCAGCAGGGCCACCTCCCGCCGTACGGCGACCCGCAGCCCGGCGGTCCGCCGATGGCCGCGCGCAACCTCACGATGGGCGTGCAGGACCGCCCCCGCTGACCGCCCCCGCTGACCCGGAGCGCTGACCCGGAGCGCTGACCCGGGGCGCTGACCCGGGGCGCTGACCCGGGGCGCTGACCCGGGGCGCTGACGGGGAGCGCCGGCCGGGCGGCTCCGCGGGGCGTGGCGTGGGATGCCTCACTGTCCGGGGGGTCACTTGACGGAGTGAGGACAGGCTTCGCTAATTTAGGTAAGCCTAACCATTTGCTCGCTCCTGGAGACCCCCATGCGACCTGTGTCCGTCCTAGCCCTCGCCGGTGCCGCCGCCGTGTCGATGTCCGTGCTCTCGGCGTGCGGCGGTGACGAAGACAAGGCGGACGCCGCGGGCGCCATCCCGGTGACGGCGACGGACGACACCTGCGAGGTCGCCAAGACCGACCTCACCGCGGGCAAGACCACCTTCAAGGTCACCAACAAGGGCTCCAAGGTCAACGAGTTCGAGGTCCTCAAGCCGGACGGCAAGATCCTCGCCGAGCGGGAGAACATCGGCCCCGGCACGAGCGTCGACTTCGTCGTGAACCTGCCCGCCGGCCAGTTCAGGCTGCTGTGCAGCGCCGGGCAGACCGGCAAGGGCCCGTCCCAGAACGTGACGGTCACCGGCCAGGCCGGCGGCGGCGCCGACGCGCGGCTGACCGAGGCCGCCGACGACTACAAGGCGTTCGTCATCGCGCGGCTGGACGACACCATCGCCAAGACCCGCGAGTTCGTCGAGGCGGTGAAGGCGGACGACGTCGCGAAGGCCAAGGAGCTGTACGCGCCGTCCCGCGTCGGCTGGGAGACGATCGAGCCGGTCGCGGAGAAGTTCGGCGACATCGACCCGAAGGTCGACGCCCGCGAGGCCGACCTGAGCGCCGCGGAGAAGAAGGACTGGTCCGGCTGGCACCTGCTGGAGAAGGCGCTCTGGAAGGACGGCTCGGTCAAGGGCAAGGAGAAGTACGGCGACCGGCTCCTGGCCGATTTGGAGACGCTGAAGTCGCGGCTGCCGGGCCTCACCCTCGACCCGGTCAACGACATGGCGGGCGGCGCCAAGGAGCTGCTCGACGAGGTCGCCACCGGCAAGGTCACCGGCGAGGAGGAGGCGTTCAGCCACACCGACCTCGTCGACTTCAAGGCCAACGTCGACGGCGCCAAGAAGATCTACGAGCTCCTCAAGCCGGTCGTCCAGGAGCGGGACGCCCAGCTCGCGAGCGACCTCGACGACAACTTCGCCCAGGTCGAGGCGCTGCTGAAGAAGCACGAGAAGGGCGACGGCTACGTCTCCTACGACAAGGTCGGCAAGGACGACCGCAAGGAGCTGGCCGACGCGGTGAACGCCCTGGGCGAGCCGCTGTCCAAGCTCGCCGAGGTCGTGGCGAAGTAGACGCAACGGAGAAGGGTGGCGGCGCGATGACCGAGGTGCGGCCGGGGATGTCCCGGCGCAGGATGCTGGGCTTCTCCGGCGCGAGCCTGCTCGTCGGCGCCGCCGCCGGCGCGGGCCTCGACCGGGTGGCGCTCGCCGACGAGGACGACGGCGCCGGCGCCGCCGTCCCCTTCCACGGCGCGCACCAGGCGGGCATCGCCACCCCCGTCCAGGACCGGCTCCACTTCGCCGCGTTCGACGTGACGACCGGCGACCGCGACCGGCTCGTCCGGATGCTCAAGGAGTGGACGGCCGCGGCCGCCGCCATGACCGCCGGCAGGCCCGTCGGGAACGGCGCGGTCGCCGGGTCGCCGGTCGCGCCGCCCGACGACACCGGCGAGGCGCTCGGCCTGCCGCCGTCCCGGCTGACGCTGACGATCGGGTTCGGCCCGACGCTGTTCGAGAAGGACGGCGAGGACCGGTTCGGCCTCAAGGCGCGCCGCCCCGCCGCCCTCGTCGACCTGCCGCACTTCCCCGGCGACGCCCTCGACCCCGACCGCAGCGGCGGCGACATCGCCGTGCAGGCGTGCGCCGACGACCCGCAGGTCGCGGTGCACGCGATCCGGAACCTGGCGCGGATCGGGTTCGGCACGGTCTCGGTCCGCTGGTCGCAGCTCGGGTTCGGCAAGACGTCCTCGACCACGCCGGAGGCGCAGACCCCGCGCAACCTGTTCGGGTTCAAGGACGGCACCGACAACATCGGCTCCGGCGACAAGGCGCTGCTCGACCGGCACGTCTGGGCCGGGAAGGACGACGGCTGGATGGCGGGCGGCTCCTACCTCGTGGCCCGCCGCATCCGGATGCACATCGAGACCTGGGACCGCACGTCGCTGCGCGAGCAGGAGGACATCTTCGGCCGCAGCAAGGGCGAGGGGGCGCCCGTGGGGGAGGAGAAGGAGCGCGACAAGCCCGTCCTGTCCCGCATGAAGCCGGACGCCCACGTCCGGCTCGCCCACCCCGACTCCAACGGCGGGGCGCGCATCCTGCGGCGCGGCTACTCCTTCACCGACGGTTCCGACGGGCTCGGCCGGCTGGAGGCGGGCCTGTTCTTCATCGCGTTCCAGCGCGACCCGCGCAAGGGGTTCATCCCGATCCAGCAGTCGCTGGCCGCCGACGCGCTGAACGAGTACATCCAGCACGTCGGGTCGGGCATCTACGCGTGCCCTCCGGGCGTCCGCGAGGGCGGCTACTGGGGCGAGACCCTGTTCGCATAAGGGTTCGCATAAGGGTTCGCCTGAAGGGTTCGCCTGGGCGCGGCTACCCCTGGCCCGCGCGCTCCGAGCGGATGCGGGCCACGACGTCCCCGGCGGCGGTCTTGATGGACTCCAGCTCCTGGAGGTAGCCCCAGTAGTCGGGGTGGACGCCGGTGAGCCGCTTCGGCGCGTTCTCCAGCCGCTCGACGAGCCCGTCCAGCGCCCGGGCGTGGTGCGGCGGGGCCCCGCCCGGCTGCGCCATGGCGAGCCGCTGCGCGTCCCGCACGGCGAAGCGGGCGCCCTCGGCGGACTTCGCCGGGTCGGCGGCGACCGCCTTCAGCTCGTCCACCCGCCCGGTGACCTGCCCGGCGCGGCGGTCGGCGGCGTTCAGCTCGGTGCGCGCGGCGGTCAGCGCGCGCTGCGCCTCCCGCCACTCGGTGCGGGAGGCGTGCGCGGACGCCTCGTTCAGCCGCTCGCGGGCCCGCGTGACGGCCGCCTCGATGGAGTCGGGGGCGCCCCTGAGGTCCTGCCAGCAGGCCTGTGAGTAGTTCCGGAGCAGCACCCGCATCGCCTCCTGGACGGGCCCGACGCGGTTCGCGACGGCGTCCGCGCGGGTGCGGACCGAGGCGAGCGAGTTGCGGACCTTCTGCGCGAGCCGCGGCAGCTCCGCGGCGGCCTCCCGGGCCCGCTCGGCGATGTCGCGGACCTCCTCGGCGCGGCGGATCGCGCCGTCCAGCCCGAGCCCGCCCAGCCCCTTGGAGCCGAGCTGCGCGAGCACCTCCCGGGCGCGGGCCAGCTCGGCCTCCGGCTCGGAGGCGTCCATCCCCGCCTGCTTCGCGGCCGCGACGGCCGCGTCGGCGGCGGCGACCGCGTCGCGCGCGGCGGTCAGCCGGGGCGGCAGCTGGTCGAGCGCGGCCTCCAGCCGGGCCATCTTCGGGGCGAGCCGCTCGGCGAAGGCGTTCAGGTTCCGGGTGATCTGCTGCAGCCGCTCGGTGGACGCGATGAACGCGCGGCGCGCCGCGTCGTACTCGGCCGGTGACCGGTCCCGGTCATCGAGGTCGTGGGCGTCCAGCACGGAGATGTACGCGACCGACGCGGCGTCGGCGGCCTCCGACAGCCCGGCGAACTCCCGCCGCACCGGCGCGGCGGCCCCCGCGTCCAGGTCCTCGAACACGGTGACGCGGCCGTCGAGGTACTTCTGCGCCTGGTCCATGTCGTAGAAGGCGGCCGCCGCCGCCTCCCGCGCCTCGACGGCCGCCGCAGCCGCCTGCGCGCCCCGGCCGCCCCGGCGGCGCTGGTCGCCCGCTCCCCGCAACGCTGCCTCCCTTCGTCCCTGCCCAGTCTGGCCCAGCCGCCGGGTGTTCCGCGCCCGGACTTCCCGCCGACTCAGGGCATATCAGACGGCGTCGCGGGTGCACAGTGCCTCCCGGACCCGCCCCGCCGGGGCGGGAGGCGGCCTGAGCCGCGGATCTCCTCACCTCAGAGAGGGAGAGTTCAAAACGGATGGAACGGATAGCATCGCTGCTACGTCGATAAGGCTGGGCGCCGGGACGGCGTCCCGTACGGCATGCGATCTTGGAGGCTCATCGTGCCCGTCAGCCTGAGCAAAGGCGGCAATGTCTCGCTCACCAAGCAGGCGCCCGGACTGAACGCCGTGATCGTCGGTCTCGGCTGGGACCTGCGCACCACGACCGGCACGGACTTCGACCTCGACGCCTCCGCGATGGTGCTGGACGGCTCCGGCAAGATCATCACCGACCAGCACTTCGTGTTCTTCAACAACCTGCGGACGCCGGACGGCGCCGTCGAGCACAGCGGCGACAACCTGACCGGCGCGGGCGAGGGCGACGACGAGCAGATCAAGGTCGACTTCGGCGCGATGCCGGCCGCCGCCGAGCGGGTGGCGTTCGCGGTGTCGATCTACGACGCCGACAGCCGCGGGCAGAACTTCGGGCAGGTCCGCAACGCCTTCATCCGGGTGATGAACCAGGCCGACGGCGCGGAGATGGCGCGCTACGACCTCACCGAGGACGCCTCGATGGAGACCGCGATGGTCTTCGGCGAGCTGTACCGCAACGGGGCGGAGTGGAAGTTCCGCGCGGTCGGCCAGGGCTACGCGTCCGGGCTGGCCGGCATCGCGATGGACTTCGGCGTCAACATCTGACCACCAGACCAGGAAGGGAACGGCCCGGATAATGGGAGTCTCACTCGCCAAGGGCGGCAACGTCTCGCTGACGAAGGCCGCCCCGAACCTCACCGCGGTCACCGTCGGCCTCGGCTGGGACGTCCGCGCCACCACCGGCGCCGACTTCGACCTCGACGCGTCCGCGCTGATGCTCGCGAGCACCGGCAAGGTCATGTCCGACCAGCACTTCGTGTTCTTCAACAACCTGCGCAGCCCGGACGGCTCGGTCGAGCACACCGGCGACAACCTGACCGGCGAGGGCGAGGGCGACGACGAGTCGATCAACGTCGACCTCACCGCGGTGCCGGCCGAGTGCGAGCGCATCGTCTTCCCGGTGTCGATCTACGACGCCGACAACCGGAACCAGAGCTTCGGCCAGGTGCGCAACGCCTTCATCCGGATCGTCAACCGGACCGACGGCACCGAGCTCGCCCGCTTCGACCTCACCGAGGACGCCTCCACCGAGACGGCGATGGTCTTCGGCGAGCTGTACCGGCACAACGGCGAATGGAAGTTCAGGGCCGTGGGCCAGGGGTATGCCTCCGGACTGGCCGGAATCGCGACCGACTTCGGCGTCAACGTCGGCTAGCCGCCGGCGCACCCCGCACCGCGGCCGCCACGCCCGGCCGCCCTCTCTAGCAGAAATACGCGCATGATTCTTCGCACCTTCGGTTGGTCCCTCGGCATCACGGCCCTCGGGCTGGTGGCCGCCTTCTTCTACGACGGGCCGACCGGGCTGGCCCTCGTCGCCGTGCTGGCGATCCTCGAGATCTCGCTGTCGTTCGACAACGCCGTGGTCAACGCCAAGGTGCTCGACCGGATGAGCCCCTTCTGGCAGAAGATCTTCCTCACCGTCGGCATCGCGATCGCGGTGTTCGGCATGCGGCTGGTCTTCCCGCTGCTGATCGTGGGCATCACCGCCAAGCTGGGGCCCGTCGAGGCGTTCGACCTGGCGCTCAACGACCAGCACCGCTACCACGAGCTGATGAACGACGCGTACCCGATGATCGCGGCGTTCGGCGGCATGTTCCTGATGATGCTGTTCCTGAACTTCGTGTTCGAGGAGCGCGCCGACAAGTGGCTGCCGTGGCTGGAGAGGCCGCTCGCCCGCATCGGCAGGCTCGACCAGCTCGCGGTGGTCATCGCGGGCGGCTCGCTGGCGTTCGTGTCGTGGCTGACCGCCGAGAACCCGGGCAACGTCATGATCGCGGGCGTGCTCGGCATGGTGACCTACATCCTGGTCAACGGGCTCGGCGAGCTGTTCTCCGAGGCGGGGGAGGACGACGACGAGGACGGCGGCGACGAGGCCGGCGCGCCCGCGCGGTCGGGGCCGAGCGGGCTGGCGCTGGCCACCGGCAAGGCCGGCTTCTTCCTCTTCCTCTACCTGGAGGTGCTGGACGCCTCGTTCAGCTTCGACGGCGTCATCGGCGCGTTCGCGATCAGCACCGACCCCATCGTCATCGCGCTGGGCCTCGGCATCGGCGCGATGTACATCCGGTCCCTGACCGTCTTCCTGGTCCGCAAGGGGACCCTGCACGAGTACGTCTACCTGGAGCACGGCGCGCACTGGGCGATCGGGGCCCTCGCGGTCTGCATGCTGATCAGCATCGGGCACCACGTGCCCGAGTGGGTCACCGGCGGGCTCGGCGCCGGGCTGATCATCGCGGCGTTCGTCAGCTCCGTCGTCCGCAACCGCGGCGCGGACGACGCGGCCTCCGGCTCGCCGTCCGGCGGCAAGCAGCTGCACTCCAGCAACGTCTGACCGGTCCGACTCCACCCCGCGACCAGCAACGATGCACTGAAGGAGCCGAACGATGTCGATCTCGCTGCAGAAGGGGCAGAAGGTCTCGCTCGCCAAACCGGGCGGCGGCACCCTCTCCCGCGTCCGGATGGGGCTCGGCTGGGACGCCGTCGCCAAGAAGGGCCTGTTCGGCAAGAGCCGGGCCCAGTCGATCGACCTGGACGCGTCCTGCCTGCTGTTCGACGCCTCCGGGAACCTCGCCGACCAGGTGTGGTTCCGGCAGCTGCGCAGCAAGGACGGGTCCGTCCAGCACACCGGCGACAACCTGACCGGCGAGGGCGAGGGCGACGACGAGGTCATCAACGTCGACCTGCAGAGCGTCCCGGCCAACGTCACGCAGCTGGTGTTCACGGTGAACTCGTTCACCGGGCAGGACTTCTCCCAGATCGCGAACGCGTTCTGCCGGCTGGTCGACGAGACCA
Organism: Spirillospora sp. NPDC127506; assembly: GCF_040302145.1. Classification (NCBI taxonomy): domain Bacteria; kingdom Bacillati; phylum Actinomycetota; class Actinomycetes; order Streptosporangiales; family Thermomonosporaceae; genus Spirillospora; species Spirillospora sp. NPDC127506. The sequence continues at coordinate 7,258 of NZ_JBEORG010000054.1, read as the reverse complement.
CCGGCCAGGAGATCGCCCGCTACGACCTGAGCGGCGCCGGGCAGCACAACGCGCAGATCATGGCCAAGGTGTCGCGGGACGGCCAGGGCTGGTCGATGACGGCGATCGGCGCGACCGCGACGGGCCGCACCTTCCAGCACCTCCTGCCCGCCGTGGCCACCCACCTGTGACGGGCTGACAGCCGTCCATGCGGCATTTCGACCACATCGACGCCGCGCGTCGCAAGCACCTGTTCTACCGGCACCCGCGCCCGTTCGACCGGCACGACGACCCGGCGGTGCTGGCGGTCGCGCTCGGCGCGACGCTGTACTGCCCCGCCACCCGGCCCGCGCTGGCCGCCGACATCGAGCGGGCGGCGCGGCGCGGCGTCATGAGCCTGGTCATCTGCCTTGAGGACGCCATCGGCGACGACGAGGTCGAGTTCGGCGAGGCGAACCTGGTGGCGCAGCTGCGGGCGCTGGCCGGCCGGGGCGCGGAGGCGCCGCTGCTGTTCGTCCGGGTCCGCGACCCCCGGCAGATCGGCGCCCTGCTCGGCCGGCTCGGCGAGGCCGCCGAGCTGGTCAGCGGGTTCGTGCTGCCGAAGTTCACCGCGGCCGCCGGCGGGGCGTTCCTCGACGCGCTGGCGGACGCCGCCGACCGCACCGGGCAGCGGCTGCTGGCGATGCCGGTGATCGAGAGCCCGGAGGCGGTGTACGCGGAGACCCGCGCGGAGATGCTGCACGACGTGGCGCGGCTGCTGGCCAAGCACCGGCCGCGGATCCTGGCCGTCCGGCTCGGCGCGACGGACCTGTCGGCCGCGTACGGGCTGCGCCGCCCGCCGGACGTCACCATCTACGACATCCGGCCGGTCGCGGGCGTGATCAGCGACGTGGTGAACATCCTCGGCCGCGCCGACGGCACCGGCTACGTGGTGACCGGGCCGGTGTGGGAGTACTTCTCGGCGGGGGAGCGGATCTTCAAGCCGCAGCTGCGCCAGTCGCCGTTCGAGGCGCAGCGGGCGGCGCCGCTGCGGCAGCGGCTGATCACCTCCGACCTGGACGGGCTGATCCGCGAGGTCCACCTGGACAAGGCCAACGGCCTCATCGGCAAGACCGTGATACATCCGAGCCACGTCGCGGCCGTCCACGCCCTGTCGGTCGTGACGCACGAGGAGTACTGCGACGCCGCCGACATCCTCGGCGTCACCGGCGGCGGGGCGATGGCCAGCTCCTACGCCAACAAGATGAACGAGGCGAAGCCGCACCGCGCCTGGGCGCGGCGGCTGATGCTGCGCGCCCAGGTGTTCGGGGTCGCGGCCGAGGGCGTGACGTTCGTCGAGCTGCTCGAAGCGGCGGGCAGCCGGTGACGTCCGCCCGTGTCCCGCCGCACCGGGTCGCCTCGCGCGGGGTCTCCTCGCGCGGGGTCGCCTCGCACCGGGACGTTTCGCGCGGGGTCTCCTCGCGCTGGGTCGCGTCGCGCCTCGGGGTGCGGCTCGCGGACGGCCCGCGCCCGGTGGGGGCCGGGCTGTCGTCCCTCGTCGGGCTGGCCGTGCGCCGCAACCCGCGCCGCGCGCACCTGCTGGTGTCGGCCGTGCTGGGCAAGCACGTGCCGACCGATCCCCGGCTGGTGTACGGGTCCGGGCTGCTGCTCGGCGAGCTGGTGCGCGCGCGCCTGCGGGGCGAGGAGCCGTCCCGTCCCGGTCCGCTCCTGCCGGACGCCTTGAGCGGGGTGCCGGGGGCGGCCGCCGGCCTGCGCGACCTCATGCGCGCACCCCGGACTCCCGTGGACGCGATCGTCCTCGGCTACGCCGAGACCGCCACCGCTCTGGGGCACTCGGTGGCGGATGCGCTGGGCGGCGCCTACTACCTGCACTCGACACGGCGTCCCGTGCCCGGATTCGCCGCCTACGGCGGGTTCGAGGAGGAGCACAGCCACGCCACGAGCCATCTGCTGCTGCCCGCCGATCCCGCGATGCTCGACCGCGACGCGCCGGTGGTGCTGGTGGACGACGAGCTGTCCACCGGCCGGACGGTGCTCAACACCATCGAGGCCCTGCACGCCGTCCGGCCGAGGAGCCACTACGTCCTCGCGGCCCTGGTGGACCTGCGCGGCGCCGCCGACCGGGCGCGGATGGACGACCTCGCCCGCCGGCTGGGCGCGCGCATCGACGCGGTGGCGCTGGCCGGGGGGCGCGTCGAGCTTCCCGACGGGATCCTGGAGGCGGGGCAGGCGCTCACCGCCGGCCTCTCCGGCGGGGCCTGCGTCCCGGACGCTCCGGCGTTCGAGGTGCGCCGCGCCGCGCTGGACTGGCCCGCCGGGCTGCCGGACGGCGGGCGGCACGGCTTCCTCCCCGAGCATCGGGTGCGGCTGGAGAAGGACCTCGCCCGCATGGCCGATGTCATCGCCGCAGGGCTCGGCGACGTCTCGCACGTGCTCGTGCTGGGGTTCGAGGAGCTGATGTACGCGCCGCTGCGCCTCGCGGAGGCGCTCGCCGACGCGCTGCCGTCCGTGGACGTGCGCTACTCGACGACCACGCGATCCCCAGTGCTCGCCGTGGACGACCCCGGGTACGCCATCAGGACGCGCCTGGTGTTCCCGTCCCACGACGATCCCGCCGATGGGCCGGGGGAGCGGTACGCCTACAACGTCGCGCCTGGTTCCGGCCAACGCGGGTTCGACCAGATCGTGCTAGTGGTGGACGACGTCGGGGACACCGCGGCGCTCGCCGGCGGGCTCTTGGCGCGGCTGCGCGCGCTTGCGCCGGTGCTGGTCGCCACCGTCCCCGCCCGCAGGAGGGAACCGTGAAGCCGCTGTACGGGCCGTCCTTCGGCAGTTACCCCGCGGAGGACGTGGCGTGGCTGCTCAAGGACCTCTCGCATGCGCGGCTGGAGGCGCCCACTGAGGAGCGTGAGGCCGCGATCCAGGCGGGGCGCGCCCACTACGCCGAATCGCTCCCGGTCGAGTACCAGCCGGGCCCGGAGTACCGGCGGCTGTTCCACGAGGCGCTGGAGGCGTCGGCGGAGCGGCTCGCGTACGCGACCGGCCTGGTCACCGGCATGGTCCTCGCCGAGCGCGGCCCGCGGGCCGTCCTGGTGTCGCTGGCGCGGGCCGGGACGCCCGTCGGCATCCTGATGCGCCGCTGGGCCCGGTACGCGCACGGCCTGGACCTCCCGCACTACGCCGTCAGCATCGTCCGCGGCCGGGGCATCGACACCGCGGCGCTGCGGTACCTCGCCGCGCACCACGACCCCGCGTCCGTCATGTTCGTCGACGGCTGGACGGGCAAGGGCGCGATCACGCGGGAGCTGACCGCCGCGCTGGAGCCGCACCCGTTCCCGTCCGACCTCGCGGTCCTCGCCGACCCGGGGCGGTGCACGCCGCTGCACGGCACGCGCGACGACTTCCTCATCCCGTCCGCCTGCCTCAACTCGACGGTGTCGGGCCTGGTCAGCCGGACGGTCCTGAACACCGCGCTGATCGGGCCGGGCGACTTCCACGGCGCGAAGTACTACCGGGAACTGGCCGGCGACGACGTGTCGGCCGTGTTCCTCGACGCCGTGTGCGCCCGGTTCCCGGACGTCGCCGAACGCGTCGCGAAGGACCTGCCCGACCACCTGTCCGCCGATCGCGCGCCCGACTGGTCCGGGTGGGAGGCCGTGCGGCGCTGCGCCGGAGCCGAAGGCATCGACGACCTCAACCTCGTCAAGCCGGGGATCGGGGAGACGACACGGGTGCTGCTGCGGCGCGTCCCGTGGAAGGTCTTCGTGCGCGCCGACGCCGGCCCGGAAGTGACGCACATACGGCTGCTGGCCGACGAACGCGGTGTCCCCGTGCACGAGGTCGAGCCAGAGCGGTTCCCCTACGCCTGCATGGGGTTCATCCACCCCCGCTTTGGCAAGGGAGCTGTCCAGTGACCGTCCTGGTGTGCTCGGACCTCGACCGTACGCTCATCTACTCCCAGGCCGCGTTCGCACTGGACGGGCCAGACGAGACCATGCCGCGCCTGCTGTGCGTGGAGTTCTACCAGGGGGCGCCGCTCTCCTACATGACCGAGCCTTCCGCGCGCACTCTGGAAGCCCTCTCGACGGCTGCGACGTTCGTCCCGACGACGACGCGCGCACCCGAGCAGTACCGGCGCGTCCACCTGCTGGAGAAGCCGCCCGCCTACGCGATCTGCGCCAACGGCGGCCACCTCCTCGTGGACGGCGACGACGACCCGGACTGGGCGGAGGCCGTCCGAAACCGGGTCGCAGACGGATGTGCGCCGCTCGCGGAGGTTCAGCACCATCTCGCCCAGTCGAGCGGCGAGTTCGTCCTGAAGCGGCGCACCGCGTCCGGCCTGTTCGCCTACACGGTCATCGACAGGGCCGCGCTGCCGCCCGGCTGGGTCGAGGACCTCACCGGCTGGTGCGCCGAACGCGGCTGGCGCACGTCCCTGCAAGGCCGCAAGGTCTACTGCCTGCCCGCCTGCCTCACCAAGGCCGCCGCCGCAGGCGAGATCGCCCGCCGCACCGGCGCCTCCACCACGCTGGCGGCCGGCGACTCCCTCCTCGACATCGAGCTGCTCGACGCCGCAGACCTGTCGATCCGTCCCGCGCACGGCGAACTCCACGACACCGGCTGGACGTCCCCCCGCACCGCCGTCACCGCCGCCCGCGGCATCGCCGCAGGCCAGGAGATCGCGGAATGGCTCCTGGAACGGGCCACCGAACCGTAAAAAATCACGGTGCAGCGTGCGTCCTCGTTGAGAATCGACACCCCCGCAGGGGTCGCAGCGGCCGTGCAATGAGGCGAGAATCACGGTGAACCCCCCTCGCGCCGAGGAGGTCACCTGGACCACATGAATTCCCGTCTGACCGGTGACGAGACCGCGCTGTGGAAGGCCGCGGCCCGGGTTCTCGATGCGAACTGGACAGGCACCGCGACCGCCGCCTCGCCCGGCCTCTACCCGCACCAGTGGAGCTGGGACGCGGCTTTCATCAGCATGGGCCTCGCCCGCCACCGCCGCGACCGCGCCGAGGCCGAACTGCTCTCACTCTTCCGCGGCCAGTGGGCCGACGGGATGCTCCCGCACATCGTCTTCAACACCCGCCTCGCCCGGCACGCGTTCTTCCCCGGCCCCGACCTCTGGCACAGCGAACGGCACCCGGACGCGCCCCGCGGCGTCCACACCTCCGGGCTCACCCAGCCGCCGCTGCACGCCCTGTCCGCCCTCCGCCTGCACGAATGCGCCACCGACCTGGACAGCAGCCGGGCCTTCCTCGCCCGCCTCTACCCGCTGCTGACCGCCCAGCACCGCTACCTCGCCCGCGCCCGCGACCTCGCCTCCAGCGGCCTCATCGCCATCTGCCACCCCTGGGAGTCCGGGCTCGACAACAGCCCCGCCTGGGACCGGCCCCTCGGCGCCCTCCGGCTCCCGCCGACCTCCTACGCGCCCGCCCAGCGGCACCGCACCCTCCCCACCGGCGAGGACTACGACCGCTACGTCCGCCTCGTCGCCCTCATGCGCGATGCCGGCTACCGGCCCGCCTACCTCCGCGAATCGCACCCGTTCGCCGTCGAGGACCCCCTCGTCAACGCCGTCTACCTCGCCTCCACCCACGCCCTCGCCGACATCGCCCAGATCATCGGCGCCGACCCCGTCCCGCACCGCGAGAGCGCCGACCGCGTCCACCGCGCCGTCCTCGACCGCCTCTGGGACCCCGAGACCGGCTGCTTCCGCGCCCGCGACCTCCGCGACGACCGGCTGCTGCCCGTCATCACCGTCGGCTCCTTCGGCCCCCTCCTCGACCCCGAACTGCCCGCCCCGATCGTCCGCAGCCTCGTCGACCTGCTGCTGTCCGCCCGCTTCGCCGGCGCCGCCGGCTACCCCGTCCCCACCTGCGACATCCAGGCCCCCGCCTTCGACCGCGCCGGCTACTGGCGCGGCCCCACCTGGATCAGCACCAACTGGCTCGTCTGGTACGGCGCCCTCGGCCACGACCTCCCCGTCGTCGCCGACCTCCTCTACGGCTCCACCATGCGGCTCGTCCGCCAGTCCGGCTTCCGCGAGTTCTTCGACCCGTTCGACGGCACCGGCCGCGGCAGCCACGACTACGCCTGGTCCGCCGCCCTCGTCCTCGACCTACTCGGGGCCCGCCGCGCCCCCCAGGCCGCCTGATCGCTTACCTTTGACATCATGCGCCTGATCAGGGGCTCCCTGCCCGCCGAAGTCCGTGCCGCGCTCACCCTCGACCGCGGCGAACGCGTCCTCGCGACTGCCCCCACCCGAGGCGGATCACACGTCGTCGCCACCACGACGGCCCTGCACGTCCCGGCACTCTCCGGCGGCTTCACCCGCATCCCCTGGGAGCGCGTCGACCACGCCACCTGGAAGGACGAGTGGCTGCACGTCCACGAGACCTCGGCGGGCCCCGAGCACCACGTCCGGCTCACCGACCCGGGCCGCGTCCCCGAGACCGTCCGCGAACGCGTCACCGCCACCATCGCCGTCAGCCACCAGGTGCAACTCCCCGGCGGCAAGGTGCGGATCGCCGCCCGGCGCCCCGCCGCCGGCGGCGACGTGCGCTGGACCTTCGTCTTCGACGCGGGAATGGACCCGTCCGACCCGGGCCTGAGGGCCCAGGCCGAACAGGCCCTGGAGGAACTGCGCCGTCAGACCGGCCTCTAGCCGGGATACACCTCGGGCTGCTCCTTGTCCGCCTTGCGGCCCGGCACCTGCTCGGGCACCCGTTCCTTCAGGCTGCTCGCCTTGCCGCGCGCCGCACCGGCGAACTCCTCGCCCTTGGCCCGCAGCTTCTCCGCGGCCTCCTGCACGTTCGGGTTCTCCGACACCTGCTGCGACAGCCGCTTGATCTGCTCGTACCGCTCCCGGCCGGCCTTCGTCCCGAGGACGTACCCGATCGCGGCGCCTGCCATGAACATCATGCGCGTCTTCATGTCCTACTCCCACTGACGGCGGAATCGTGACACCCCCATACCCGCCAGCGACGCACCCACCCATAACGTGTGCGCGAACAGCCCCGGACATGCGCTAACCTAGACGCGCCGACAGGGGCCCAGGCCCCATCGGACGCACGATCCCGCGTAGCTCAATCGGCAGAGCAGCCGGCTGTTAACCGGCAGGTTATTGGTTCGAGTCCAATCGCGGGAGCTCGCGGTGGGGTGGTGTGCTCGGCGGCCCTTCGGGTTCGCCTTCGCCATGGCCCGTCATTTCGCCCGGGGGGACGACCCCCCGGAGCCCCCCGGATGCCACCACCATCCCCCACCCGCCCACCCC
>NZ_JBEORG010000053.1:0-37589 GCF_040302145.1 Spirillospora sp. NPDC127506 | reverse complement strand
GCTGCGCGTTCTGCTGCCCGTCCGGCTGCGTGCCGTGCGCGTGCCCGGGCGTCGCGGCGGTGCCGGTCCCGTTCGCGCCGGTCCCGTCCGCGCCACGCGGTTCCGGGTCGCCTGCGACGTCGCCAACCCGCTCGTGGGGCCGGACGGCGCCGCCGCCGTGTTCGGCCCGCAGAAGGGCGCCTCGCCCGCCCAGGTCGCCGAGCTGGACGCCGCCCTCACCGTGTTCGCCGACGTGCTCGCCGCGCGCGGCGTCCGCGTGCACGACCTGCCCGGCGCGGGCGCGGCCGGCGGCACCTGCGGCGGGCTCGTGGGGCTGCTCGGCGCCGAGCCGTCCGGCGGCGCCCTCCTGGTCGCCGAGGCCGTCGGGCTCCCGTCCGCGCTCACCGGCGCCGACCTCGTGATCACCGGGGAGGGCCGGGTCGACGGGCAGAGCGCCGGCGGCAAGGTCGTCTCCGCCGTCGCGGCGCTCGCGCGGGGCCGCGGCGTCCCGTGCGTGGCGCTGGCCGGCGGCGTGGCCGGGCCGCTGGACGAGCTGCACGCGCTCGGCCTGACCGCCGCGTTCAGCCTCGCCGACGGCCCCCGCACCCTGGAGGAGCTGAAGGCCAATGCCGCCCCGCTGCTGGCCGCCGTCGCCGAGCAGGCCGTCCGCCTCTTCGCCCGCTAGCACGCCCCGGCACGGGCGGGTGGACTAGCAGGCGCCGGCGGGCTCGGGTTCCGGTGCCGGCGCCGGTCCGGCGGCCCGGTCCTTGATCGTCAGCATCGGCAGGAACACGTGCGTGAGCGGGCCGATCGCGACCGCGTACAGCAGCGTCCCGACGCCGACGGTGCCGCCGAGCAGCCAGCCGGCGGCGAGCACGGTGAGCTCGATCCCGGTCCGGACCGCGCGGATCGAGTGCCCTCGCGCGGCGATGCCGGTCATCAGCCCGTCGCGCGGGCCGGGGCCGAGGCCCGCGCCGATGTAGCAGCCGGTTGCGACGCCGCCCGCGAGCACCCCGATGACGAGGTACGCCGAGCGCGCGGCGAGCGCGTGCGGGTCGGGCAGCAGCCACAGGAACAGGTCGGCGAACACGCCGATGAGGACGACGTTGCTGACCGTCCCGATCCCGGGCCGCTGCCGCAGCGGGATCCAGGCCAGCATCACGGCGGCGCCCGCGATGATGATCCACGCGCCGATCGACAGGCCGAGCCGGCGGGACAGGCCCTGGTGGAAGACGTCCCACGGGTCGTTCCCGAGCCCGGACGACACCTGGAGCGCGATCCCGAGCCCGTACAAGGCCAATCCGACGTACAGCTGCACGAGTCGCCGTGCCATCAAGGCCATTATCCGCTCCCAATCCACAAGTGGCCGTGTACAAGACAACTTTGGTGCTCAGTGGACTGGTATTTGCAGGGCCAATTATGTAAAAGTGGCTTGTATGAGCACCCGTTATGTGAGCGGCCCGCACCTGGCCCGGCTGCTGGGCGACGTGTCGGCGGAGCGCCCGGTATACGCCGCGCTGGCCCGTTCGGTGCGCGGCCTCGTCCTGGACGGGCGGCTCGCGCTGCGGACCCGGCTGCCCGCCGAGCGCGACCTCGCCGCCGCCCTCGGCGTCAGCCGCACCACCGTGACGACCGCCTACGACCGGCTCCGCGAGGAGGGCTACATCGAGAGCCGGCAGGGCGCGGGGAGCTGGACGGCGCTGCCGCCGGTGCGGATGTCGTCGGCCGAGCGGCGCGCCGCCCAGCCCGGCGGGCGGTTCGGCAAGGCGTACCCGGCGCCGGACGACACGTCCTTCATCGACCTCGGCTGCGCCACCCCCGGCGCTCCGGCGGTCTTCGAGGAGGCCGTCGCCGCCGCCGTCGACGAGCTGCCCCGCTACAGCTCGGGGCCCGGCTACGAGCCGGCCGGGCTGGCGGGCCTGCGGGAGGTCATCGCCGACGGCTACACGGCGCGCGGCGTCCCCACCCGCGCCGACCAGATCGTCGTCACCACCGGCGCGCAGCACGCGTTCACCCTGCTGACGCAGCTGCTGGTGGAGGCGGGCGACGCCGTGATGGTCGAGCGCCCCACCTACCCGCACGCGCTGGGCGCGCTGCGCCGCCGCGGCGCCCGGCTGGTCCCGGTCGGCGTCAACGAGGGCTGGGACGTCGAACTCGCCGCCGGGGCCATGCGGCAGGCGGCCGTGCGGATGGCGTACACGATCCCCGACTTCCAGAACCCGACCGGACACCTGATGGGCGCCGGCGACCGGGCCGCGCTCGTCGACGCGGCCCGCCGCGCCGACGCGTTCCTCGTCGGCGACGAGACGTTCGCCGACCTCGCGCACGACCCGGGCGCGCCGCGCGAGGCGCCGCTCGCCGCCTACGACGGCGGCGGGCGGGTGATCACGATCGGGTCGGCGTCCAAGCTGCTGTGGGGCGGGCTGCGCATCGGCTGGATCCGCACGACCGCGCCGCTGGCCCGCCGCCTGGTGCTGGCCCGCGAGCCCTTCGACATGGCCAGCCCGGTGCTCGACCAGCTGATCGTCCGGGAGCTGCTGCTGCGGGTGGAGGAGGTGCGCGCCGAGCGCGCGCGGAGCCTGCTGCGGAACCGCGACGCGCTCGCCGGGGCGCTGCGCGAGCTGCTGCCCGGCTGGGAGTTCCGCCTGCCGGCCGGCGGCATGTCGCTGTGGGCGCGGATCGGCGCGCCCGTCGCGACGGCGCTGGCGGAGGCGGCCGAGCGGCTCGGCGTCCGGGTCGTCGCCGGGCCGGTGTTCGGCGCGGACGGCGTGCTGGAGGACTACGTCCGGCTGCCGTACGTGCTGCCGCCGGACACGCTGCGGACGGCCGCGGAGCGCCTCGCCCTGGCCTACCGGGAGGTCCAGTCGGCGCCGGCCGCCCGCCCGCTGCCCGCCTACGTGTAGGCCCCCCGGAGGATCAGGGGGCGCCCTGGATGTAGCCGACCAGGTGCTCGCGCTCGCTCTCCAGTTCGTCGATGGCGCTCTTGACGACGTCGCCGATGCTGACGATCCCGGCGAGGCGGCCGTCCTCGACGACGGGCACGTGCCGGAAGCGGTGCTCGGTCATGGTGCGGCGCAGGTCCTCCACCTTGTCGCCGGGGCCGCAGCTGCGGACCTCCGCGGTCATGATCTCGGAGACGGGCCGGTCGAGCAGGCCGGCGCCGTGGTCGTGGAGCCGCCGCACCACGTCGCGCTCGGACGCGATGCCGGAGATCGACGCGCCGTCGGGCGAGACGACCGCCGCCCCGATGTTGTGCTCGGCCAGGACGGCGAGCAGCTGCCGCACGGTGGCGTCGGGCCGAACCGTGGCCACCGCGTTCCCCTTCCGCCGCAGGATGTCGCGAATCCGCATAACTCACGCTCCGGTGCCGGTCGCCGGGTGGTTGCCGCCCGGCTCGTCCTGTCAAGGTCGCATGTTCCGGCGCTCAGGAAAACCCCGCGACGGCCAAAAACGGGGCTACGGAGCCAGCAGCCGGCGCAGCGCGCCGAGGGCGGGGGTGAGCACGCGCCCCGCGGGCCCGGCGTGGGCGAGCGCGGCGCGGGCGGCGTTGGCCCCGCAGGCTCCGTGGACGCCCCCGCCAGGGTGCGCGGACGCCGACGCCAGGTACAGCCCGGCGACCGGCGTCTCGGCCCGGCCGAGGCCCGGGACGGGACGGAACACGAACTGCTGGTGGAGCAGCGCGGTGCCGCCGTTGAGCGCGCCGTTCCGCAGGTTGGCGTCGTGCTCCTGGAACGCGGGCGGCGCGATGACGCGGCGGCCGAGGATCCGGGCGCGGAAGCCGGGCGCGAGGCGCTCCACCGCGTTCTCGACCCGGTCGGCCATGGCGTTCCGGTCACGCTCGTCCCAGGCGCCGGTGATGCCGTCGGGCCCGGCGTCGCCCTTCACCCGGTGCGGGACGTGCGTGTAGGCCCAGACCGACTCCGTCCCGGCGGGGGAGCGGGCGGGGTCGGCGGTCGTCATCTGGCCGAGCAGCGCGAACGGGTCGGCGGGGACGCGGCCGGTCGCGAGGTCGGCGCTGTAGCGGGTCAGCGCGTCCATGCCGGGGGACAGGTGGACCGTCCCGGCCCGCGCGGCGCCCGGCGACGCCCACGGGACGGGGCCCGACAGCGCCCAGTCGACCTTGAAGGTGGCGTGGTCCCAGCTGAAGCGGCGCATGTCGGCGCGCAGCGAGGCCGGCAGATCGGACCAGCCGACCAGGCCGCCGTAGAGGGCCGGCGCCGCCACGTCGGCGAGCACGGCCTTCGCCGCCCGCACCCGCTCCCCGCCGGCGGTGCGCACGCCGAGCGCGCGCCCGTCCCGGACGACGACCGACTCGACGCGGACGCCGCAGCGGAGCCGCCCGCCGCGCGACTCCAGCCGCCGCACCAGCGCGGCCGCCAGCTCGCCCGCGCCGCCCTCGGGCACCGGCCACCCGTGCCGCTGGCCGGTCATGGCGAGCAGCCAGCCGAACACCGACCCGGCCGCCGACTCGGGGAACATGTCGGTGTGCAGCGCCGACCCGGCGAGCAGCAGCGGCCCGCCCGGCCCGGTGAACTCCTGCTCGCCCAGCGTGCGGACGGGCGCGAGCAGCGACCGCGCGACGCGGAGCCCGCCCGCGCGGCGCACCGCCGCCGCGAGCGGCAGCGCCGCCCTGATCGGGGGGAACGGGGTGAGCAGGGCGCGCAGGACGCCCTCGCCCATCTCGTCCCACAGCGCGCAGAGCCGCAGCCACGCGTCGCCGTCGCCCGCGCCGAGCGCCTCCAGGCCCGCCGCGGTGGCGTCGCGGTCGTGTTCGAGGACGGCGGCGCGCCCGTCCGGCAGCGGGTGGGCGAGGACGGCGGGCGCGTGCCGCCAGCGCAGCCCGTGCCGCTCCAGGTCCAGCGCGCGCATCACCGGGGACGCCACGCCCAGCGGGTAGAAGGCGCTGCAGACGTCGCTGACGTAGTCGGGGTGCGCGCCGCGGTCGCTGCGCACGGCGCCGCCCGGCTCCGGCTGCTCCTCCAGGACCTCCACGTCCCAGCCCGCGTCGGCCAGCAGGTTGGCCGCGACGAGCCCGTTGTGGCCCGCGCCGATGACCACGGCGTCCGCCATGCGGCATCCCTCCCCGGTGATCACCCTACGGGTACCCGGGCGGGCGGCGGTCAGCCCGCGCCGCCGGCGGCGTGCTCGGCGGCGTGCTCGGCGACCCAGCGCGCCACGTCCCCGGGGTGGCTGCGCGGCACCCAGTGCCCGGCGGGCAGGACGCTCAGCGACAGGTTCGGGGCGTGCGCGGCAAGGCCGCCCACCAGGTGCGGGGAGACGAACGGGTCCTTCGTGGGGACGATGACGCGCGTCGGCACGTCCGTGCGCCGGTCGCGCGGCCTGCGCAGCCGCCGCGGCATGTTCGCCCGGTACAGCCCGACCCCCGCCGCGGCGTCGCGCGCCATCGTCCGCGCCGGGTGGCCGGGGCGCGGCGCGACGCCCTCGCCGGCGGCCAGGGCGCGGGTGAACAGCCGGGTCCCTCCGGCCAGCCACAGCAGCTCCGGCAGGACCGGCGTCTGGAAGAACCAGATGTACCAGGACCGCAGGGCCTGCCCCGCCGCCCGCCGGAGGTTGGACGGGGTGGGGCGGGCGAGCCGGCGCCGCATCCAGTGCCCGGCGTGGTCGAGGCACGGCCCGGAGATGGAGGTGAAGGAGGCGAAGCGGTCCGGCATGGTGCAGACCGCCTCCCAGCCCTGGATCGACCCCCAGTCGTGCCCGACCAGGTGCACCCTGCGGTCGGGCGCGGCCGCGTCCAGCACGGCCCGCATGTCCGACATCAGGTACTCGAACGTGTAGCGCCTGCGCCCGAGCGGCCGCGTGGACGCCCCCGCGCCGCGCACGTCGTACCGGACGACGTGGAACCGCCCGGCGAGCAGCGCGGCCGCCTCGTCCCACACCGCGTGGGTGTCGGGGTAGCCGTGGACGAGCAGCACCGTCGGCCGCGACGGGTCGCCCTGCTCGTAGACGGCGAGGTCGACGCCGTCCCCGCGGACCCGGCGCCTGGTGAGAAGGGGGCCGGGGGCCGCTTTATTGGACATCTTGCTAATAAAGTGCCGGACCGCCCCCGCGGTCAAGAGGACGCGGACGTGAGCCCCGACACGGGAAGCCGGCCCGGGGATCGCGCCCCGGGAAACCCCGAGGGCCCGTACGGCGCGGCGGTACGGGCCCTCAGGCGGGGCTCGGTGTCAGTACGGGTCGTAGCCGGCGGCCTTCGCCGCGGGCGACCGCATCAGGTACTCCAGGGCGCGCGGCGTCGAGCACACCTTCGACGGGTGGTGGTTCGGCTTCAGGTAGACGGGCGCCTCGCCGAGCAGCAGCTTGAAGATCCCCGGCACGTGCCCCAGCCGGACCGACCGCCGGTACGCCCGGTAGACGCGCGGCAGGGTCACCCGCCCCTTGATCGTCGGGTCCTGCTTGAGCAGGTACAGCGACCCGCCGATCAGCGCCCAGTACAGGAAGAACAGCGACACCACCCAGGCCGCGACGCGCATCGGGTACCGGCCGCCCATGGCCTTGTACACGTCGAACACCACCGACCGGTGCTCGACCTCCTCGGCGCCGTGCCAGCGCAGCAGGTCGAGCATGGTCGGGTCGACCCCGGCCTTCTCGAACCGCTCGTTGTCCATGATCCACTGGCCGAGGACGGCGGTGTAGTGCTCGATCGAGGCGACCGCGGCCAGCTCGAACCGCAGCCGGCGCCGCCACGCCCGCGGGTTCCTCTCCTTGAGCGCCGCCATCTGCGCGGGCCGCTCGGCGTTGCCCTTCGCCGCCGCGTCGGTGATCTTGGAGACGTCGATGCCGTTGGCCGCCAGGATCTGGTCGAGCACGCCCTGGTGGGAGCGGGCGTGCACCATCTCCTGCCCGATGAAGCCCTTGATCTCCTCCAGCAGGCGCTCGTCCTTGATGTGGGGGCGGGCGTCCTTCACGCACTGGATGAACCACTTCTCGCCCTCGGGCAGGACGATGTGGAACGAGTTGATGATGTGCGTCGCGACGGGATCGCCCGGCACCCAGTGCAGCGGGGTCTGCGACCAGTCGAAGGAGACGCGCCGAGGCTTGATCGGCGGATGGCGCTCGTCGATGCCGGCTCCGCCGTCTGTCAGGGGCCTCGTCATGCCGTCCTCGCTTCCGCGCGCGCGTATGCCATTGGGGGAGCAGTCAACTCCGGTGAGACCCGTGGTTTCTTGGGGTCGGGCCAACAAGTTACCGCTTGGTTTTCGACCTGTGATGACAAGTGCCGCCCGTCACAGGGCGATGCGCTCCGCGCCCGCGTAGACGTTCATGGTCTCGCCGCGCAGGAAGCCGACCAGCGTCATCCCGGCGTCCTCGGCGAGCTCCACCGCCAGCGACGACGGCGCCGACACCGCCGCCAGCACCGGGACCCCGGCCGTCATCGCCTTCTGCGTCAGCTCGAACGACGCGCGCCCGCTGACCATGAGGACGGTCCCGGTGAGCGGCAGCCGCCCGCGCCGCAGCGCCCACCCGACGACCTTGTCGACGGCGTTGTGCCGCCCGACGTCCTCCCGGAGCGCGAGCAGCCCGCCGTCCGCGTCGAAGAGCCCGGCGGCGTGGAGCCCGCCCGTGCGGTCGAACACCCGCTGCGCCGCGCGCAGCCGCTCCGGCAGCGCGGCCAGGACCTCCGGGGAGACCCGCACCGGGTCGCCGCCCACCTCGTAGGGCCGGTCGGTGCGCAGCGCCTCGATGCTCGCCTTCCCGCAGACGCCGCACGCGCTGGTCGTCGTGAAGGCCCGGGTCATGGAGTCGTCGGGCGGCGCGACCCCGGGCGCGAGCACCACGTCGAGCGTGTTCTGCTCGTGCGCGTCGGCGCAGTACCGCATCGTCGCGAGGTCCTGCGCGCCCCCGATGACCCCTTCGGCCGCCAGGAACCCCGCCACGAGGTCGAAGTCGTGCCCGGGGGTGCGCATCGTGATCGTGAGCGGCTTGCCGGCGACCCGGATCTCCAGCGGCTCCTCCACCGCGAGCGTGTCGGGTCTGCGCCCGCGCACCCCGCTCGTACTGAGCCGCAGCACGGGCCTGCGCACGGTGATCCGCCCCATGAACCGGACCGTACCCCGGAAACCCGCGAGTAACGACGAGTTCAGACCGTTTCGTCCTGTTTCTGGCTTTTTCCGTCAGCGGGGCGGCCTTCAGTCGCGGCGGTCGATGTTCCAGTTCGCCACGACCGCCGCGAACGGGGGGATGACGAGCGCCGCCACCGACATCGCGATCGCGGCGGTGTGCGACCACTCCCGCACGACGGCCCACGCCAGCACGAACAGCGTGAGGCACGTCCCCATCATGACCCCGTAGGCGATCTTGCGCCCCCGCATGCCTCCACGCTACGCCGTCCCCCGGACTGCCGGGGGACGGGCCGCGCGGCGGAGGCGTACGGGAATCGAACCCGCCGTCCCGAGATCCTCGGGACCGTCGGCTTTGAAGGCCGGGGAGGCCACCAGGCGCTCACACGCCTCCGCTGGTGATCGTATCCCCGTGCCCCGGTCAGCCCTCGTAGAGGGCGTCGATGTCGGGGGAGTACTTGGTGTGCACGACGCGGCGCTTGAGCTTGAGGGTCGGGGTCAGCTCCTCGCTCTCGGCGGTCCACTCGGCGGGGAGGACGCGCCACCTCTTGACCTGCTGGACGCGGGCCAGGCGGGCGTTGGCGTCCTGGACGGCCTTGGCGACCTCCTCCTGCACGAGGGGGTGGTCGGCGAGCGCGGCGAGGTCGGTGGTGTCGATGCCGTGGGCGGCGGCCCAGACCGGGGCGACCTCGCCGTCGAGGGTGATGAGCGCGACGACGTAGGGGCGCCGGTCGCCGAAGGCGAGGGCCTGCCCGATGAGCGGGTGCTCCTTGAGGTGGTTCTCGATGAGGGACGGGGAGATGTTCTCGCCGCCCGCGGTGATGATCAGCTCCTTCTTGCGGTCGACGACGCTGAGGAAGCCGTCGTCGTCGAGGCGGCCGATGTCGCCGGTGTGCACCCAGCCGTCGGCGTCGATCAGATCGGCGGTGGCGTCCGGGCGGTTCAGGTAGCCGGGGGTGCAGGTGGCGCCGCGGACGAGGATCTCCCCGTCGTCGGCGAGCTTCAGCTCGACGCCTTCGAGGGCGCGGCCGACGGTGCCGAGCTTGAAGGAGTCGGCGAGGTTGGCGGTGATGGCGCCGGTCGTCTCCGTCATGCCGTAGGCGTCGAAGATCTTCAGGCCGAGGCCGGAGAAGAACCGGGCGACGTCCAGCGGCAGCGGCGCGGCGGCGCTGGACGCCTGGCGGACGCGGTCCAGGCCGAGCAGGGCGCGCATGGGCGTGAGGACGGCCTCGTCGGCCCGCTCGAAGGCCGCGGTGATCTCCGGGGTGAGGGTGTTGCCGTACTCCTGGGCCGTCACGTAGGCCCGGCCCGCCTCCAGGGCGGCGGCCACGGCCTTCTTCCTGGCCTCGTCCGGCTCGGCGGAGAGGACGGCCTGGATGCCGGCCATGAGCTTCTCCCAGACGCGCGGCACGCCGAAGAACGAGTGCGGGCGTACCTCCTTCAGGATGGCGGCGAGCTGCGTCGGGTCCGGGCAGAAGTGGATGTGCGCGGCGAGCGTGACCGGCAGGTAGTAGCTGAGGACGCGGTCGGCGATGTGCGCGAACGGCAGGTACGACACGCCCGACGGGTGGCTGGGCAGCACCGAGCTGCGCTTCACCATCGCCGACTCGTGCAGCACCATCGAGTGGGTGATCAGGACGCCCTTGGGGTCGCCGGTCGTGCCGGAGGTGTAGAGCAGGGTGACGGTGTCCTCGGGCTCGACCGCCTGCCAGCGGCGGTCGATCCCGGCCGGGTCGGCGGCGAGCCGCTCGCGGCCGAGGGCGGTGAAGTCGTCCCAGGTCAGGTAGCGGTCGCCGGGCGGGCAGGCGGCGGCGTCCACCACGATGACCCGGCGCAGCTCCGGCAGCCGGTCGAGGACGGGCCGCCACCGGCGGAGCTGGTCCGCGCCGTCCAGCACGGCGTACTTGGCCGCGCAGTGCCCGGCCACGAAGGCGACCTGGTCCGGTGCGAGCGTCGCGTAGACGGTGGTCGGGACGCCGCCCGCGTGCACGGCGCCGAGGTCGGCCAGGACGTGCTCGGAGCGGTTCGGCATCATCAGCGCGACGACGTCGCCGGGCGCCAGCCCGAGCGCGGCGAACCCGGCGGCCGTCTCCAGCGCGCGGGTGCGGGTGTCCGCCCAGGTGAGGGTCCGCCACTCGCCGTCGATCCGGTCGGAGTAGGCGGGCCGGTCCCCGTGCTCGGCGGCGGTCTTCGCCAGGGTCGTGCAGACGGTCCGGCCCGCGACGGCCCCGTCGGGTTCGGCCCGCCGCCTTTCCGGCGACGAGCCTCGCCCGGCGCCCTGCTTCCGAATCCCCATGTCGCCCCTCAAAAAGTAAGTGATGACTTGCAGGAGACTGAATCGCATCATGCCGAACGTCGTTCGGACAAGGGTTCCGCGGATTTATCGGCAGGTCGGGCGGGATGTTCGCTCCTCGGTAACGGCCCGCGTACTGTCCGTTTCTTGATCATTTGCGGTAGTTGTGCGTTAAATCGTGCGGGTGACCCGCCTCGCCCCCGTCGCACGCCTGACGCAGTACGCGCACGGCGGCGGCTGCGCCTGCAAGATCCCGCCCGGGGTGCTGGAGCGGTTCGTGACCGGCCTCACCGGAGGCGGCGACGGCCTGCTGGTCGGCGGGCCGGACGGCGACGACGCGGCCGTGCTGCGGATCAGCGGCGGCCGCGCGGTGGTGTCCACCGCCGACTTCTTCACCCCGGTCGTCGACGACGCCTACGACTGGGGGCGGATCGCCGCCGCGAACGCGCTGTCCGACGTCTACGCGGTCGGCGGCGAGCCGCTGATGGCGCTGAACCTGCTCGGCTGGCCGGTCGACGCGCTGCCCGCCGAGCTGGCCCGCGAGGTGCTGCGCGGCGGCCGGGACGTCGCCGCGCTCGCCGGCTGCGCGATCGCGGGCGGGCACAGCATCGACGACCCCGAGCCCAAGTACGGGCTCGCGGTGACCGGCGTCGCCGACCCCGCCCGGCTGCTGCGGCTGGACGCGGGCCGTCCCGGCGTCCCGCTGTCGCTGACCAAGCCGCTCGGCACCGGCGTCCTCAACGCCCGGCACAAGGCCACCGGGGAGGTGTTCCCGCACGCGGTGGAGACGATGGTCCGGCTCAACGCCGAGGCGGGCCTCGCCGCGCTGGAGCGGGGCGCCGAGTGCGCCACCGACGTCAGCGGCTTCGGGCTGCTCGGCCACCTCTACAAGGTGGCGCGCGCCAGCGGCGTCACCGCCGTCGTGGACGCCTCCGCCGTCCCCTACCTGGACGGGGCGCGGGCCGCCGTCCGGGACGGCTTCGTCCCGGGCGGGACGCGGCGGAACCTGTCGTGGGTGTCCCCGCACACCGACTTCCGCCGGATCGCCGAGGAGGAGCGGCTGCTGCTGGCGGACGCGCAGACCTCCGGCGGGCTGCTCGTCGCCGGGGAGATCCCGGGCGCTCCGGTCATCGGCGAGCTGGTCCCGCGCGGGCGGCACGCGCTCGTCGTCCGCTGACGCCTCCCGGTGCACCCCCCGCGCCGGCGCCCCCCGGCACCGCCCCCGTGCCGCCCGCCCGTGCCGCCCGCCCGTGTCGCCCGCCGGGACGCGGGTAGGGCTCCAGGCGCCGTTGCCGGGGGACAGGGGTGAGGAGCGCGCCATGACCATCGGGGGGCTCGCGGCCGCCGTCGTCCTGGGCGCGGTGATCGGTGTCCTCGGCAGGCTGCTCGTGCCGGGCCGGCCGGGCATGCCGCTCTGGCTGCTGATGGCGACCGGCGTCGTCGCCGCGTTCGCCGGCACGGGCCTGGCGCAGGTGTTCGGGCTGACGAGCGGCGGCTGGAGCCTGTGGGAGACCGTCCTGCAGATCGCGCTGGCCGCGGCGGGCGTCTGCCTGGTGGTGCTGCTGTGGCCGAAGCGGACCGGCGGCCGCTCCTAGCCGCGGCGCAGGACGGGCCGCAGCTCGTCCAGGACGCCCGGGTCCTCGATGGTGGACGGGACGGTCACCTCGGCGCCGTCAGCGATGCCGCGCATCACCCCGCGCAGGATCTTGCCCGAGCGGGTCTTCGGCAGCGCCGGGACGACCGTGATCTCCTTGAGCGAGGCGACCGGCCCGACCTGCTCGCGCACCATCGCGACCAGTTCCGCGGCGAGCTCCTCCGGCTCGGCGAGGACGCCGCTCTTCAGCACGACGAGCCCCCGGGGGACCTGCCCCTTCAGCGCGTCGTGGACGCCGATGACCGCGCACTCGGCGACGGCCGGGTGGGAGGAGATGACCTCCTCCATCGTCCCGGTCGACAGGCGGTGCCCGGCCACGTTGATGACGTCGTCGGTGCGGCCCATCACCCACACGTAGCCGTCCTCGTCGATGTGCCCGCCGTCCCCGGTCAGGTAGTGCCCGGGGAACTTCGTCAGGTACGACTCGACGAACCGCTCGTCGTCCTGCCACAGGGTGGGCAGCGTGCCGGGCGGCAGCGGCAGCCGGATCGCGATGTCGCCGTCGGTGCCGTGCGGGACGGGCGAGCCGTCCGGGCCGAGCACCCGCACGTCGTACCCGGGCACCGGGACGGAGGGCGAGCCCGGCTTGAGCGGCATCGGCTCCAGCCCGCGCAGGTTCGCCACGATCGGCCAGCCGGTCTCGGTCTGCCACCAGTGGTCGACGACGGGGCGGTCCAGGATGCGCGTCGCCCACCGGTAGGTGTCGGGGTCGAGGCGCTCCCCGGCGAGGAACAGGGTGTCCAGCGCCGACAGGTCGTGCCCGGCGAGCAGCGCGCCGTCCGGGTCCTCCTTCTTGATCGCCCGGATCGCGGTCGGCGCGGCGAACAGCGCCTTCACCCGGTGCTGCGCGGCGACGCGCCAGAACGCGCCGGCGTCCGGCGTCCCCACCGGCTTGCCCTCGTACAGGACGGTCGCGCAGCCGGTCAGCAGCGGCGCGTAGACGATGTAGGAGTGCCCGACGACCCAGCCGACGTCGGACGCGGCCCAGAACACGTCGCCGGGCCCGACGCCGAACACGTTCTCCATCGACCAGCGCAGCGCCACCGCGTGCCCGCCGTTGTCGCGGACGACGCCCTTGGGCCGCCCGGTCGTCCCGGAGGTGTACAGGATGTAGAGCGGGTCGGTGGCGGCGACGGGCACGCATTCGGCGGGCTCGGCGGCGGCGACCGCCTCGTCCCAGTCGACGTCGCGCGGCTTGACCAGGTCGGCGTGCAGCTGCTCGCGCTGCCGGACCACGCACCGCTCGACCTTGTGCCGCGCCATCTCCAGCGCCTGGTCGAGCAGCGGCTTGTAGGCCACGATCCGGCCCGCCTCGATCCCGCAGGACGCCGACACGACCGCCTTCGGGCGGGCGTCGTCGATGCGGACGGCCAGCTCCCGCGCCGCGAACCCGCCGAACACGACCGAGTGCACCGCGCCGAGCCGGGCGCACGCCAGCATCGCGATGACCGCCTCGGGGATCATCGGCAGGTAGATGACGACGCGGTCGCCGCGGTCGACGCCCTGCGCGCGCAGCGCCCCGGCGAACCGCGCGACGAGGCCGGTCAGCTCCCGGTAGCTGTAGGTGCGCACCGTCCCGGTCACGGGACTGTCGTAGATGAGCGCGGCCTGGTCGCCGCGGCCCTCCTCGATGTGCCGGTCCAGCGCGTTGTCGCAGGTGTTCAGCTCGCCGCCGGTGAACCAGCGGTAGAACGGGGGAGCGCCGTCGTCCAGCACCCGGTCCGGCGGGACGAGCCAGCGGACGTCGCGCGCCGCCAGCCCCCAGAAGCGGGTCGGGTCGGCGATGCTGCGTTCGTACGCGGCCGCGTAGGCGCCCATGTGGTCCTCCCGGTGGCGGGTCCCTGGCCCGGTCTGGCCTGCGGCCCCGGTCGGCGATTTCGGGCCGCACCCCTATAGGGCATGTCCCGGGGCCCGTTCGTCAAGGGCCCGCGCCGTCCGGTCCGGCTCCGGCGGCCCGCGCCGGCCGACGCCGCGCCCGGTCAGTCGGGGTGCCGCAGCGCGTGCGCGACGGCGATGACGGCGGCCGCGGCGGCGCCCCCGCCGACGATCCAGAAGCACAGCTCGTAGGCGCCGAGCGCGGGCACGTCGGTCCCCGGGACGACCCGCCCGGCCAGCACCGCCGCCGTGACGGCCCCGGCGACGCCGCCGCCGGTGGTGCGGACGAGCGAGTTGATGCCGCTGGCGATGCCGCTCTGGTCCATCGGGACGTGCTGGACGGCGAGCGTGCCGAGCGCCGCGTAGGCGATCCCGAACCCCATGCCCTGGATGGCGCTGAACGCGAGCATGTCGTACACGTGCGAGTTGGACACCGCGAGCCACACGTAGCACAGCCCGGCGAACGCCGACCCGACCGCGAGCGTGCAGGCGGTGCCGATCCGGGCGGCGATCCGCCCGGACGTCCACGAGAACACCAGCATCGTGGCGGTGCTCGGCAGCATGTACAGGCCGACGTCCAGCACCGAGCCGTCCAGCCCGTACCCGACCTCCGCGGACGGGGCCTGCACGAACCCGGCGATCAGCGTGAACGCGGCGAACATCGAGAAGCCGAGCAGCGCGGAGACGAGGTTCGCCGACAGCGACCGGGGCCCGACCAGCAGGTTCAGCCGCACCAGCGGGGCGCGGACCCGCCGCTCCACCGCGACCCAGACCGCGCACAGCGCGGCGGCGGCGCCGAACAGGCCGAGGACGCGGGCGGACGTCCAGCCCCACGCGTTGCCCTCGCTGATGCCCAGCAGCAGGCAGACCAGCCAGGCGGCGAGGAGCGCCGCGCCCGGCAGGTCGGGCCGCCCGCCGGCCCGGACGCCGGCGTCGCGGGCGCACGCGGCGACCAGCCCCAGCGCGGCGGCGCCGAGCGCGGCGGTGATCCAGAACACCGGGCGGTGGCTGTCGGTGCGGGCGGCGATCAGCCCGGTCACGATCATGCCGGCGCTGCCGCCGACGCCCATGGTGGCGCTGACCACGCCGATCGCCGTGGTGATCCGCTCGCGCGGGAAGGCGTCCCGGATCATGCCGATGGCGAGCGGGATCATCGCGGACGACACGCCCTGCAGGGCGCGGCCGGCGATGAGCACCGGCAGCGATCCGGACACCGCGCAGACCACCGACCCGGCCAGCAGCAGGACCAGCGTCAGCATGATCATCCGCTGCTTGCCGTACATGTCGCCGAACCGCGTCAGCAGCGGGGTGGCGACCGCGCCGGCCAGCAGCGACGCGGTGAACACCCACGTCACGTCGGTGATCGGCGCGTCGAACCGGACCATGAGCTGGGGCAGCAGCGGCAGCACGAGCGTCTGCTGCACCGAGACGACCATCCCGGCCGCGGCGAGCGCGAGCAGGATGCGGCCGGTGGGCGCCGGCCGCGCCGCCGGATGCCCGGCCGCGGTGCGCGCCGTGGCCGGTGCACCGGTCATGCGGACCTCCCCACTGCGATCGATCCCGCCGCGGCCATCCCGCCGCGGCCATCCCGCCGCGGCCGATACCGCCGCGGCCGATGGCGTCCGGTCGGCGGGGGTTCCGGCCGCGCGGCGCCTGCTCCGACACGGGCATGCTTACTTAAGTTAAGTAAGCATAGAGCGGTAGGGTTCGCGGCATGTCGCCAGGTCCGCCGCCGGACGCGGCCGACGCCGGGATCGCGGAGATCGAGCGGGCGCTCAGCCGCGTCGCGCACCTGCTCACCCGCGCCCGCCAGCACGACCGGACGGTCGTCGCCGCCGGCGTCCCCGTCGACCGCGCCGCCGTTCCGCTGCTGCGCGCGCTGGCCGACGGCGGCCCGATGCGCCCCGGCGAGCTGGCCGCCGTGCTGGCGGTGGAGGCGCCGCACGTCACGCGGCAGGTGCAGCGGCTGGAGCGGGCCGGCTACGTCGTGCAGGTGGCCGACCCGGACGACGGCCGCTGCCGGCGGGTCGCGCTCAGCGGGTCCGGGCGGGACGCGGTGGCGTCCATCCGGGCGTCCGGCCGGCGCTGGATCGCCGGGGCCCTGGCCGCCTGGCCGCCCGGCGACCGCGAGCGGCTGGCCCGGCTCGTGCACCGGATGGTCGACGACTTCGAGGCCCACGCGGACGCCGGGCGGCCGGGCGATGCCGGTTCCGGCCGGGACTGAACCGGTGGCGATTTCTGGTCGTTTGTGGTTTACGTGAGGTCAGTGGGTTTCTCCGGTCCGGGCCCCGGGCCGGATCCGGTTTTGCGCCGGGCCGCCGCGTCCCTAGGGTTGCCTTCCGTGGACCCCGTATCGGGCGAGCCCCGTCCGCACGACCCCCGCGTGGAATCCCCCCGCACGGCCTTTCGCGTCTCGGCCCGGAAAGGACGCTGATGCAGGTCGTCACCACCGCCGGACACGGTGGGCACGGCAAGTCGGCGCTGGTGCGCGCCCTCACCGGCAAGGAGCCGGGGGAGGCGGGCGCGTGGACGGAGCTGCCGTCCGGCCGCCGCGTGGCGTTCGTCGACGCGCCCGGCGGGGAGCGGTCCGTCCCCGCCATGCTCGCCGGCGCGGCCCCCGCGCCCGCCGCGCTGCTCGCCGTCGCCGCCGACGAGGGGTGGATGCCGCAGACCGCCGAGCACGTGGAGGCCCTCGGCGCGCTCGGGATCCGGGCCGGCGTCCTCGCGGTCACCAAGTCCGACCTCGCCGACGCCCGGCCCGCGCTGCGCCAGGTGCGCGAGCGGCTCGCCGGCACCGCGCTGCGCGGCGTGGAGGCCGTCGCGGTCAGCGCCGCCACCGGCGCCGGGGTGGCGGAGCTGGCGGCCGCGCTCGACCGGCTCGCCGGGCGGCTGCCCGTCCCCGACCCCGCCGCGCCGGTGCGGCTGTGGGTCGACCACGCCTTCACCGCCGGGCGGCAGACCGTCGTCACCGGCACCCTCTCCGCCGGGACGGTCGCGGTGGGCGACGAGCTGCTGCTCATGCCCGCGGGGGAGCGCGTCCGCGTCCGCACGATCGGCTGCGCGGACGAGCCGTGCGAGACCGTCGGCGGCGTCTCCCGCGTCGTGCTGACGCTCCGCGACGCCGGGCGCGTCGACAGCGGCATGGCCCTCGTCACGCCCGGCGCCTGGACCCACACGACCTGCATCGACGTACGCACCCGGTTCGGCGAGGCGTCCGGGCGGCTCGCGCGGCGGCTGACGCTGCACCTCGGCTCGGCCGCCGTCCCGGTGGGGCTGCGGCCGCTCGGCCCCGACACCGCCCGGCTGACCCTGAACACCCGGCTCGCCCTGCACCTCGGCGACACCGGCGTCCTGCGCGACCCGGCGCGCCGCTCCATCGCCGGGGTGAGCGTGCTGGACGTCCGGCCGCCGACGCTCGTGCGGCGCGGCGCGGGGGCGGCCCGCGCGCGGGAGCTGGCGTCCTGGCCGGACCGGCCGGACGGCACGATCGTGCTGCGCCGGCACGGGGTGCTGCGGCGCTCGGAGCTGTCGCTGATGGGCTGCGCGCCGCCGCCGGACGCCGTCGCGCTGAACGGCGAGTGGGTCGCCGACCCCGCGCACTGGTCGTCGCTGTTCGACCGGCTCGCCGAGGAGGCGTCCCGGCACGCCGCGGGCAGCCCGGACGCGCCCGGCATCCCGCTGGAGACCGTCCGGCTGCGGCTCGGCCTCCCGGCCCGGCAGCTCGTCACCGCGCTCGTCCGGCCGCCGCTGCGGGTGGACGCCGGCCGCGTCTACGGCCCCGCGCCCGACCCGCGGCCCGCGGCCCCCACCGCGATCGCCGCGACGCCGCCCCCGCCCTGGACTGGGGCCGTCGAGCGGCTCCGCGCCGACCTCGCCGACGCCCCCTTCGCCCCGCCCTCGGCCGGCCGCCTCGGCGAGCTCGGCCTCACCGGCGACCGGCTGTCGGCCGCCGAGCGGGCCGGCGCGGTCCTGCGCATCCCCGAGGACGGCGGCGACATCGTCCTGCTGCCGGGCGCCGACCGGGCGGCGCTGCGCGTCCTGGACGGGCTGCCGCAGCCGTTCACGCCCGGCCAGGCCGCCGAGGCGCTGGGCACCGACCGCCGCGTCGCCGTCGCGCTGCTGCGCCACCTGGACCGGCTCGGCCTCACCGAACGCCGCCGCACCGGGCGGCCGTGACCCCTCCGGGCGGGAAAACCGGTTGAACGGCGGCCGGTGGTTCTGGCCTCATGGATCGCGGTCCGGTCCCCGTCGATCAAGGAGAGGGCATGCCGTACCAGACGCTCAAGGGCGGCCGCGTCCCGATCCGGATGTGGGCCGACCCCGCCACCGTCGACGACGTCGCGCTCGACCAGCTCCGCAACGTCTCCTCCCTGCCGTGGGTGGAGGGCCTCGCGGTCATGCCCGACGTCCACTACGGCAAGGGCGCCACCGTGGGCTCCGTCATCGCGATGCGGAACGCGGTGTCGCCGGCGGCCGTCGGCGTCGACATCGGCTGCGGGATGACCGCGGTCAAGTCGTCCCTCACGGTCGAGGACCTGCCGGACGACCTGGCCGGCATCAGGCACCGGCTGGAGAAGGCGATCCCCGTGGGGCGCGGCTCCCACAAGAGCCCCGTCGACCCGTCCGCGCTGCCGAACCTGAATGAGCGCGGCTGGTACGAGTTCTGGAAGCGGTTCGACGACCTGCACCCGGCGGTGCGGGCCCGCCTCGGCCGCGCCCGCCGGCAGATGGGCACGCTCGGCGGCGGCAACCACTTCCTGGAGCTGTGCGCCGACGATGACGGCGCGATCTGGCTCGTGCTGCACTCCGGTTCGCGCAACATCGGCAACGAGCTCGCCGAGCACCACATCGAGGCCGCCCGCAAGCTCCCCCACAACCAGGATCTTCCGGACGGCGACCTCGCGGTGTTCATCTCCGGCACCCCCAAGATGGACGCCTACCGCCACGACCTGTTCTGGGCGCAGGAGTACGCGCGCCGCAACCGTGCCGTCATGATGGCGCTCGCGCAGAACGTGGTGACGAGGCGGTTCGGCGAGAAGCGCTGCCGCTGGGGCCAGGTGATCTCCTGCCACCACAACTACGTGGCGGAGGAGGAGTACGGCGGCGAGGAGCTGCTCGTCACCCGCAAGGGCGCGATCCGCGCGGGCCGCGGCGACCTCGGGATCATCCCCGGCTCGATGGCGACCGGCACCTACATCGTCCGCGGCCTCGGCAACGAGACCGCGTACAACTCCGCGTCCCACGGCGCGGGCCGCCGGATGAGCCGCGGCGAGGCCCGCAAGAGCTTCACCGTGGACGACCTGGTCGAGCAGACGCGCGGCGTCGAGTGCCGCAAGGACGGCGGCGTCGTCGACGAGATCCCCGGCGCCTACAAGGACCTGGAGACGGTGATCGCCGCCCAGTCCGACCTGGTCGAGGTCGTGGCGCACCTCCGCCAGCTCATCTGCGTGAAGGGCTGACGGGGACCGTCCGGCGGCGGGGCCGCGCCGCCGGACGGCCGCGCTCGGCCGGGGACGCGGTCAGTCGACGACGTGGTCAGTCGACGACGCGGTCAGCCGAGGACGCGGTCGATGAAGGCGGTCACGTCGGCGAGGACCTCGTCGCGGTTGGTCTCGTTGAAGACCTCGTGGCGGGCGCCGGGGTAGATGCGCTCGGTGAGGTCCTCGCCGCGGATCGCCTCGATGCCGGTGCGGGTGTCCTCCGGGCGGACGAGCTCGTCGGCCTCCCCGTGGACGTAGAAGGCGGGGAGCGCGCCCAGGGACCCGTGGTCGTCGACGCGGCGCAGGGCCGCGTCGAGGGCCTCGATGGTCTTCTTCTTGAACGGCCCGTGCCAGACGAGCGGGTCTTCGCCGTAGGCCTTGCCGACGGCCGGGTCGCGGGAGAGCGTGGACGTGTCGATCGGCGCGTCGGGCATCTCGTCCAGGGCGAGGAGCTCGTCGACGGCGTGCCAGCGGCCGAGCACCGGGCCGGACAGGACGAGGGCCGCGAGGCCGCTCCCGTGCAGCTGGGCGTAGCGGGCGGCGATCAGGCCGCCCATCGAGTGGCCGATCATGACGACGGGCAGGCCCGGGTGGTCGCCGCGCGCCGACTCCACGACCGTGTGGACGTCGGCGACGACGTCCTCGAAGTCCTCGATCAGGACCCGGTCGCCGGCGGAGCGGCCGTGGCCCATGTGGTCGGGCCCGCACACGACGGCGCCGTGCCGGACGAGGACGTCCGCGACGTGGTCGTACCGCCCGAGGTGCTCGCCGTAGCCGTGCACGAGCACGGCGATGTAGCGAGGATCACCGTCCGCCCAGATCCGGGCAGTGACCGCGCCCCGCGTCCCCGCGAACTCCCACTCGCGAACCGTTGCCACCGCGTCCTCCCTGTCGCACCCTGGAACGTCACCGTCCAACGAGATGCGACGAATCGTCAACCACCGCAATAGGCTGGTGTGACCGACCGCAATCCCCGGCGGGCCGCGAGGGCGGGCCGCCGGTCAGCAGGAAGGGGCGCCCGTGCTGGTCGACAGCTTCGGCCGTATCGCGACGGACCTGCGGGTCTCGCTCACCGACCGGTGCAATCTGCGGTGCTCGTACTGCATGCCCCCGGAGGGCCTGGACTGGCTGCCCAAGCCGGAACTGCTCACCGACGACGAGGTGGTCCGCCTGGTGGGCCTCGCCGTCCGGGACCTGGGGATCACCGAGGTCCGCTACACCGGCGGCGAGCCGCTGCTGCGGCGCGGGCTCCCCGGCATCGTGCGGCGGACGGCGGAGCTGTCGCCGCGCCCGCAGATCTCGCTCACCACGAACGGCATCGGCCTCGACCGGCTGGCCGCGCCGCTGGCCGAGGCGGGCCTCGACCGGGTGAACGTCTCCCTCGACACCCTCGACCGCGACACGTTCAAGCGGCTCGCGCACCGCGACCGGCTGGACGACGTGCTGGCCGGGCTCGCCGCGGCGCGGGACGCCGGGCTGGAGCCGGTGAAGGTCAACGCGGTGCTGATGCGCGGGATCAACGACCACGAGGCCGTCCCCCTGCTGCGGTACTGCCTGGAGCGCGGCTACCGGCTGCGGTTCATCGAGCAGATGCCGCTGGACGCCCAGCACGGCTGGACCCGCGAGAACATGATCACCGCGGACGAGATCCTGGAGCGGCTGTCCGCCGAGTTCGACCTCGCCCCCGACGCCGCGCACGACCGGGGCAGCGCGCCCGCCGAGTCGTTCCTGGTCGGCGGCGGCCCCGAGACCGTCGGGGTGATCGGGTCGGTGACCCGGCCGTTCTGCGGCGCCTGCGACCGGGTGCGGCTCACCGCCGACGGGCAGATCCGCAACTGCCTGTTCGCCACCGAGGAGACCAACCTGCGCGACGCGCTGCGCGGCGGCGCCACCGACACCGAGCTGGCCGACCGGTGGCGCAAGGCGGTGTGGGCCAAGCGCGCCGGGCACGGCATCGACGACCCGTCGTTCCTGCAGCCCGCCCGGCCCATGTCGGCGATCGGCGGCTGAGTGGAGTTCGACGCCGTCCTGCTGGCCGGCGGGCGGGCCCGCAGGTTCGGCGCCGACAAGCCCGCCGCGCCGGTGGGCGGCCGCGCGCTGATCGAGTGGACGGCCGCCGCCGCGGCGCGGGCGTCCCGGCTGATCGTGGTGGGGCCGCGGCGGGACGTCCTGCCGGGCGCCGTCGTCGTCCGCGAGGACCCGCCCGGCGCCGGGCCGGTGCCCGCGCTGCGCGCCGGGCTCGCCGAGGTCCGGGCGCCCCGGCTGGCGCTGCTGGCCGCCGACATGCCGTTCCTGCGCCCCGCGCACCTCGCCCGGCTGCTGGACGCGATGGGGGAGCGCCCCGGCGCCGTGCTGCTGGACGGGGAGGGCCGCGAGCAGTGGCTCGCCGGCTGCTGGCGGGCCGCCGCCCTGCGGGAGGCGCTGGACGGCTACCGCGGCGCGTCCCTGCGCGGCCTGCTCGGCCCCCTGGACCCGGTGGCCGTCGCGGTCCCGGCGGGCGCCCGCCCGGCCTGGTACGACTGCGACACCCCCGAGGAGCTCGCCGCCGCCGAGCGCCTGCTTTGATCGGGGGAGAGCGGGCAGAGTTGCCTGGACCACGTGCGAAAGGGGTACCCATGCCGGTGCTGGAGGACTGGATCAAGGCGGCCTGCGTCGAACTGGGCCTGGAACGCGGCGACATCGACCAGAGCCTCATCCTCGATCTCGCCCGCGACGTCGCGCACGGGGTCGCGCGGCCCGGGGCGCCGCTGACGGCGTACCTGCTCGGCCTCGCCGTCGGCCGCGGCGCGCCCGCGCGGGACGCCGCCGCCCGGCTCACCGAGATGGCCGAGGGCTGGCGGGACCGGACGCCCGAGGTGCCGGGGCCGGCCGGCGAGCCCGTCCTCGGCGAGGCCTAGCCCCCGGCCGGGGGCGCGTCGCGGTCGGCGAAGGGCACGACGTCCTTCAGGAAGTCGCGGCGGGACAGGAACTCCGACAGGCTCTCGCGGTGCTCGTCGCAGGCCAGCCAGATCTTCCGCCGGTCCGGCGTGTGGATCTTCGGGTTGTTCCAGCGCAGTGCCCACACGGCGGCGGCGCGGCAGCCCTTGGCGGAGCACAGCGGTTCGTCGGGGCCGGTCCCCGGAGCGGAGTCGGTCATCCGGCAACTGTGGCACAGCCGTCCCGGCGGGAGCGTTCCCGCCCCGTGTTTCATCCCGGCGATCACCGGAGAGGAGCCCGCCGTGCAGCCGGAGCCCGCGGACACCGCCGAGCGCCGCCGGGACGCGGCCCGCCGCTGGCGGGCGCTGTCGGTCTGCCTCGTCGCGGCCTTCATGACGCTGCTGGACGTCAGCATCGTCAACGTGGCGCTCCCGTCGATCAGGGCGGACCTGCGCGCCTCGGACGCGCAGCTGCAGTGGATCCTGTCGGGGTACGCGCTGACGTTCGGGCTCGTCCTGGTCCCGGCGGGGCGGCTCGGCGACGCCCGCAGCCGCCGCGCGGTGTTCATGTCCGGCCTCGCGCTGTTCACGGCGGCGAGCGCCGCCGCCGGGATCGCGCCGACGGTCCTGCTGCTCGTCCTGGCCCGGCTCGTCCAGGGCGTCGCGGGCGGCATCCTCAACCCGCAGGTCGCGGGCCTCATCCAGCAGCTGTTCCAGGGCGCCGAGCGGGGCCGGGCGTTCGGCGCGCTCGGCGCCGTCATCGGGATCGCCACCGCCGTGGGGCCGCTGCTCGGCGGCGGGCTGATCGCGCTCGGCGGGTCCGCGGACGGCTGGCGGTGGGTGTTCTACGTCAACGTCCCCGTCGGGATCGCGGCGCTGTTCCTGGCCTGGCGGATGCTGCCCGCCCCCGTCTACGGCGAACGGCAGGGCCTCGACCCGTTCGGCGTGCTGCTGCTCGGCGCCGGCGTCGTGTGCGTGCTGCTGCCGTTCGTGCAGGAGCAGCAGTGGCGCACCGGCCTCAAGTGGCTGCTGCTCCTCGCGGGCGCCGCGCTGCTCGCCGTGTTCGTCGCCTGGGAGCGCCGCGCGGGGGCGCCGATGGTCGACCTGGAGCTGTTCCGGCTCCGCTCCTACTCGCTCGGGTCGGCGATCGCGCTGCTGTACTTCGCCGGGTTCACCGCGATCTTCTTCATCTTCACCCTCTACCTGCAGAACGGCCTGGACTACAGCGCGCTAGGCGCCGGCCTCGCGATCACGCCGTTCGCGGTCGGGTCCGGGTGCGCCTCGGCGGTCGGCGGCCGGATCGTGTCGCGCTACGGGCGCCCGCTCGTCGCCGCCGGGCTGGTGCTGGTGCTGATCGGGCTCGGCGCCGCGTGGGTGGCGGTGGAGCTGCGGCCGGGCAGCGGCGTGGCCTGGGCGACGGCGGCGCCGCTGCTGGTCGCGGGGCTCGGCAGCGGCCTGGTCATCGCGCCCAACCAGACGCTGACGCTGTCGGAGGTCCGCTACACCGAGGGCGGCAGCGCG
Source organism: Spirillospora sp. NPDC127506 (assembly GCF_040302145.1). Classification (NCBI taxonomy): domain Bacteria; kingdom Bacillati; phylum Actinomycetota; class Actinomycetes; order Streptosporangiales; family Thermomonosporaceae; genus Spirillospora; species Spirillospora sp. NPDC127506. Next base: position 13,794 of record NZ_JBEORG010000053.1, on the reverse strand, counting down.
GCGGGCGTCCTGCAGACCGGGCAGCGGGTCGGCACCGCGATGGGCGTCGCCGCCGTCGGCGCGGTGTTCTTCTCCGCCGTGGCCGGCACCCGCGGGGACTGGGCGGCCGCGTTCCGGCACGGGCTGATCGTCATCGCGGGGTTCGTGCTGGCGGCGCTGGCGGCGGCCGTCGCCGACCTTTTCGCGGGCCGCCGCCGGCGCCGCCGCTGAGCCCGCCCCCCGGCGCCGCGCGTCAGCGCCGCCGGGCGGCGCGCACGGCCAGGGCGAGCGCGGCGGCCCCGCCCGCGGCGGCGGCGCCCAGGATCAGGTTCTGCCGCCGGATCCGGGCCGGGATCTCCGCGTACGGCAGCGTCGAGAACGACACCAGCTCGTAGCGGGAGACGTAGCGCCCGGCGAGGCGCCGCTCCAGCGCGTGCGTCGCGGCCTGCTTCGCCCGGTACACCGGGGACGACACCCGGTCGCGCATCTCGATGAAGTTGTCGAGCGCCATCTCGGCGATCGCGTCGGTGTTGGCCTTGCGCCGCTCCTGGTAGAGCGACAGGGCGCGCCGCCAGTCGCCGCCCGCCTCGGTGAGGCAGGCGTCGATCTCGATGCAGTCCTCGAACGCGCAATTGGCGCCCTGCCCGAAGAACGGCACGATCGCGTGCGCGGCGTCGCCGAGCAGCGCCACGGTCGCGCCGGCGCCGTACCGGGTCCACGGCCAGGCCCGGACCGTCACCAGCGACCCGACCGGGTTGTTCGCGTAGTCGTCGGTGAGGCCGGGCATCAGGTCCACTACGTCCGGATAGTGCTCCTCGAAGTAGGCGGTGACCTTCCCGGGCGTGTCGAGCGCGTCGAAGTCGCCCTTCGGCCAGAACAGCGTGCAGGTGAACGACCGGTCGAGGTTCGGCAGCGCGATCATCATGGAGGTGCCGCGCGGCCAGATGTGCAGCGCGTCCGGGTCGAGCGCGAACTCCCCGTCCCGGGGCGGGACGGTCAGCTCCTTGTACCCGTGCTCCAGGAAGTCGGCGTCGTGGTCGAAGCCGAGGGACCGGCGGACCGCGCTGTAGGCGCCGTCCCCGGCCAGGACGACGCCGGCGGGCTCGGGGTCCGCGTCCTCGAACAGCAGCGCCCCGGCGTCGGCGTCCACCCCCGTGACGCGCCGGGAGAACCGGAGCGTGACGCCGGGCGTGGCCTCGGCGGTGTCCAGCAGCGACTGGTTCAGCTGGGCGCGGCCGATGGAGTTGATGGCGAGCTCGCCGTCCGCGCTGTAGGGCTGGAAGTTCTGCGCGCCCGGCAGCGGGTGCACCATCCGCCCGTGCATGGGCAGCGCCTGCTTGAGGGACTCCTCGCGCAGCCCGACCTGCTCCAGCGCGGCGAGCCCGCGGGCGGAGATCGCCAGGTTGATCGAGCGGCCGCGCTCGGCGCCCGCGACGCGCGGGTCGGGGCGCCGCTCGTACACCGTGACCGGGATGCCGCGGCGGCCCAGCAGCACCGCGAGCAGGCAGCCCGCGAGGCCGGCCCCGACGATCGCGACCCGCTCGCCGCCGGCCGCCCCGCCGGCCGCCCCGTCAGCCGCCATGGACGGGCGCCTCCTCGGTCTGGGAGCGGACCTCCCACAGGTCCGGGAACGCGGGGGCGAACAGCGTCCGGCGCAGGTAGTCGGCGCCCGCCGACCCGCCGGTGCCGAGCTTCGCCCCGATCGTCCGCTCGACCATCTTCAGGTGCCGGTAGCGCCACTCCTGGACGCCCTCGTCCATGTCGACGAGCGCCTCGCAGACCTCGGCGGCCGGGCCGGACTCGTCGGCGTAGACGGCGAGCAGCGCCTTCTGCACGCCGGGGTCGGGCTCCCACGGCTCGGACGTGTCCCGCTCCAGGGCCTCGCGCGGGACGGGGAACCCGTGGCCGTCCAGGTAGCGCAGCAGCGAGTCGAACATCGACGGGCGGGACACCGCGGCGCGGAGCCGCTCGTCGTCCCGCAGCACCGACGCGGGGAAGGCGCGCCGCCCGAGCACGGCCTCGATCTCGCGGAACTGCTCGCTCTGGAACCCGCTGGAGCTGCCGAGGACGTTGCGGAAGGCGGCGAACTGCCGGGGCGTCATCGTCTCCAGCACGTCCAGCTGCCCGACCACGGTCTTGAGGATCTTGGTGATCCGGCGCGCGGTGGCGAGGGAGCCGGCGCTGTTGCCGTCCTCCAGCCGGCGCTGCAGCAGCGCCGCCTCGTGCAGGATCTGCTTGAACCACAGCTCGTAGACCTGGTGGATGATCACGAACAGCAGCTCGTCGTGGGCGCGGGTCTTCGGCTCCTGGCAGGACAGAAGATCATCGAGCCGCAGATAGCCGCCGTACGTCATTGTCGGCGAATCCGTCATCAATGCCTCCTTGCGACATAACGGATGTGAGCCGCAGCATAAGGGATCGTGATTACCAGGGATTTCGTGGGGCTGCCGTCGCCGCCGGCCGGCCGGGCGGGCGCGGGCGGCCACCCGTGCCAGGGCGTCTACCACCGGCCCGCCGGCAGGCGGCCGAGGACGGCGTTCATCGCGACCCACTACAACGTCGACTTCTCCGAGCACTACCTCGCCGAGCACCTGGCCGCGCGCGGGTACGGCTTCCTCGGCTGGAACACCCGGTTCCGCGGCGACGAGGCGCACTTCCTGCTCGACCACGCCCTCGCCGACATCGGCACCGGCGTGCGGTGGCTGCGCGAGGAGGCCGGCGCCGAGCGGGTCGTGCTGCTCGGCAACTCTGGCGGCGGCTCCCTCATGGCCGCCTACCAGTCCCAGGCCGTCGAGCCGAACGTCACGCCGGTCGCCGGGATGCGCCCGGTCCCGGCCATCGAGGACCTGCCGGCCGGGGACCTGTTCATCGCCCTCGCCGCGCACTCGGGCCGCCCCGAGGTCCTCACGGCCTGGATGGACCCGTCCGTGACGGACGAGACCGACGCCCTGTCCGCCGACCCGTCCCTGGACCCGTTCGACCCCGGGAACGGCCCGCCCTTCGACCCGGAGTTCCAGGCCCGCTACCGCGCCGCCCAGCGCGCCCGCAACGAGCGCATCACCGACTGGGTCCTGGCCCGGCTGGACGCGCTGGAGGGCACCCGCGCCCGCGACGCCCTGTTCACCGTGCACCGCACCTGGGCCGACCTGCGCATGATCGACCCGTCGATCGAGCCGTCCGACCGCGAACCCGGCCGCTGCTACCTGGGCGACCCCGCCAAGGCCAACTACGGCGTGTTCGGCATCGGCTCCCTGTGCACGCTGCGCACCTGGCTGTCGATGTGGAGCCTGCGCACCTCGCAGTGCGCCGCCGCGCCGCACCTCGCGCGGATCACCGTCCCGTCCCTGGTGGTGCACGCGACCGCCGACGAGTGCGTCTACGACAGCGACGCCCGCGCGATCTTCGGCGCCCTCGCCGCCCGGGACAAGACCCTCGAATTCATCAAGGACAGCCACTACCTGCCCGGATCGCGCCCGCAGGCCGCCGACCTGATCGACGCGTGGGTGCGCGAGCGCTGACCCGCCGCACCCGCGGCCCACCGCGGGCGCGGCTCACCGGGGGCGCGGCTCACCACAGGCTCAGCGACCGCCGGAAGATCCCCGCGACGGCGTCCTCGTCCACCGGGCGCGGCGCGATCGCCAGCAGCCGCTGCTGCTTCATGGCCCCCTCGACGAGCCCGGGGATGTCGCCCTCCGCGTACCCGACGCCGCCGATGCCGCCGGGCATCCCGATGTCGCGCATCAGCCGCAGCACCGCCCGCGGCAGGTGCTCGGCCGCGTCGCCGGGCCGCTCCATCCCCGGATCGAGCAGCTCGGCGGCGCGCACGTGCCGCTCGGGACGCGCCTCGAACGTGAAGCGGAACGCCTCGGGCGCGGTCAGCGCCACCGACATGCCGTGCGGGACCATCGGCTCGCCGACCGGATAGCCGTCCGGCCGGAAGTCCTTCACCCGCCCCGCGATCGGGTAGGCGTTCGCGTGCGGGATGTGCACGCCGGCGTTGCCGAACCCCAGCCCGGCGAACGTCGCCGCGAGCGCCATGTCCGTGCGGGCCTCCCGGTCGTCCCCGTCCCGGACGGCCCTCCGGAACGACCGGGCCAGCAGGCCCAGCGACTTCTCCGCCCACATGTCCGAGACGGGGTTCGCGCCGCAGTACGGCACCCGCTGCTCCGGCCGCTTGCGCGCGAACTCGTCGTACGGGCGCGCCGTGTAGCTCTCCAGCGCGTGGCACAGGATGTCCATGCCCGCCGACGCGGTCACCCCGGCCGGCTGCGACATCGTCAGCTCCGGATCCACCACGGCGAGCACCGGCCGCATCCGCGGATGGCTGATCCCCGTCTTGACCCGCAGGTCGAGCACGTCGAGCACGCACACGGTCGTGCTCTCGGCCCCGGTGCCGGTCGTGGTCGGCACGGCGACCAGCGGCAGCAGCGGCCGCTCGGGCGCGCGCCCGGCCCCGATCGGCGGGTTCAGGTACTCCGCGAGGTCGCCGTCGTTGGTCGTCATCAGGTTCACGGCCTTGGCGGTGTCGATGCTGGACCCGCCGCCGACCGCGACGTACGCGTCGTACGGCCCGGTCTCCCGCGCGTGCTCCACGGCCCGCCGCAGGCTGTCGTCCGTCGGCTCCACGTGCACGCCGTCGAACACGGCGGCCGCGATCCCGTACTCCTTCATCGCGTCGGCGATCCGCTGCGGCCCGCCCGTCGCGGCGACCCCGGCGTCGGTCACGACCAGCACCCGCCGCGCCCCGTACTGCGCCAGGTCGAACCCGATCTCGTCCGCCGCCCCGGCCCCGAACTTCAGCTGCGGCGCCCCGTACGTGAAGACCGTCTCATCACCCATGCCCTCACGGTGCCACAGCCGCGCGGCGGCGGTCAGGGGAGGTCGCCGGCGCAGACGCGGACGGCGCGCAGGGCCGCGGTGATCTCCGTCGCCTGCGCGGCGGGGAGGCCGGCGATGCCGAAGCCGGACTCGTTCAGCGCGGCGGTGGCCTCCTCGGCGAGGTCGCGGCCGGCGTCGGTGATGGTGGCGAGGACGACGCGGCGGTCGTCGGGGGAGGGGCCGCGGCCGACGAGGCCGCGCCGCTCCAGGCGCCCGATCACGTTGGTCACCGAGGCGGGGTGCACCATGAGGCGGGTGCCCATCTTGCCCATGGGCAGGGTGCCGGTGCGGGTGAAGGCGAGCAGGCGCAGGGCCTCGAAGGCGGCGAACGTCAGCCCGTAGGGCTTGAGGACGGCCTCGACGCGGCCGAGCAGGAGCTGCTGGGCGCGCATCACGGAGGTGACGGCCGCCATGTGGTCGGCGTGCTCGGGCCAGCGGGCGCTCCACTGGCGGTGGGCCTCGGCGATGGGGTCGGGGGTGTCGGGCACCGCAACACCGTATGCCGTCTTGACTGGTTCGCGCACGGAAACTATTTTAACTTCCAAATATTGGAAGTCCAAGGTTTGGTGGTGGGACGGTGACGGGGGAGCTGCACGCGCCGAGGCACCCGGTCCGGTTCGTGACCGCGGCCGCGCTGTTCGACGGCCACGACGCGGCCATCAACATCATGCGGCGCATCCTGCAGTCCCAGGGCGCCGAGGTGGTGCACCTGGGGCACGACCGCTCGGTCCGCGAGGTCGTCGACGCCGTGCTGGAGGAGGACGCGCAGGGCGTGGCGATCAGCTCCTACCAGGGCGGCCACGTCGAGTACTTCGAGTACCTGTCGCGCAGCCTGAAGGAGGCCGGCGCCGAGCACGTGAAGGTGTTCGGCGGGGGCGGCGGCGTGATCGTGCACGAGGAGATCGCGCGGCTGTCCGGGTCGGGCGTGCGGATCTTCTCCCCGGAGGACGGGCAGCGGCTCGGCCTGCCCGGGATGATCAACGAGCTGGTGCGCGAGTGCGACGTCGACCTGGCCGCCGAGCCGCTCCCGGCGGACGACGTCCTGGCGGGGGACCGCCGCGCCCTGGCGCGGGCGATCACCTGCCTGCAGGCGGGGCGGCTGCCGGACGGCGACCGGGCGCGGATCGCCGAGGCCGCGGCCGCGCGCCGCGTCCCCGTGCTCGGCATCACCGGCACCGGCGGCTCCGGCAAGTCGTCCCTCACCGACGAGCTGGTGCGGCGGCTGCGCGTGGACCAGGGCGACCGGCTGCGCGTCGCGGTCCTGGCCGTGGACCCGACCCGCAGGCGCGGCGGCGGCGCGCTGCTCGGCGACCGGATCAGGATGAACTCCCTGGACGGCGACCGCGTCTACTTCCGCTCCCTGGCGACGCGGGGCGCCCGCGAGCTGCCGGACAACGTCGAGGACATCATCGCCGCCTGCAAGGCCGCCGGGTTCGACCTCGTCATCCTGGAGACGCCCGGCATCGGGCAGGGCGACGCCGCGATCGTCCCGCTGGTGGACGTGTCGCTGTACGTGATGACGCCCGAGTTCGGCGCCGCGTCCCAGCTCGAGAAGATCGACATGCTCGACTTCGCCGACGTGGTCGCGATCAACAAGTTCGAGCGGCGCGGCGCGGCCGACGCGCTGCGGGACGTGTCGCGGCAGCTCGTCCGCAACCGGGAGGCGTTCGGGCGGCGGCCCGAGGACATGCCGGTGTTCGGCACCAGCGCCGCCACCTTCAACGACGACGGCGTGACGGCCCTCTACCAGCACCTCGGCGGGCTCCTCGCCGGGCACGGGCTGGAGCTGCGGGACGGCGCCCTCCCGCGGGTCGCGACGAAGACCTCCACCGGCGCCGCGGCGATCATCCCGCCCGGCCGGGTGCGGTACCTGTCCGACATCGCCGAGACCGTGCGCGCCTACCACGCCGGCACGGTGCGGCAGATGGAGGCGGTGCGGCGCGTCCAGCGGCTGGAGGAGGTGCGCGCCGAGCTGGAGGACGCCTCCGAGGTCGAGGCGCTGCTGGAGAAGGCGCGCCGCGACGTCGAGCCGGGCAGCGCCGAGCTGATCGAGGGCTGGCCGGCCGTCGTGGAGTCCTACTCCGGGGACGAGCAGGTCGTGAAGGTCCGCGGCAGGGAGCTGCGCACCAGGCTGGCCCGCGAGTCGCTGTCGGGCAGCCGCATCCCGCGCGTCGCGCTGCCGCGCTACACCGACCACGGGGAGCTGCTGCGGTTCCTGCGGAACGAGAACCTGCCCGGCAGGTTCCCGTTCACCGCCGGGGTGTTCCCCTTCAAGCGCGACAACGAGGACCCCGCCCGCATGTTCGCGGGCGAGGGCGACCCGTTCCGCACCAACCGCCGCTTCAAGCTGCTGTCGGAGGGGCAGCCCGCGACGCGGCTGTCGACCGCGTTCGACTCGGTCACCCTGTACGGGCGGGACCCGGACGAGCGCCCCGACGTGTACGGCAAGGTCGGCACGTCCGGCGTGTCCATCGCCACGCTGGACGACATGAAGGCGCTGTACGACGGGTTCGACCTGTCCTCGCCCACCACGTCGGTGTCGATGACCATCAACGGGCCCGCGCCGACGATCCTGGCGTTCTTCCTGAACACCGCCATCGACCAGGGGCTGGACGCCTTCCGCGAGGAGCACGGGCGCGAGCCCTCCGAGGAGGAGGCCGCCGAGATCCGGGCGCGCGTCCTGTCGACCGTGCGCGGGACCGTGCAGGCCGACATCCTCAAGGAGGACCAGGGGCAGAACACCTGCATCTTCTCCACCGAGTTCTCGCTGCGGATGATGGGCGACATCCAGGAGTGGTTCATCGCCAACGGCGTCCGCAACTTCTACTCGGTGTCGATCTCCGGCTACCACATCGCCGAGGCCGGCGCCAACCCCATCAGCCAGCTCGCGTTCACCCTCGCCAACGGGTTCACCTACGTCGAGTCGTACCTGGCGCGCGGCATGGACGTCGACGACTTCGCGCCCAACCTGTCGTTCTTCTTCTCCAACGGCATGGACCCCGAGTACAACGTCCTCGGGCGCGTGGCCCGCCGCATCTGGGCGATCGCCATGCGGGACCGGTACGGCGCCAACGAGCGCAGCCAGAAGCTCAAGTACCACGTGCAGACCTCCGGCCGCTCCCTGCACGCGCAGGAGATGCACTTCAACGACATCCGGACGACGCTGCAGGCGCTGATCGCCATCTACGACAACTGCAACAGCCTGCACACCAACGCCTACGACGAGGCGGTGACGACGCCGACGGCCGAGTCGGTGCGCCGGGCGCTGGCCATCCAGATGATCATCAACCGGGAGTGGGGTCTCGCGATGAACGAGAACCCGCTGCAGGGGTCGTTCATCATCGACGAGCTGACCGACCTGGTCGAGGAGGCGGTGCTCGCCGAGTTCGACCGGATCAGCGAGCGCGGCGGCGTGCTCGGCGCGATGGAGACCGGCTACCAGCGGGGCCGCATCCAGGACGAGTCGATGCTGTACGAGCAGCGCAAGCACGACGGCTCCCTGCCGATCATCGGGGTGAACACGTTCCGGCCGCCGGACGCCGACGACGGGACGCCGAAGACGATCGAGCTGGCCCGCGCCACCGAGGAGGAGAAGCGCTCCCAGCTCGAGCGCGTCCGCGCGTTCCAGGCCGCGCACCGCGGGGAGGCCGAGGCGGCCCTCGCCGCGCTCAAGGAGGCCGCGCGGGCCGGGGAGAACGTGTTCGCGGTGCTGATGGACGCGGCGCGGGTGTGCAGCCTCCAGCAGATCACCGACGCGTTCTTCGAGGTCGGCGGGCAGTACCGGCGCAACGTGTAGGCGACGGGGGGTGTCGATGCCTCGCGATGACACCGGGTACGCGGTTCCGGTGCCGGAGAGGGTGCGCCGGGTCGTGTCGATCGTGCCGTCGCTGACGGAGACGGTCGCGGTGACCGCGCCGGAACTGCTCGTGGGGGCCACCGACTGGTGCACCCGCCCCGAGGGCCTGGACGTGGCGCGCGTCAGGGGCACGAAGAACCCCGACCTGGAGCGCATCGCCGGGCTGCGCCCGGACGTCGTCCTGGGCAACACCGAGGAGAACCGCCCCGCCGACGTGGCGGCCATGCGCGCGGCCGGCATCCCCGTCTGGATGACGGAGATCCGCACGGTCGACGAGGCCCTGGCGTCGCTGCGCCGCATGCTGGCCGAGGCGTGCCGGGTCCCGGCGCCCGGCTGGCTGGACGAGGCGTCCCGCGTCTGGGCGGACGTCTCGCCGGGCGCGCCGCGCAGGGCCGTGATCCCGATCTGGCGGCGGCCGTGGATGGTCGTCGGCCGCGACACGTTCGCCGGCGACGTCCTGCGGCGCCTGGGCGTCTCCAACGTCTACGCCGGCCATCCCGACCGCTATCCGAAGGTCCCGCTGGACGAGCTGAACGCGGCCGGCGCGGACCTGGTCGTCCTGCCCGACGAGCCGTACGCGTTCACCGGGGACGACGGCCCCGAGTCCTTCCCCGGCCTCGACGTCGCGCTCGTCAGCGGGCGGTTCCTGACCTGGTACGGCCCGTCGATGGCGGACGCCCCGGCGGCCCTGTCGCGGCAGCTCGCCGGGGCGCGGGCCTACTGATCGGGCCGGCGGGAGAACATGGCCTCCACGCATTCGGCCATGCGCTTGTCGAGCTCCTCCGCCGGGAGGCCGATCTCGCGGGCGAGATGCTCGCGCAGCAGCGTGTACCCGTAGATCGTCGACGCGATCGCCGCCTGCACGGCCTCGACGTCCCCGACCGGCAGCTCGCCCCGCGCGGCCTCCGCGGCGAGCCCGGCGCGGCCGGCGCCGCGGTTGAGCAGGACGCGCGGCCTGTCGTCGCCGTCCAGCACCAGCAGGGTGGCCAGCCGGACGGGCTCGGGGTTGCGCAGGCTCGTCCAGAACAGCCGGGACAGCCGTTCGCGCAGCGGCAGCCCGGCGGCGTCCACCGCGTCCTCGGCGTTCGGCCGGGACCGGTGGAACAGCGCCGAGCGCAGCAGCGACCGCCGCGACCCGAAGTACTGGTAGACCAGCCCGCGGTTGACCCGCGCCTCGTCGGCGACCTGGCGCAGGTTCAGCCCGGCGAGGACGCCGCCGCGGCGCAGCAGCGCGACCGCCGCCGCCCGCAGCGACTCCTCCGTCGCCTCCCGGTCCCGCCCGCGGGGCGCCTCGTCACGCGCGGGGACCACCGGCCACGTAGATCACCTGGCCGGACACGAAGGACGCGTCGTCGCTGACCAGGAACGCGACCGTGCCGGCGATGTCCTCGGGGACGCCGACGCGGCGGACCGGGATCTCCTTGGCGGCGGCGGCCTTGAAGTCCTCGAAGTCGACGCCGACGCGGGCGGCGGTCGCCGCGGTCATCTCCGTCGCGATGAACCCGGGGGCGATCGCGTTGACGGTCACGCCGAACTTGCCGAGCTCGATCGCCAGCGTCTTGGTGAAGCCCTGCAGGCCCGCCTTGGCGGCCGAGTAGTTGGCCTGGCCGCGGTTGCCGAGCGCCGACACCGACGACAGGTTCACGATGCGGCCCCAGCCGGCCTTCGTCATGTGCTCCTGCGCGGCGCGGCTCATCAGGAACGAGCCGCGCAGGTGCACCGCCATGACGGTGTCCCAGTCGTCGTCGGACATCTTGAACAGCAGGTTGTCGCGCAGGACGCCGGCGTTGTTCACCAGCACCGCGGGCGGGCCCAGCTCGGCGGCGACGCGCGCGACCGCGGCGGTCACCGCCGCGGAGTCGGCGACGTCCACGGCGACGGCGAGGGCCGTCCCGCCGTCCTTCTCGATCGTCTCCACGGTGCCGGCGCAGGCGGCCGCGTCGAGGTCGCAGACCGCGACGGCGAAGCCCTCCCTCGCCAGCCGGACGGCCGTGGCGGCGCCGATGCCGCGCGCCGAGCCGGTGACGATGGCGACCCGGTTGTCGGTCATCTCGCTTCCCCTTCCGTCAGACCTGGAGGTCCTTGGCGATGATGGTCTTCAGCACCTCGCTGGTGCCGCCGTAGATGCGGGTGACGCGGGCGTCGGCGTACAGGCGGGCGATCGGGTACTCCAGGATGTAGCCGTAGCCGCCGTGCAGCTGCAGGCACTTGTCGACGACGCGGGCCTGCACCTCGGTGCAGAACAGCTTGCAGACGGCGGCGTCGGCGGGGGTGAGCTCCCCGGCGTCCAGCGCCTCGATGCAGCGGTCGACGAGGGAGCGGGCCGCCTCGACCTCGGTGGCGCACTCGGCGAGGACGAACTTGGTGTTCTGGAACGACGAGACGGTCTTGCCGAAGACGGTGCGCTCCTGCACGTACTTGCGGGCGAACTCGACGGCCGCCGCGGCGGAGGCGTAGGAGCTGGTCGCGATGCCGAGCCGCTCCTCGGCCAGGTTGTGGGTGAGGTACTCGAACCCGCGGCCCTCCTCGCCGAGGAGGTCCTCCACCGGCACGCGGACGTCGGTGAACGACAGCTCGGCGGTGTCGGAGCTGCGCAGCCCGATCTTCTCCAGCTTGCGGCCGACCGAGTACCCCTCGGACCTGGTGTCGACGGCGAGGATCGACAGCCCGGCGCGGCGGTTCTCCGGGGTGGCGGGGGACGTGCGGGCCACCACCAGCACCCGGTCGGCGAGGACGCCGCCGGTGATGAAGGTCTTGGCGCCGTTCAGGACGTAGTGGTCGCCGTCCCGCTTCGCGGTGGTCTGCATGCCGGCGAGGTCGGAGCCGGTGCCCGGCTCGGTCATCGCGATGGCGGTCATCATCTCGCCGGACACGAACGGCGGCAGCCAGCGCTTCTTCTGCTCCTCCGAGCCGTACTTCAGCAGGTAGGGCAGGACGAGGTTGACGTGCACCCCGTAGCCGCCGAAGCTGACGCCCGCGCGGGCGCACTCCTCGGAGACCACCGCCTGGTACTTGAAGCTGGTCTCGCCGGCGCCGCCGTACTCCTCGGGCACCTGGATGCCGAAGACGCCCAGCTCGCCGAGCTTGTAGTAGAACTCGCGCGGCGGGTGGCCGGCCTTCTCCCAGTCCGCGTAGACCGGGGCGACCTCGGCCTCGATGAACGCCCGGATCGTGTCCCGGAACGCCTCGTGGTCCTCGTTGAAGATGGTGCGGCGCACGCCGTGGCCCCTCTCGTTCGGCTAGCAGGGTGCGATCAGCAGGGTGCTGCTAACAGAACGCTAACTTAACTCGAATGAAGTTCTAGAATCAAATACGAGCCGGGCGCGCGGTCATGGGCTGACCCGCTGGGACAGCGCCTTGAGGAAGAGGGCCTGCACCTGCCCGGGCGTCTCGGCCACGTAGGCGTCGCCGTGCGTGGCCTGCGCGATCTGCCGCAGCTCGTTGACGTCGACGTCCTCGCCGTTGCCGAACATGTTGATCAGCACCGGGCGCGCCGGGTCGTACTCGCGGCGGATGTGCTCCAGCGTCTCGGCGAGCGACGGGCCGCCCGGGTCCTCGTTGCGGCCGTCCGTCCACAGCAGGATCGAGTTCACGTACTCCGGCTTGTAGGTCCGCTTCATGTAGTCGAACGCGGCCATGACCGTCTCGTACAGGCCCGTGTCGCCGTGCTTCTTCACCTTGATCTGCGCGAACGCGCTCAGCATGCGCTGGCGCCGCGTCGCCGAGCCCAGCCGCTGGCCGAGCGGCCCGACGCTGACCAGCTCGCGCCAGTCGCGGTCGCCCACCAGCTCGGTGGAGAACACCCACTGCCCGAGCTCGCTGTCGTCCGGGAGCAGGGAGAGCCCGTCCTGGGCGGTCCGGATCGTGGCCTGCAGCCGCGTCACGCCCGGCGCGACCTTCTGGTCCATCGAGCCGGACACGTCGATGATGCTGAGCATCCGGATGCTGAGCGCGAGCTGCGCCCACGACTGCATGGTGCGGCGCACCGCCGCGGCGGGCGGCTCCGGCAGCGCCCTCGGCGCGCTCGGGTTCAGCCCGTTCTTCGCCGAGAAGGCCGTCGGCGCCCTCCCGGCGGGCGTCCGGAACCCGAGCCGCTGGACGTCGTCGAGGGTGTCGGCGGCCGACAGCGCCTTCCACAGCAGCCGCGCGGCCGCCGCCTTGGCGCGGTCCTTCGACAGGACGGCGACGGGATGGTCGAGGAAGACCGTCCCCTCCGCCGGGTACACGGCGACCACCGGCTCGGCCGGGCGCCGGGAGTTGTAGCCGAACACCGCCTGCTCGGGCACCAGCGCCACCGGGTAGCGGTCCGCCTTGCCCTTGCCGACGTCGGAGTCGAACGCGTCGAACTCGGCCTTCACCGAGACCGCCACGCCCTCCCTGATCGTCCGCACGACGCCGGCGAACTTGGCCTCCGCGCCGGGCGTCCGCCCGAGCAGCGAGCTGGCCAGCATCAGCGTGCCCATGCCGGTGGCGCTGCGGTCGGGGTCGGCGACCTGCAGCCGCAGCAGCCGCGGCGGGATCACGCTGTCCCCGGCGTCCTCGTCGGGCTCGGCGTTGGAGGCCGTCCCCGCCGCGGCGAGCAGCTCGGTCCACGACGGCTGCTCCGGCGCCCCGAGGTTCCGCAGCTGGACGGCGAGCCCGCGCGGCATCGCCAGCACGATCGGGGTGGCGGCGATCCCGCCGAGGACCTGGTACGCGCCCGCGGCCCCGGCCTGGCCGGAGCCCTCGACGAGCTTGATCCAGAGGGAGGAGTCGGGGATCCACACGTCGGGCCGCTCGGTCACCCCGGCCACGCCCTTGCCGGACAGCAGCGTCGCCACGGCGTCCGGGTCGGTGGTGCGCACCTGCGCGCGGGCGCAGTGCCCCTCCACCTCGTGCCGGGCGTCGTTGAACCGGCCCGCCGCGCGGATCACCGCGGGCGCGACGTCCGGCGCCACCGCGACCCCGACGGTGACGGCGTCGTCGCCGGAGCAGCCGTCGCCGGCCGCGGTGAACGCGTACACGCCGAGGCCGGTGAGCAGCACCAGGCCGACCGCGCCCGCCAGCGGGCCGAGCAGGACGCCGAGATCGGGGAGCTCGGC
>NZ_JBEORG010000052.1:0-42385 GCF_040302145.1 Spirillospora sp. NPDC127506 | reverse complement strand
CACAACACACAACGCTCCACCCGCCACCGCTTGACAACCATAGAAGCATCCCGTCAGCGACGCAGGCGATCCTCGCGCCGCTGTTGCGGTCTGTCTTGCCTGTGACGGGCGTGCGCGGCGTCGCTGCGGTCGCCTGCGTCGCCGGGCATGCCCGCTCCGGGCGCAGAGCGCCCTCCGCGTGCCTGCCCGTGGCCGCCGCTTCGGTCTGCGCCCCGGCTCGGGTCTGGTCCAAGAGCGTGTGAATTGCGCTCGTCCAAAAGGCGTCCGCGTTCGTGTGGGCGCTGGAGTGCCCCCTGCGTGTGCCTGTCCGTGGCCGTGCTCGTCCAGAGGGCGCCCCCGGAACCTCGTGGGCGTCGCTTCGGGCTCTGCACCACGGCTCGGGGCTGATCCGAGAGAGTGTGAACTGCGCTCATCCAAAAGGCGTCTGCGGTCGTGCGGGCGCTGGAGCGGCTTCCGCGTGCCTGTCCGGTGTGGGCGCTTCAGTCAATGTTGCTGCTCGGGCTGGTTCGAGGGGTTTGTTCGTCCTCGTCTGAGAGAGACGTCCGCGGTTGTTTGGGCGTCTTTTGTGTTGCGGTGCGAGGTGGGCGATTCTCACGCCGCTTTTGTGGTTGGTTTCGGCTTTTGGGGCTCTGATGGTCAGGTCAGGGTGCCGTCCACCATGGCCCTGGTCAGGGTTCTGGCTTCTTCTAGGGTGAGTGTGTCGGGCGGGCGTGTCACCAGGGCGAAAAGGGCCGCGCCGTAGAGGGTGATCAGCGTCCGGACCTTTTCCCGGGAAGTTTCGAGGCCCAGGTCGCGGTGCATCTGGACGGTGAAGTCGAGGGTGGGTTCCGCTAGCTGCGCCAGCGCATCGTGCAGGTGGGGGCGGCGGGTCGCCTCCAGGGTCAGTTCGTAGATCGCCAGGTAGCGGACGCGTTGCTCCGTGGCCGCGTGGTGGAGGGACAGGGCGATCAGCTCGACGAGCATGTCGCGGTCGATCGGGGGCGGGGTTCCGTTCGCCGCGGCCGCCATGTCCTGCTTGTGCAGTTCGATCACGCGGTCGGCGGCGGCCTGGAGTAGAGCGTCCCGGCTGCGGAAGTAATTGGACGCGGTCCCCGGTGGAAGGCCCGCTCGTTCGTCCACCGAGCGGTGGCTCAGGCCGTGGATCCCCGAGCGGCCCAGCACCTCGATCGCGGCGTCGGCGAGGGCGCGGCGGCGCTCCAGGTTCTGCGGTGGGGGCACCCCGCAACGTTACCACTAGGAGATTAGTACTAACATCGTAGTGATAACGAGCTGAGGAGGCGCTGTGCGGGCACTGGTCATCGGTGCGGGGATCGGGGGTCTGGCCGCGGCCGTGGCCCTGCGCGCGGACGGGCACGAGGTGGCCGTCGCCGAGGCGGCGGACGGGCTGCGCACCGGCGGCGCGGCCGTGACGCTGTGGAGCAACGGGACCGGGATCCTGCGCGATCTCGGGGTGTCGCTGGAGGGCGCCGGCGCCCCGATCGACGTCCTGGAGCAGTGGGACGAGGGCGGGCGGCGGCTGGTCGCCATCGACGTCGGGCGGGCCGCGCGGGTCCACGGGCATCCGCACGTCTGCCTGCCGCGCAGGCGCCTGCTGGAACGGCTCGCGGACGCCCTGCCGGACGGCGTCATCGAGTTCGGCCGCGCGTGCACCGGCGTCTTCCAGGGCGGTGAGACGGTGCGGGCCAAGTTCGCGGACGGGTCGACCGCCGAGGCGGACCTGCTGGTCGGGGCCGACGGGCGGCGGTCGGTCGTCCGCGACCACCTGTGGAGCGGGGATCCGGCCGAGCCGAGCGGCTGGGGCACGTGGCAGGGGCTCGGCCCCATCCCGATCGACGTGGTCTCTTCGCGCACCGGGCTGATGATCACCGGCAGGGCCGGGAGCTGCGGGCTGATGCCCGCCGGGGAGGGGCTGCTGCAGTGGTGGTTCGACATGCCCTGGTCGCCGGACGATCCGCCGCTCACCGAGCCGCTCGGTGAGATCCGGCGGCGGTTCGGGCACTGGTGCGCACCCGTGCCGGAGGTCCTGGCGGCCCTGCGGGAGAGCGACGTGGAGCTCTTCCCGCACTACCGCCACCGCGTCCCGAAGACGTGGGGAAGCGGGCGCGTCACCCTCGCCGGCGACTCGGCGCACTCGATGCCGCCGACCCGGGCGCAGGGCGCCAACCAGGCCCTGGAGGACGCGTGGATGCTCGCGGCCGTGCTGAGGGAGGTGCCGGGCGACGTGCCCGCCGCCCTGCGCGAGTACGAGCGGAAGCGCTCGCGCGGGGCGGGCATCGTCGCCCGGCACGCCGGCCGGGAGGACATCAACCGGCTGCCCTCGTTCGTCACCCGCCTCCTCCCCGACGGCCTGGCCGGCGTCTACTACACGCGCTGGCTCGCGCAGATCAGCGACTTCCTGTGACTACGGCGCGGCCAGGGCCTCGGTCGGGGCGAGGCGCGCGGCGCGGACGGCCGGGTAGAGGCCCGCGACGGCGCCGATGACCAGGGTGGCGAGGACGCCGCCCGCCATCGCCCAGACCGGGACGACGGTCGGCCAGCCCTGCGTCACCGCGAAGACCGCGGTGACGACGATGCCGAGCGCCACGCCGCCGACGCCGCCGAGCCCCGCCAGCAGCTGCGACTCGGTGAGGAACTGCAGGCGGATCTGCCCGCGGGTCGCGCCGAGGGAGCGGCGCAGGCCGATCTCCGCGCGGCGCTCCAGCACGGAGATCACCATCGTGTTGGCGACCCCGACGCCGCCGACCAGCAGCGCGACGCCGCCGAGGCCGAGGAGCAGGCCGGTGAACGCCCGGTCGGTGGCGTTCCTGGCGGCGAGCGCGTCGGACGGGCGGCTCACCTCGACCTCGGTCGGGGCCTGCGGGTCGGCGGTCGCGGCGAGCAGGTTCCGCACCTTCTCCACCGCGTCCTCGCGGGCGCGGGTGTAGACGGTCGTGGGGTGGCCGTCGAAGCCGAGGCGGGCGACGGCGGCGTCCCAGCCGACGAAGGCGGCGGAGTCCGCCTCCGGCACCAGCTCGTTCGGTTCGAGGATGCCGACGACGGTGAACCACTGCGACCCGAGCCACACCTGGACGTTCGGCGCCGCCACGCCGAGGCGGTCGGCCGTCTCCGCGCCGAGCACCACGGCCGGGTACTTCGCCGTGCCCGCGTTGAGCCACGTGCCCGCGGCCGTCTTGAGGCCCACCGTCCGCGGCAGGTCGAGGCGGGCCGCGAGCACGGCGATGCCGCCGGTCTCCCCCTTCGGGATGTGGTCGTTGCGGTAGACGCTGACGTCGTCCAGCTTCCCGGTCGCCGACGCCGACTCGACGTCCGGCATCCGTGCCACCATGCCCACCGACGCCTCGGGCAGTTTCGCGTCCGCGCCGAAGAAGTCACGGCCGGGCCCGACCGTGAGGAGGTTGGTGCCGAGCCGGTCGAGGGTGGCCTGGAGCTGGGCGCGGCTGGACGTGGAGATGCCGACCACGCCGATCATCGCGGCGATCCCGATCGCGATGCCGAGCGCGGACAGGAACACCCGCATGGGGCGGGACCGAAGGCCGGCGGCGCCGACGCGGAGCACGTCCCCGGGGCCGAGCCGGGGCGGGGTCTCGGGGTTCACGGCGCGGCCTCCGCTCGTGCGCCGTCGCGGACGACGCGGCCGTCGCGCATCAGCACCTGGCGGGGCAGCAGCGTGGCGATGTCCCGGTCGTGCGTGATCAGCACCACGGTCGTGCCGCCGCCGGACAGCTCGCGCAGCAGGTCCAGGACCCCCGCGCCCGACGCCGAGTCCAGCGCGCCGGTCGGCTCGTCCGCCAGCAGCAGCGCGGGCTCGCCGACGGCCGCGCGGGCGATCGCCACCCGCTGCCGCTCGCCGCCGGACAGCTGGTGCGGCCGGTGGCCGAGGCGGTGCCCGAGCCCGACCCGTTCCAGCGCGCGGCGGGCGCGGCGGCGCCGCTGCGCGAGCGGCACGCCCGCGTAGAGCAGCCCGTCCGCGACGTTGTCGAGCGCGCTGACGCCGGAGGCGAGGTGGAACTGCTGGAAGACGAACCCGATCCGGCGGGCGCGCAGCGCCGACAGGCGCCGGTCCGGCAGCCCCGACACGTCCGTGCCCTCGACGAGGACGGTGCCGGCGCTCGGCCGGTCCAGCGTGCCGAGCAGGTGCAGCATCGTCGACTTCCCGGACCCGGACGGCCCGACGATCGCGACGAGCTCCCCCTCCTCCACCGCCAGCGACACGCCGTCCAGCGCGGTCACCCCGCCGGGGTAGGTCTTGGTGACCTCGCGGAGCTCCACCACCGGGCTCATGAGGGCACCCCCACCCTCATGCCCTCCTTCACGCCGGATCCGGAGATCTCGACGCGGCCGCCGGTGAAGACGCCGGTCTCCACGGGCACCGTGCGGACCCGCCCGTTCTCGACCACCTGGACGGCGTAGCCGCCGTCGCTCCGGGCGAGCAGCGCGCCGATCGGCACGGAGAGGACGCCGCGGTGCCGGTTCGCGGTGAGGCTCACCGTGACGGGCGCCTTGTCGTAGGAGCCGAGCGACTTCTGCGACCCGACGGAGATCTCCACCTCGACGGTCGCCGGCTCGCCCTCCTTGCCCTCCTCGGCGACCTTCCCGACCGAGGCGACCTCGCCCTTCACCGTGTCGCCGGACGGCAGCTCGACCTTCACCCCGGCGCCCTTCCTGACCAGCCGCCGGTACTGCACGTCGAGGTCGACGCTCACCACGCGGCTCGTGCCGGTGCAGGTGAGGACGGGTCCGCCGACCCGGTCGCCGACACCGGCCTTGCGCTCGGCCACCCTGATCCGGCCGGGCGCGACGACGGCCGCGCCCGGCGCGATCCGGCCGGTCTGCGCGACGCCGAGGTCGCTCTGCCAGCGCTTCACCGCCGCGGCGGTGGCCGCGCTGTAGGCGTCGTCCACGGTGAACCCGGCGTAGCCCAGGGCGCGCAGGTTCCGTTCGAGCTGCTCGACGTCGGCGCCCTCCTTTCCCGGGGTGAGGGTCCGGTACAGCGGCAGCCTCCCGTACAGCAGCGGCACGGGCTCGTCGTCGACCCGGTACACCGGGCGGCCGCGGGAGATCACGCTCCCGGGTGCGGGCAGCCAGGTGAGGGTGCCGTGCCCGGCGCCGGTGACGGTGCGCGTGCTGCCGTAGCCGAGCGTCCCGTCCACGTCCTTGGTCTCGACGAGGGTCGTCCGCTCGACCGTCGCGGTCGCCGGCGGCAGCGCGCTGCGCGCGGCGGCCGGCTCGCCGCCCCCGCCGAGGCCGGCGGTCGCGAGGCCGGCGCCGCCGACCACGACCGCCCCGGCGGCGCCGAGGACGACGGTGCGCGCCCTGGCCACTAGTCCTCGTCCTTCCTGCTGGTCAGGCCCATCCCGCCCGGCTGGAACCGGCCGCACGCCTTCTGCGCGGCCTTGTAGGCCGCACTGTCCGGGTCGATGCCGGTCCCGGGACCGGCCTTGAGCACCAGCCCGCCGTCGGGCTTGGGGTCGGGGAACTCGCCGATGCCGTGGTCGCGCATGCACTTGGAGAACGTGCGCAGCTTGGCGACCTCCTCCGGCTTGGGCTTCCTCGGCTTGCCGCCGTTCGGCATCAGGTGCGCGCACTTCTTCTGCGCCGCCTCGACCTCCCTGCTCTCCTTCGGGCCGCCGGACGCGCCGGGCCGGGCCGACGCGCGGATCTCCACCCGCCCGCCCTTCGGGTCGGGCATGTCCACCCCGTTCCGGCGCATGCACCGGGCGAACTCGCGCAGCTTCTCGTCGTCACCGGCGGCCTTGGCGGTGCCGCCCGCCCCGGCGCCGCCGTCGCCGCCGCACGCCTGCAGCCCGAAGGCGAGGGCGGGGACGAGGGCCAGCGCCGCGAGCGTCTGTCGTCGCATGGGTCGGTCTCCCTGGTCGGTTCCGCCGGCCGGTCCGCCGGCGGCGACCGCAAGTCCAGCGCCGCACCGGTAACCCCGGCGTAACCGGATCGCGTTATGCCCGCGTTACGCCCCGTCCCCCAAGCTGGGCCGGCAGGCAGACGGAGCTGGACAGGGGACGGCGGACGTGCGGGTACTGATCGCCGAGGACGAGCGGATGCTCGCCGATTCGATCGCCGAGGGGCTGCGGGGCGAGGCCCTCGCCGTGGACGTGGTCTACGACGGGGACGCCGCGCTCGAGCGCCTCGGCGTGAACGACTACGACGTGCTGGTCCTGGACCGCGACCTCCCGGTGGTGCACGGCGACGACGTGTGCCGCGCGGTCGTGGAGTCCGGGGCGCTCGTCCGGGTGCTGATGCTCACCGCCGCCGTCACCGTCCCGGCGCGGGTCGACGGGCTGCGGCTCGGCGCCGACGACTACCTCACCAAGCCGTTCGCGTTCGAGGAGCTGGTGGCGCGGGTCCAGGCGCTCGGGCGGCGCTCCCGCCCGGCGGCGCCCCCGGCGCTGGAGCGCGCCGGGATCCGGCTCGACCCGTCCCGCCGGGAGGTGTACCGGGACGGCCGGTACGTCCACCTGGCGCGCAAGGAGTTCGGGCTGCTCGCCGAGCTGCTGCGCGCGGACGGGGCGGTCGTGTCCGCCGAGCGGCTGCTTGAGAAGGTGTGGGACGAGCACACCGACCCGTTCACCAACACCGTCCGGGTGACGCTGATGAAGCTGCGCCGCAAGCTCGGCGATCCCCCGGTCATCGAGACCGTCCCGGGAGCGGGGTACCGGATCCCATGACGAGGCTCGCCGAGCGGCTGCGGCCGACGATCCGGATGCGGCTGACCCTGCTGTACACCGGCCTGTTCGTGGGCACGGGGATCGTCCTGCTGGGCCTGACGTACCTGCTGGTGCAGAACAACCTCCAGCGGCAGGCGGAGCCCCCCGACCGGCTGTTCACCGCCGGGACCGAAGCCCCCGCGGGCTCGTCGCGGGTCGTCGCGGTCCCCGGCGAGCCGTCGCGGGCCGACGTCCAGCGGGTGCTGGTCGCCGGGCGCGAGGACTACCAGCGGGAGACGCTGAACGCGCTGCTGACGCAGGGCGGCATCGCGCTCGGGCTGGTCGGCGCGGCCGGGCTCGGGTTCGGCTGGCTGCTCGCCGACCGGGCGCTGCGCCCGGTCCACGCGATCACCGACACGGCGCGGCGGGTGGCGCGCAGCCACGACCTCACCGAGCGGATCTCCTACGAGGGGCCGCGCGACGACGTCAAGGAGCTGGCCGACACCTTCGACACCATGCTCGGCCGGCTCGCCCGGGCGTTCGACGGGCAGCAGCGGTTCGTCGCGAACGCCTCGCACGAGCTGCGCACCCCGCTCGCCATCAACCGGACGCTCATCGACGTGGCGGTGCGCCGCCCGGACGCCACCGACGACGTCAAGCGGCTCGGCGAGTCGCTGCTGGTGGTGAACGGCCGGCACGAGCGGCTGATCGACGGGCTGCTCACCCTCGCCGGCACCGAGAACGCGGTGGCGGACGCGGCGCCGCTCGACCTCGCGGACGTCGCCGGGCACGTCCTGGAGCAGGCCGGGCCCGAGGCGCGGGCGCGGGGCGTGACCACCGACCGGCGGCTCGGCCCGGCGCCAACGTCCGGCGATCCGGTGCTGGTGGAGCGGCTGGTGCAGAACCTCGTGGAGAACGCGATCCGGCACAACCACGACGGCGGCGACCTGTCGGTCACCACGCGCGGCCGGGACGGGTGGGCCGAGATCGCCGTCGCCAACACCGGACCGGTCGTCCCCGGCTACGAGGTCGAGACGATCTTCGAGCCGTTCCGGCGGCTCGGCAACGACCGGGTGCGGTCCGACCGCGGCGCCGGGCTCGGGCTGTCGATCGTGCGGGCGACCGCGACGGCGCACGGCGGCACGGTGACGGCGTCCCCGCGGCCGGGCGGCGGCCTCACCGTGACCGTCCGCCTGCCGTCCCGGACGCCCGCCGCCGGCGATGCGGCGCCGGGGCTGAAAGACTCGGCCCGATCCGGGTAGCGTCATTGCAATGACCAGTGCGCAACTGCTCACCGACGGGTTCGGCAGGGTCCAGGGGGTCGTCCACGCGGCGGCCGGCGGGCTCACCGCACGGCAACTCGCCTACCGGCCCGCCGAGGGCGCCAACTCCATCGCGTGGCTCATCTGGCACCTCACCCGCATCCAGGACGACCACGTCGCCGATGTCGCCGGCACCGCGCAGGCGTGGACCGAGGACGGGTGGGCCGACCGGTTCGGGCTCCCGCTCGACCCGGCCGACACCGGGTACGGGCACACCTCCGATGAGGTCGCCTCGGTCCGGGTCGAGTCGTCCGGCCTGCTGACGGGCTACTACGACGCCGTCCACGACCGGACCGTGAAGTACGTGTCCACGGTGACCGACCCCGACCTGGAGCGCATCGTCGACCGCTCGTGGGACCCGCCGGTCACCCTCGGCGTCCGCCTGATCAGCGTGCTCTCCGACGACCTGCAGCACGCGGGCCAGGCCGCCTACATCCGCGGCCTGCTCGAACGGGGCTGACCGCCGCGACCGCTACGCGTCCTTCAGCGGGACGCGCCACACCAGGATCGTGCCGCCGCCGGGCCGGGGACGCGTGCCGAACGAGCCGCCGTGGTCCTCGGCCCGCTCGCGCATGTTGCGCAGGCCGCTGCGGCGGCCGCCCTCGGGGATGCCGACGCCGTCGTCCTCGACCCGCAGCGTGAGGTCCTCGCCGACGTCGATGACCACCGCCGCCTCGGAGGCGCGGGCGTGCCGGGCGACGTTCGACAGCGCCTCCTGGAGGACCGCGAGCAGCTGCTCGCCGATCGCCTCGTCGACGGCGGTGTCCAGCAGCCCGGCGAGCCGCACGGACGGCGCGAACCCGAGCCGCTCGGCGGCGTCGTCGATCAGCTTGTGGACCCGGCTGCGCAGCGACTTCTCGTCCGGCGGCGCCTGCAGCGCGAAGATGGTGGAGCGGATCTGCCGGATCGTGTCGTCCAGGTCGTCCACCGCGCGCTGCACCCGCGTCGCGACCTCCGCCTTCTGGGTGATCTTGATGGCGGCCATCAGCGTCATCGCTGTCGCGAACAGCCGCTGGATGACGGTGTCGTGCAGGTCCTTGGCGATGCGGTCGCGATCCTCCAGCAGCGCGAGCCGCTCGGTGTCGCGGCGCCGGTCGGCCAGCTCCAGCGCGACCGCCGCCTGCCCGGCGAACGCCTCCAGCAGCCGCTGCGTCCCCTCGGAGAACAGCGCGCCGCCCGGCGGGTTGATGACGGTGATCGCGCCGCGCGCGGACGCGCCGGTGCCGAGCGGCACCACCAGCAGCGGCCCGACCGGCAGTCCGGTCGGCGCGCCGGCCTCCCGCACCGCCGCGGCGCCGTCGGCCAGCCGCAGCGGCGCCCCGTCGGCGAACACCCGGCCCGACACCGACCGCTCCAGCGGGAGCCGCTTGCCGCGCAGGTGGTGGGCCCCCTCGCCGTCGGCCGCCTCCAGCACGGCCTCCCCGGCCGCCTCGTCGACCAGCGTCACGCTGCTCACCCGCGCGTCGGCGATCTCGCGGGCGCGGCGGGCGACCAGGTCGATGACGTCGTGCGGGTCGGTGCCCGACAGCAGCGTGGTGGAGATCTCGGCGGACGCCTCCAGCCACCGCTCGCGGCGCCGCGCCTCCTCGTACAGGCGGGCGTTCTCGATGGCGACGCCCGCGGCCGTGGCCAGCGCGGTCACCACGACCTCGTCCTCCTCCTCGAAGGGGCCGCCGCCGGCCTTCTCGGTGAGGTACAGGTTGCCGAACACCTCGTCGCGCACCCGGATCGGCACGCCGAGGAACGTCCGCATCGGCGGATGGTTCGGCGGGAAGCCGGAGGAGGCGGGATGCTCGGTCAGGTCCGGCAGCCGCAGCACGCGCGGCTCCCGGATCAGCAGGCCGAGGATGCCGTCGCCGTGCGGCCAGTGCCCGATCGCCTCGATCTCCTCGTCGCTCACCCCGGTCGTGACGAACCGGACGAGCCGCTCGCCCTCCTCGCCGATGACGCCGAGGGCGCCGTAGCGGGCGTCGACCAGGGTGGTCGCGGCGTCCACGATCCGCCGCAGCACCGTCGCCAGATCCAGCTCGCTGCCGATCGAGACCACGGCCTCCAGCAGCGCGTGCACCCGGTCGCGCGTCGACCGGGCCGCCTCCAGCCGGGTGTGCAGCTCGGCCAGCAGATCGTCCAGCTTCAGCTCCGGCAGGACGAGCCGTGCGCGCTCCGCCCCGGAGCGGGAGTCCTCACTCACACCGCCAGTATTCCCGTGTTCCGCCGAACACTGAATCTGGGTCGGCTACAGACCCGGGCCGGCGGCCCCTCCGGCCCGGCGTTCCCGCACCGCCGAGGCGATGAGGCGGGACCAGCGGGGGCCGATGCGGCCGATGTCGTGCCGGCGCGCGGCCCGCAGCGCCCGCTCGCCGAGGCGGTCGCGCAGGCCCGGGTCGGTGATCAGCTTGCGGAGCGCCGCGGCGAGGGCGTCGACGTCCCCGGCGGGGACGAGCAGCCCGTCCTCGCCCGGGGTGATCAGCTCGGCGGGGCCGTGCGGGCAGTCGAACGCCACGACCGGCAGGCCCATGCCCATCGCCTCGATCACGACCATCGGCATGCCCTCCCGGCGCGAGGACAGCGCGAAGACCGAGGCGCGCCGCATCTCGGCCGGCAGGTCGGGGGTCCTGCCGCGCAGTTCGACCCGGCCGGTGAGGCCGAGCTCGCCGATCAGCGCGCGGAGCCGGTCCCGCCGCACCCCGGAGCCGAAGACGCGCAGGGTCCAGCCGGGATGCTCGGCGGCGATCGGCGCGAAGGCGCGCAGGAGCAGGTCGAAGCCCTTCGCGTGGACGAGCCGTCCGGCCGCCAGCACGACGTCGTGCTCGCGGCCGGACGGCGGACCGGGCAGCGGCGGCGCCGCGTTCGGGAGCCGGACGACGCGGACGCCGGAGCCGGCGAGCGCCCGCGCGTAGTCGGCGCGGGCCGCCTCGGTGAGCGTGGCGAGCACGGTGAGCCGCCGGTACGCGCGCACGACCTGCCGGCGGAGCGCGGGCCGGTAGGAGCCGAGGCTCATGTGGTCCTGCCCGATCGTCGCGACGCCGCGGGGGCCGAGCTCGGCGGCCAGCAGGACGAGGGAGGGCCGGGTCCCGATGAGCACGTCCGCCGGCGCGCCGTAGAGGGCGCGCAGGAGGCGCACGTCCGTCCAGAGGCTCACCTGCCGGAACGACGCCTCGTCGGCCGGCACGAGGACGCTGGGCAGCCGGGCCAGGACGCGGGCCGCGCGGTTCCCGCGGGCGAGGCCGTCGTCCGCGTAGGACACCGCGACCCCGGAGGGCAGCGGGAAGAACGGCCTGCGGCTCCGCCGCAGCACGCTGACGATCTCGACGTCGTGGTCGCGGGCCAGGTGGCCGCACAGGTTGAGCACCGTGCGGATCGTGCCGCCCGTCCCGTGCGCGTTCTGCAGCAGGACGCGCACGCGCGGCCGGCCCCCGGGCGGCGGGACGCGCCGCCGCCAGCGCAGCGGGCGCAGCGCCCAGAGGGCCGCGCGGCGCACGGCGCGGTGGGCCCCGCGCCGGACGCGGCGGCGCAGTCGCAGCGGTCGTGGTCGCAGCGGTCGCGCGGACTCGTTCACCGGGTCCCCGATCGTAGACGGCCGTGTCCCGGCCCTTTTCCCGATCGCGGGCCGGTCAACGCCAACCGGGGGTCAATGTCGTGCGAGGTCCGATCGTGCGCGGGTCGGCGGCCTCCGGCGTCAGCCGGTGGAGACGGTGCGGTCGAGGGCGCTGCCCTTCACCCACCGGCTCCACGACATCTCGTAGTAGCTCCAGCCGTTGTTCCAGTCCAGGCTGCGCTTGCTGCCGGTGATGATCACCGGGTCGCCGCGGTAGGAGAAGTTGTAGAACCACTTGGCGTCCTTGGGCGGGGAGTTGACGCAGCCGTGGCTGACGTTCTGCCGCCCCTGCGCCCACACGGTCGAGGCCATCGAGTGGACGTACTCGCCGGTGCTGGAGATCCGCACCGCGAACGGGATGACCTCCTTGTAGCCGCCGTTCTTCTTGTCCTCGGGGTCGACGCCCATCCACTCCGACGTCATGACCGCCGGGTTTTCCTTGCCCATCGTCAGGTGGATGCCGCTGGTGGTGAGGTAGGTGTCGACACCGTTGACCACGCGGCCGCCCCGGCCGGCGCTGATGGGCCAGCTGCGGACCTTCTTGCCGTTCTTCTTGACGACGGCCTTCTTGGTCTTGGTGCTGATGTGGGTGATGTGGGAGTCGCCGATGCGGAAGCTGCGCGTGAAGTCGGAGTAGCCGTACGTCCCCTTGCCCGACTTCACCCCGGCGAGCTTGGCGCGGAGCGAGACCTTCTGGTTGGGCTGCCAGTACTGGCCGTTCTTGGTGCGGAAGACGACGGTGGTGTCGTTCATCCAGAACCACGCGCCGGTCGCGGGCTTGGTGGACTTGACCTCCAGGGCCTTCTCCACGGCCTTCTTGTCGGAGACCGCGCGGTTGAAGACGACCTGGATCGGCATGCCGACGCCGACCTTCTCGTTCTTGCTCGGCGTGACGTCGATGATCTCCAGCTTGTTCGCCGCTTTCCGCGTCGCGAACGTGGCGTTGACCGTCGCCGACTTGCCCTGCGGGCTCTTGGCGACCGCGGTGACCTGGTACTTGGCGCCGGGCCGCAGCGTGCGCGACTTCCACTTGGTCTTGTCGGCGGCCATCTCGCCGGACACCGGCTTGCCCTTGAGGGTCACGGTGACCTGCTCCAGCGTGCCGCCCGCGGCCGTGACGACGACCCCGTCCTCGGGCGCGGCCTTGGTGTTGCCGTCTCCCGGGTTGATCGTCACCTGCGGGACGTTCGCGTCCGCCTTCTCCCCGACGGTGACGCCGGAGTCCTTCTCACCGCCCCCGCTGCAGCCCGCCGTGAACAGCAGCATGACCCCCGCGATCCCCGCGCCAGCCCGAACTCCTGCGGAAACCCTCCGCTGCACTGCAACCTCCAGTGACCCCGCCGTCTACCTGAGAGACATTAACGGCAAAATTCGCTGATCATGCCATGAGCCGGGGTTTTGGCGGGTGTCCGAGATCAAAGCGTTGCAAGGCGGCCGCCGTCTAGCGGAGGGCGCTGCCCTGGCGCCACTCGTCGAACGGCAGCTGCCAGAAGCTCCAGCCGTTGTCCCACTCGACCTCGCGGTCCGATCCGGTGAGCTTGATGATGTCACCGCGCTGCGCGATGTCGTAGTACCACTTGGCGTTGGACGGGCTGACGTTGAGGCAGCCGTGGCTGACGTTCGCCGACCCCTGCGAGCCGACCGACCAGGGCGCGGAGTGGACGTACTCGCCGCTGCTGGAGAACCTGACCGCGTAGTTGACGACCGTCTTGTAGTAGCCGGGGTCGCCCTCCTGGCGGCCGGGCGAGGTCATCGTGACCGGGTTGCCCTTCTCCATCAGCAGGTGGACGCCGCTGGTGGTGGTGAACTCCCGGGTCTGCCCGTTGCCGGCGCTGAACGGGATCGTCCGCAGCTTCTTGCCGTCCCTCGTCACGGTCATCTGGTGGCCGGCGATGTTCCCGGTGGTGATCTGCTCGGCGCCGATGGTCATCGTCGCCTGGGCGTCCTTGGCCCCGTACACGCCGCCGCCCGCGTTCACCCCGGCCAGCGCCGCGTGGAAGCGGACGGTCTGGTGCGGCTGCCAGTACGTCTTGGTCCGGTAGACGACCTGGTCGGGCGCCAGCCACCGCCAGGCGCCCTCGACCGGCTTGTCCGGGGTGACGCGGAGCGTCCGCTCCACGGCCGCCTTGTCGGTCACAGGGCGGTCGAAGCGGACGAAGATCGGCATCCCGACGCCGACCTTCTCCCCCTCGACGTTCGGGGTGACGTCCACGATGGACAGCGTCTGGGCCGGCTTGAGCGTGGTGAACGAGCTCGTCACCGTACGGGTCTTTCCGCCGTCGCGGGCCTGCGCGGTGACCGTGTAGGACGTCCCGGGCGTCAGCGTCCGGGTGGAGCGCCACGTCTTGCGGCCCTTTCCGAACTTCCCGGTGACCGCGGCGCCCCCGCCCCGCACCGTGACGTTCTGCAGCTTGCCGCCCGAGGACTTCACCTCGATGGTGCCGTCCGGCTTGACCTGCGCGGTCCCGTTGGCCGGGGTGATCGTCACCGCGGTGTCCGACCCGCCCGAGGCGAGCCTGCCCTCGCCGCCGATCGAGCAGCCGGTCACGAGCAGCGCCACCGCGCCCGTCCCGCCGGCCAGCACGACCCCCGTACGACCCTTGATCGCCACAAATCCCCCAAACCCGTCAAATTCACCCCGTGTCGGTGAATCCACCTACACATAGAGACGCCCCGAACCGGGCTCGGGTTCGGGGCGTTTCCGACGGGAAACCGCTGCTCAGGCGGGCGTGGACGGGACGGGCGCGGAGGGGACGGGCGCGGACGGGGCCGGCTCGCGGTTCATGCGGCGCACCAGGCGCTTGAAGCCCCAGACCGACAGCGCGATGCCGATCGCGCCGAGGCCGGTGACGATCCCGGTGCGGATCCACAGGTACATGCTGATCGACTCGTTGAACAGCATCCAGAGGCTGACGCCGACGTTCGCCAGCAGGACCGCCGACCACAGCAGCGAGATGCGCAGGAAGAACTGGTGGACTCGCGCGTGCTTGTAGAACGCGTCGGGGATCGGCGCCATGTCCTTGGCGAGCTTCATCGCGAGGGGCTTCCCGAGCGGCACCGAGGCGAGGAACGCCAGGCTCACGCAGAGCGTGCCGAGCGTCGGCTGCAGGAAGTAGATGACCGCGCTGTGCGTGGCCGCCGCCAGGCCCGCGCGGACGGTCACGCCGACCGCGGCCAGCAGCAGCATCCCCGACACCGGGTGGCCGCGCACGTAGCGGTAGACGATCCCGCCGTAGACCCAGGCGACGGCGGCGACCAGCGCGCCGTTCAGCCCGAGCAGCATGAGCGCGGCGTAGAACACCGCCACCGGGGCGATCACGCCCTCCAGGAAGCGCGGCAGCGCGTGCGCGAGCATCGCGGTCACCCGCGGCAGCTCGAACACGTGGTGGCCGCCGGCCGGCCCGTGGCCGGTCTGCTCCTGGGGGGCCCGGGTCAGGCCGCCCTGCGCCTCGGGCGCCGGGACCTCCGCCGCCGGGGGCGGGTCCGCGGGCGCGGTCGCCGTGGGTTCCATCGAGTGCTGTGCTCCCCGATCGACATGCATGGACTCGGATGTGCTCACGATTCGCACCACCGTACGTGATGATCCGCACGTGTCCGACCGTTTTCGAACGATCCGCACCGTGCGGCTTGCTCCACCCTTAGTTCGGGCGGAGCGGCCTCCGAGTGCGGGTCGCGGCCGAATGCGGCCAGAGTCGAACCAGTGCCTCCGGCTCCAACTCCGACTCTAGGTGCCCACCGGCTCGCGCCTTATCCGGGGTCGCCCGCCGCCCCTCACGCGGGGACGTCGCTCGCGGACCGGACGTCCCTGGCGGCGGCGTAGATGGCGCGCAGGGTCACCGCCACCGACGGCCTGCGCACGCTCGCGGTGCGGGTGACGGCGTACACCTCGCGGGCCAGCGTGCACTCGGGGATGCGGCGCACCGCCACGCCGCGGTCGCCGGCGGCGAGCGCCAGCGCGGGCACCGCGGTGATGCCGATCCCCCGGGCCACCAGGCTGAGGATCGTGTGCAGCCCCTCGAACTCCCACGGCACGGGGCGGGCGCCGCCCACGGTGTCCAGCAGCCGCTCGACGGCCTGCCGGGACGGCTCGCCGGGCGGCGCGGCCATCCACGGCTCCTCGCGCAGCCGCTCCAGGTCGACCGGGCGGGCCGGGTCCGACATCGGATGCGTGTCCGGCACCACCAGGACGAGCGGGTCGCGGCGCAGATGGAAGAACTCCAGCGCGGCGGGCGCCTGGTCGGGGACCTTGCCCGTCCAGTCGTCGATGAGCGCGATGTCGACCTCGCCGCTCTGCACCTGGCGGATGCCGGCGCCGGGCACGGTCTGCCGCAGCACGAACGTCAGATCGGGATGCTCGCCGAGGCTGCGCGCCAGCGCGGGCGCGAAGGCGACGGCCGCGGTCGGGAAGGCGGTGACCACGATGCGCCCCGACGGGGCGTCGGCCTGCGCCGACAGCTCCGCCTCGGCGGCCTCGACCAGGCTCAGGATGTCCTCGGCGCGCTCGGCGAGGCGGCGCCCGGCGTCGGTGAGCTCCGCGCTGCGGGCGGTGCGGTCCAGCAGCGGGACGCGGGCCTCCCGCTCCAGCGCGGCGAGCTGCTGGGAGACGGCCGAGGGCGTGTAGCCGAGGGCCGCGGCGGTCGCCGCGATGCTGCCGCGGCGGGCGAATTCGGCGAGCAATCTCAGGCGACGCAGTTCAAGCATCACAACATCTTACGGTAACCATCGATGAGACTCGCTTGTAATGATGCTTGCAGAGGGCAAGAGTTGTAGCGAGCCCGGCCGGGTCACAACGGGGAATTCCACGGTCACCCACCGTTATTTCAGCATGCCCTTTGGAGCATTGATGCCTGCCCAGAATGAGTCCGCGTCCGTCCGGCCGCTGTCGTTCGCCCCGCGCCCGGTCCCGCTGTCGGCGACGCTCGCCGTGAACGAGGCGATCGCCCGCAAGCGCAGGGAGGGCGAGCGCGTGCTCCCCCTCGGCTTCGGGGAGGCCGGGATCCCCATACATCCCGCGCTGACCCGCGAGCTGGAGTCGGCCGCCGGCCGCGGCTCCTACGGCCCGGTCGCCGGGTCCGCGGCGCTGCGCGCCGCCGCGGCCGGCTACTGGGCGCGGCGCGGGCTGCCCACCGACCCGTCCGCGGTCGTCGCCGGGCCGGGCAGCAAGCCGCTGCTGTTCGCGCTGCTGACCTCCCTCGGCGGCGACGTCGTCGTGGCGGCGCCGAGCTGGGTGAGCTACGCGGCGCAGGCGTCGCTGGCCGGCGCGGAGCCGATCCGCGTCGCCACCCCGCCGGGCGAGGGCGGGGTGCCGAGCCCGGCGCTGCTCGCCGACGCGGTGGTGCGGGCCCGCGCGCGGGGAAGGGACGTGCGCGCGGTCGTGGTGACGCTGCCCGACAACCCGACGGGGACGCTGGCGTCCGAGGAGACCGTCCGGCGGCTGTGCGCGGTCGCGCGCGAGCACGACCTGGTCGTCCTGTCCGACGAGATCTACCGCGACCTGGTGCACGCGCCGGGCCGGACGGTGCCGAGCCCGGCCCTGTACGCGCCGGAGCGGACCGTCGTGACCACGGCGCTCAGCAAGAGCCTGGCGGCGGGCGGCTGGCGGATCGGCGTCGCGCGGCTGCCGGACGGGCCGTTCGGCCGCGCGCTGCGCGACAGCCTGCTCGGGGTGGCGAGCGAGCTGTGGTCGAGCGCCCCGGCCCCGATGCAGCACGCCGCCGCCTACGCGTTCGCCGAGCCGCCCGAGCTCGTGGAGCACATCGACCGCAGCCGCCGGCTGCACGCCGCGGTCGCCGGCGCGGTCGCCGACCGGTTCGCGGCGGCGGGCGCGCGGCTCCGGCGGCCGGAGGCGGCCTTCTACGTCTACCCCGACTTCGGGCCGCTGCGGGACGTGCTGCGCGAGAACCACGGCGTCCGCACGGCGGCCGACCTCACGGGCCTGCTGCTGGAGCGCTACGGGGTCGGCGTCCTGCCGGGCAGCTCGTTCGGGGACGCGCCGGCGGCGCTGCGCATGCGGGTCGCGCCGAGCCTGCTCTATGGGGAGGACGACGAGCAGCGGCTCGCCGCGCTGGCGTCCCCGGCGCCGGCGTCCCTGCCGTGGATCGCGAGCGCGCTGGACCGGCTCGGCGAGGTGCTCGCCGACCTGACCGTCAGCGTCACCGCCGGCGAGCCCGCCCTCGCGTAGGGGCTCGCGTAGGGGCTCACGCAGGGGGTCGTACAGGGGGTCGTACAGGGGGTCGTACAGGGGGTCGTACAGGGGCCGCACAGGGGCCGCACAGGGGTGCGCTCTATGCCGCGGGCCGCCCGGTCGCCGGGCGGCCCGCGGGACGCCGCGTGACCCGCCGCGTGACCCGCTGTCCGAGCCGCTGTGTGAAGGGCCGGGCGCGCACCGTCACGCCCCGCGGACGGCGGCCGGGAACGGCCGCTCGGCGGTTCCCCGCCCGGTCCGACCGGCACGGATAAGCGTGGTGTAAGGTCCAACGACGCACGGGGCGAACGTCACTAATCGACCAGCGGCAGGGCAAGGGGCGCCGGTCCTCCCTGCCCGTGGTGACCCGGGACGAGCGCGAAGCCACGCGAGTGATGAAAGAAGGCGAGGGGGCCCGTCATGAGGCATGCACGGGACGGGGCTGCCGCGGCGATGAGCGCCGCCTCCAGGATTCTGGTCGCGCGGGGCAAGAACGAGCCGCAGGAGATGGAGAACCCCGACGTCGCGTGGGGCCAGCGGGCCCGTGACGGGGTGTGGGTGCCGACACGGGACGGTCAGCGCATCCACCTCGGCATCGACGCCACCGCCGCCGACACGGTCGCGCAGGTGCTGCGCCCGAGCCTGCGGGTCTTCGTCGGCGTGGACGTCGACACCGACATCGTCGCGCAGACCACGGCCGGCGGGGTGCGCCTGCTCACGGTGATCCACGGGCCCGACGCCCCCTCGGAGTTCCGGTTCGCCGTGTCCCTGGCCGACGGGCTGGCCCTGGAGTCGATGCCGTCCGGCGGCTACGACGTCGTCCACCTGCGCTACGGCGCGACCGTGGGCCGGCTCTACAACCCGTGGGCGAGCGACTCGATGTTCCGCCAGGTGAAGGCCGACTACACGCTCGACGGCACGTCGGTCACGATGCGCGTGCAGCACACCGACGCCTACTACCCGGTCGTCGCCGACCCGCACTACGAGCGCTGACGGCGGCCGGCGGGCGTTCCGCGGCAGGACGCCCGGCCACCTGGCCGGACGCCCGGCCACCTGGAACGTTCCGGCCGGATCGGGCCACCGGACGCCACGGCGCGTCCGGTGGGGCGGCCCCCTGCGCGCGGGGGCCACGTCATAGGGTGGGGCCCACGGGCCGCGTTCCGGCACCGGCGAGGAGGCCGGGAGCACGACCGCCCCGGTCCCCCGAGACTGGAGTCATCGTGATCTTCACCCATGACACCGAGCACGCGCTCGCCGTCGTCGTCGACCTGATCAACACCGGCCCGGCCGCGTCCGGCGCCGAGCGGCTCGGCGGGCTGCCCGGGCTGCGCGCGTTCGTGGACCGCAACGCGTTCAGCGACGTGGGCGAGCTCACCGAGGCCGACCGGCTCCAGGTCCTCGACCTGCGCGCGCGGTTCCACGAGGTGTTCCGCGCGGGCGACGTCCCGTCCGCCGTCCGCCGGATCAACGCGATCGTCGGCGAGGTCCGCACCACCCCGCACCTGACCGACCACGACGGCTACGACTGGCACGTGCACTTCTTCGCGCCCGGCGCGCCGCTCGGCGAGCACCTGGCCGCCGACTGCGGGATGGCGCTGGCGTACGTGGTGGCGGCGGGCGAGCTGGACCGGCTGCGCACCTGCGAGGCGCCGGACTGCGCGCGCGTCCTGGTCGACCTGTCCCGCAACCGCTGCCGCCGCTACTGCGACAGCCGCACCTGCGGGAACCGCATGCACGTCGCGGCCTACCGCGCCCGGCAGCGGGAGGCGGCGCACTAGCCGGTCAGGGCGGCGACCGCCGCCAGGGCGCGGCGGGCGGCGGGGACGTCGTGGACGCGGAAGACGCGGGCGCCGAGCAGCGCCGACACGCCGAGGACGGCCACGGTGCCGACGCCGCGCCGGTCGACGGGGCGGCCGAGCGTCTCGCCGATGAAGTCCTTGTTGGACACCGCGACCAGCACCGGCCACCCGGTGGCGGTCAGCTCGCCCAGCCGCCGGGTGATCTCCAGCGACTGGCGGGTGTTCTTGCCGAAGTCGTGCGCGGGGTCGATGAGGATCGCGTCGCGCCGCACCCCGAGCGCGACGGCGCGCTCGGCCTGCGCGGTCACATGGGCGACGACGTCCGCGACGACGTCGGCGTAGCCGATCCGGTGCGGCCGGGTGCGGGGGGCCAGGGGGCCGGCGTGCGCGCAGACCAGCCCGATGCCGTGCGCGGCGGCGACCTCGGCGAGGCGCGGGTCCGGCCCGCCCCAGGTGTCGTTGAGCAGGTCGGCGCCGGCGCGGGCGACCGCCTCGCCGACCTCGGCGCGCCAGGTGTCGACGCTGATCACGACGCGCGGGTGCCGCTCGCGGACGGCGGCGACGAGGTCCACCACCCGGCGCAGCTCCTCGGCGACGCCGACGTCGGCGCCGGGACCGGCCTTCACCCCGCCGATGTCCACGATGTCGGCGCCGGCGTCGACGGCCCGGCCGACGGCGTCCAGGGCGGCGTCGAAGCCGTAGGTGGCGCCCCTGTCGAAGAACGAGTCGGGCGTGCGGTTGACCACCGCCATGATCGCGTGCGGGCCGATGTCGCGCCCGTTCAGCCGCAGCGGCGGCATGTCCGGAGAGCTCATGATGGGTATCACCGTGGCACAGGGGCGTCCCGGCGGGCGAACCAGAAGTGAATTCGGTTCAAAGGGAGCCCTCCCTCGTCATCCCCCCGTCGTGGTCGGTAATCTCATATTTCACGCTCGTTGCGGGTTCACCCGTGGTGAGCCCCGCATCGGACTTATTTCAGCCATGGAGGATCCGCTGTCCAGGCGAGCACTCATCACCGGCATCACCGGACAGGACGGCTCGTATCTGGCCGAGCATCTGCTTGAGCTGGGATACGAGGTCTGGGGCCTGGTGCGGGGGCAGGCGAACCCCCATGTGTCGCGGCTGCGCAAGCACATCGGCGACGTGCAGATCACCACCGGCGACCTGCTGGATCAGGGCAGCCTGATCTCGGCGGTGGAGCGGGTGCAGCCCGACGAGGTCTACAACCTGGGCGCGATCTCCTACGTCCCCATGTCGTGGCAGCAGGCCGAGCTCACCGCCGAGGTCACCGGCATGGGCGTGCTGCGGATGCTGGAGGCGATCCGCGTGGTGTCGGGCATCAGCCCGTCCCGCACGCCGGGCCGCGAGCAGATCCGCTTCTACCAGGCGTCCTCGTCGGAGATGTTCGGGATGGTGCGGGAGACGCCGCAGAACGAGAAGACGCCGTTCCACCCGCGCAGCCCGTACGGGGTCGCGAAGAGCTACGGGCACTACATCACGCAGAACTACCGCGAGTCCTACGGGATGTTCGCGGTCAGCGGGATCCTGTTCAACCACGAGTCTCCGCGCCGCGGCGCCGAGTTCGTGACGCGGAAGGTGTCGCTGGGCGCGGCGCGCATCAAGCTGGGCCTGGCCCAGGAGCTGCGCCTCGGCAACCTGGACGCGCGGCGCGACTGGGGCTACGCCGGCGACTACGCCCGCGCGATGCGGCTGATGCTCGCCCAGGACTCCCCCGAGGACTACGTCATAGGAACGGGTCAGACCCAGTCGGTGCGGGAGCTGGTGGAGTTCGCGTTCCGCACGGCGGGCCTGAACTGGGAGGACCACGTCGTCCTGGACGCGAAGTACACCCGCCCCGCCGAGGTCGACCTGCTGTGCGCGGACCCGAAGAAGGCCCGCGAGCAGCTCGGCTGGGAGCCGGAGGTCACGTTCGAGAGCCTGGTGACGATGATGGTCGAGTCGGACCTGCGGCTGCTGTCGGAGTCCGCGCGGCCCGAGGACGAGCCGTTCAGCCCCGATCATTGGTGATCCGCTTACCCGCCGCGTGGCACGATGCAGATATGACCACTTGTGAGCATGTTGCGTCGGTTCCGGCGGTAGACCCCTCCCCCCACACGCAGGGGTGCCAGGAGTGCCTGGAGGAGGGCACCCGGTGGGTGCACCTGCGGCTGTGCCTCGGCTGCGGGCATGTGGGCTGCTGCGACTCCTCCCCGATGCGGCATGCCACGGCGCACTTCCAGAAGGAGGGGCACCCGATCGTCCGGTCGTTCGAACCGGGCGAAGACTGGCGCTGGTGCTTCGTCGACGAGCAGATCGTCTGATGCCGGACGTCCCGCTGCGGAGCGGGCCCGGACGCTGGATCCTGCTGGCGACCGTGCTCGGGTCGGGCATGGCGCTGCTCGACTCCACGGTCGTGAACGTCGCGCTGCCCAGCCTGGCCCG
Source organism: Spirillospora sp. NPDC127506 (assembly GCF_040302145.1). NCBI lineage: Bacteria > Bacillati > Actinomycetota > Actinomycetes > Streptosporangiales > Thermomonosporaceae > Spirillospora > Spirillospora sp. NPDC127506. The sequence goes on along the minus strand of NZ_JBEORG010000052.1, from coordinate 20,381 downwards.
CGACCTGGACGCCGACATGGCCGGGCTGCAATGGACCATCAACGCCTACACGCTGACGCTCGCCGGGTTCATCCTGCTCGGCGGTTCGCTCGGCGACCGGTTCGGCCGGCGCCGGGTGTTCGTCATCGGCGTGGTGTGGTTCGCGGCCGCGTCGGTGCTGTGCGGGCTGGCGGCGAACATCGAGATGCTGATCATGTCCCGGGCGCTGCAGGGAATCGGCGGGGCGCTGCTCACGCCGGGCTCGCTGGCGATCATCCAGTCGTCGTTCGCGCCCGACGACCGGCCCCGCGCGGTCGGCGCCTGGTCGGGCCTCGGCGGCGTCGCGGCGGCGATCGGGCCGTTCGCGGGCGGCTGGCTGGTGGAGGCGGCCGGGTGGCGGTGGGTGTTCCTGCTGAACGTGCCGTTCGCCGCGGTCGTGGTGGCGGTGTCGCTGCGGCACGTCCCGGAGAGCGCCGACCCCGACGCCCACGGGCGGTTCGACGTGCTCGGCGCCGCGCTGGCGGCGCTGGGGCTGGCCGGGACGACGTACGCGCTCACCGAGGCGCCGGGCGGGACCGCCGCGCCGCCGGTCATCGGGACCGCCGCCGCGCTGGGCCTGGCGGCGTCCGCGGCGTTCGTGCTGGTCGAACGGGTGCGCGGGAAGGGCCGGCGGCTGCCCGGCGCGCGGCGCGGGCCGGAGGTGCCGCAGCCGATGCTGCCGCTCGGCGTGTTCGCCTCCCGGCAGTTCTCCGCCGTCAACGTGGTGACGTTCCTGATGTACGGCGGGATGGGCGTGATGTTCTTCCTGCTGGTCCTCGACCTGCAGGTCGTCGGGGGGTTCTCGCCGGTCGCGGCGGGGGCGGCGCTGCTGCCGGTGACCGTGCTGATGCTGCTGCTGTCGGCGCGGGCGGGCGCCCTCGCGCAGAAGATCGGGCCGCGGCTGCCGATGACCGCGGGCCTGGTGGTGGCGGCCGCCGGGATGCTGCTCGTCGCCCGGATCGGGCGGGACGCCTCCTACCTGCGGGACGTGCTGCCCGCCGTGGTGGTGTTCGGGCTCGGGTTGTCGGCGACGGTCGCGCCGCTCACCGCGACCGTGCTCGCCACCGCGGACGCCCGCCACGCGGGCCTGGCCAGCGGGGTGAACAACGCGGTGGCCCGCGCCGCGGGGCTGTTGGCGGTGGCGGCGATCCCGCCGCTGGCCGGGCTGACCGGCGACGCGTTCGCGAACCCGGAGGACTTCTCCAGCGGGTTCGGGGTCTCGATGGCGGCGTGCGCCGTGCTGCTCGCCGCCGGCGCCGCGCTGACCTTCTTCACCATCGCCGACGACGCGCTGCGCACCCCGTCCGGGGAGACGGTGGCGCCCGAGTGCATGAGGCACTGCGCCGTCGGCGCGCCCCAGCTGCAGCCGGAGCCGGAGAGCGTCCCGTCCGCCGAGACCGCCGGGGGCAGGGCGCCGGGCACGAGCCCCTGACCGGGGGGCGAGCCGATTCCGGGGGCCGATTCCGGCTATGTCCAGGACCGCAGCGGTTCGGTGGCATACGGTCGGCACATGAATCTGCGGCAGCTGCGCTATGTCGTGGCGACCGCCGACCACGGCACCATGACGTCGGCGGCCCAGGCTCTCTACGTGGCCCAGCCCGCGCTCTCGCGGGCCGTGCGCGAGCTGGAACGCGAGCTCGGCGTCGAGCTGTTCGCCCGCTCCGGCCGCGGCGTCGTCCTCACCCCCGTCGGCGAGCAGGTCGTCCGGCAGGCCCGCGTCGCGCTGGACGCCGTCGAGGCGATCGAGGGGCTGTCGGTGGCCCGCGCCGACGGGCGCGGCGCGGAGCTGCGCATCGCCGTCACCGCGTCGCTGGAGCCGGAGCTGACCGGGCGGCTCGTCCCCCGCTTCGCCCGGCACCAGCCGGCCGTCCGGGTCCGGGTGGTCCGCTGCGAGGACCGCGACCGCGTCGCGGCGGCGGTGCGCGCGGGCCGCGCCGACCTCGCGCTCACCGACCTGCCCGTCCCCGGCGACATGTCCGCGCACCCGTTCGAGCAGCGGGAGGTGGTGCTGGTCTCGCCGCCCGCGCTGAAGGTCCGCGAGCCGGTGCCGCCGGCGGCGCTGGACGGCATGCGGCTCGTGCTGCCCGCCCGCGGCACCGCGCTGCGCGCCGAGATCGACGCGCTGCTGCGCCGGGTCGGCGCCGCCCCGGTCGCCGCGGTGGAGTCCGACGAGCGGGGCGCGTGGCTCGGCTGCGTCCGCGCCGGGATGGGCTCCCTGCTGTGGTACCGCAACCAGATCGACGACACCGAGGGGGTGGCGGTCCGCTCGTTCATGCCGCCGATCACCCGGATGACCGGGCTCGTCCACGCGCACCGCCGGCTGCCGCCGGCCGCCCGCGACTTCCTGACCTTCGCCAAGGAGGCGGGGCGCGACACACACTGACGGGCCGCGCACCGGCGTGCCGGTCATGTCATGATCTGGCGGGTGGAGACGACGCACGCACTCTGGCTGCTGGCCGTGCCGGTGGGAGCGCTGATGGTGGCCGCGGGGGCGCGGCGCATCGGGCTGCCGGCGCCGCTGATCCTGGTGCTCGCCGGGCTGGGCTTCTCGTTCGCCCCCGGGGTCCCGGAGTTCGAGCTCGACCCGGAGTTCGTCCTCTACGTGTTCCTGCCGCCGCTGCTGTTCGCGGCGGCCTGGCAGAGCTCGTTCCGCAACCTGCGCGACAACGCCTGGTCGATCGGGATGCTGTCGGTGGGCCTGGTGCTGTTCACCACGCTCGCGGTCGGGTACGCGGCGCACCTGATCATCCCGGGCCTGCCGCTGTCCGCGGCGTTCGTGCTCGGCGCGATCGTGGCGCCGCCGGACGCGGTCGCGGCGGTGAGCGTCGCGCAGCGCCTCGGGCTGCCGCGCCGGACGGTGACGGTGCTGATCGGGGAGAGCCTGTTCAACGACGCGACGGCGCTGACGGCGTTCCGGGTGGCGCTGATCGCGGCGGCGGGCGCCGGGTTCACGTTCCTGGAGGGCGCCGGGCGGTTCCTGTTCGCCGCCGCCGTCGGCGCGGCGATCGGGCTGCTGCTCGGCCCGCCGCTGCACTGGCTGCGGACCCGGATGCACGACCCGCTCGTGGAGAACGGCATCGCGCTGGTGGCGCCGTTCGCCGCCTACCTGCTCGCCGAGACCGCGCACGCCTCCGGGGTGATCGCCGTGGTCGTCAGCGGCCTGTACCTCGGCCACCGGTCCACCGAGTCGGCGGCGGTGACCCGGCTGATCGGCGGCTCGTTCTGGAAGGTCATGGTCTTCCTGCTGGAGTCGGTGGTCTTCCTGCTGATCGGGCTGCAGCTGCCGCCGGTCGTGCACGGGCTGTCGGGGCGCAGCTGGCAGCAGCTCGCGTGGTGGGCGGTCGCGGTCTTCGCGGTCACCGTCGTCGCCCGTTTCGCCTGGGTGTTCCCCGCCGCGCGGATCCACCGGCTGGCGTCGCGGCGGGAGCGGGCGAGGGAGAGCCCCGGCTGGCGCGGCCTGACCGCGGTGTCGTGGGCGGGGATGCGCGGGGTGGTGTCGCTCGCCGCCGCGTTCGCGGTCCCCTTCACCGCGTCCGGCGCCCCGTTCCCCGGTCGCGACCTGATCCTTTTCCTGACGTTCACGACCGTCCTCGGGACGCTGCTGGTGCAGGGGCTGACGTTCCCGGCGCTGATCCGCGCCCTGGGCATCGGCGGCGAACACGAGCGCTACGCCGACACCGTGGCGGAGGCCGGGGCGCAGCACGCGGCGGCGCAGGCGGCGCTGGAGCGGCTGGAGGAGCTGAACGCCGCGGAGCGGCTGGACGAGGCGGTGGTGGAGCGGCTCCGGCAGCTCGCCGAGGACCGGCGGCTGCGCGCCTGGGAGCGGCTCGGCGGCGGGGCGGGCCCGGAGGGCGAGGAGGTGCCGACGGCGACGTACCGGCGGCTGCGGCGGGAGATGCTGCTGGCCGAGCGCCAGGTGTTCGTCCGGATGCGGGACGAGCGCCGGATCGACGACGAGGTCCTCGCCCGCGTCATGCACGAGCTGGACCTGGAGGAGGTCGCCCTCAACCGCGCCTAGCGCGGCCGGCCGGCGGATGTGCCGCCCCGGCCACGGCGGGCACCGTGGCCGAGGCGCCGGGGCCGGTCAGGACGACCCGTTGAGGGGTTGCTCGGGCAGCTCCACGGCGTAGGACTCCTTCACCACGTCCAGGTGGTGCCAGGACTCCCGGACCGTCGCGCCGGGCACGGACCTGATGGCGTCGAGCACGGCCACCAGCTCGGCGCGGGACGTGGCCTCGGCCTGACCGACGATGTCGTAGCGGCCGAACCCGGTGGCCAGGTAGCGGACGCCGTCCTGGGCGGCGACCGCCTCCGCGACCTTGCGCAGCCCGCCGGTCACCACGATGCCGAACCCGCCGAGCTCGGCGGCGCCGAGGGCGAGCGGGTCGGCCAGCCCGGTGACCTGGATCACGCCGGTGCGCATGAGCCGCACCACCCGGGCCCGGGTGGCGGCCTGCGACAGGCCGATGACGTGCGCGAGCCGGGTGTAGGGCGCGCGCCCGTCCCGCTGCAGCTCGTGCAGGAGCCGCCAGTCGATGCCGTCGAGGCTGACCTCGCCGAGCTCGCGCACCACGGCGTGCTTGTCGCGCACGGTGGACACCGACCGGAACACCTCCGCCGCGCGCACGCCGGGGATGGACCGGATCCGGTCCACCTCGGCCGCGAGCGCGGCGTCGTCGCGGGTGCGCACCTGCGCGACCAGGTCGTACGGGCCGGCGGTCAGCGCGGTGAAGCTGACCGCGGGCCGCTCGGCGACGGCCTCGGCCACCTCGCGGGCGGCGCCGTCCACGGCGACCGACACGTGCCCGATGGCCTCCGCGCCGACCACGGCGGCGTGCACGATGCCGACGACGCGGACGACCTGCGTTTCGAGAAGGTGCTGCACCCGTGCCCGCACGGCCGTGCGGGAAAGCCCGACGCGATCGGCGAGCGCCTGGAACGTCGCCCTGCCATCCCGCTGGAGCTCGCGGACGAGCACGGCGTCGACCGCATCCAGCACGGCTCTCCTCCTCGACATGTGATGAATGGGTTTGTCGGCAACTGCAAGATCATTCCATTTCAGGACGGTTCGACGTCAAATATTGATCTTGCTCGTGTTCGCCGTGCCCGGCGGCCGTCGAAGCGTCGGCGTCCGGTTCGGCGCGGCGACGTTTCCGGCGCCGCGAAAACCGCTCCGGCAGCGCAAACGCCGCCGGTGGCGGCCCGGTGCGCACGGCGGGGCCCGCGCCGGCGGCGGGCGGGCGGGGTGGCACTGGTCACTCCGGCGGCCGGCCCGGCGCGCGGGGCGCGGGCCGGGCGGCGCCGCGCCCGCGCGGGCGCGGCGCGAGCGCGCGCGGCGGGGGCCGGCGCGGCCCGATCGGGCGCACGCGGACCGGATACAGGCGGACCGGGCGCAAGCGGATCGCGCACGGCGGAGGCGGGCACGGCCGACCGGGCTCAAGTGCGTGACCTGCATGCGCTTCTCCCGGTGTTCTGCTGTCACGCCCCTTACGGCGGGTCCGCCGTCCGCGTGAGACACATGTAAAAAAAGTGCATCCTGGGCGCAGTTACGTCAAGAGGTAACTTTACAGAGAGCCAAGCCCCACGTTGCACCGTTTTCAACCGTCTCCGGTGGTTCACTTTCGTTATGCCTGGACGAAGGCGGGAGGATTCGCGGGAATCGGCCGGTCGCTCCCCGGGGACACACGGACATCACCCCCGGGTGCGGCGCCGCGGGCCGCTCGCGGAGCGAGCGTGGCCGGACCACCGCCGGGTATGGCCGACAATGTACGGTGGCCCAGCCACTCCGGATCCGCGATTGGTGTGTAGTACAGCCGTGCACCTGCTCAACGGTGAGCGTCCCGCTCACGACCTGACCTACAACGACGTGTTCATGGTCCCCGGCCGCTCCGACGTGGGGTCGCGCCTGGACGTCGACCTGGCCACCTCGGACGGCAGCGGGACGACGATCCCGCTCGTGGTCGCCAACATGACGGCCGTGTCCGGCCGCCGGATGGCCGAGACCGTCGCCCGGCGCGGCGCGATCGCGGTGCTGCCGCAGGACATCCCGGCCGACGTCGTCGCCGAGGTCATCGGGTGGGTCAAGGGCCGCGACCTGGTCGTCGACACCCCGATCACGCTCGGCCCGTCCGGCACCGCCGGGGAGGCGCTCGCGCTGCTGCCCAAGCGGGCGCACAACGCCGTGATCGTCGTCGAGGACGAGCGCCCGGTGGGCGTGGTCACCGAGGCCGACTGCCAGGGCGTCGACCGGTTCGCGCAGCTGCGCGACATCATGTCCCGCGACCTGGTGACGCTGCCGGCCGGGGTCGATCCGCGCGAGGCGTTCGACCGGCTGCACGAGCGCGGGCACCGGCTCGCCCCCGTCGTCGGCGCCGACGGCCGGCTCGCGGGCGTCCTGACCCGCACCGGCGCGCTCCGCGCCACCCTGTACCAGCCCGCCGTGGACGCCGCGGGGCGGCTGCGGGTCGCCGCGGCGGTCGGTGTGAACGGCGACGTCCCCGGCAAGGCCAAGGCGCTGCTGGAGGCGGGCGCCGACCTGCTCGTCGTCGACACCGCGCACGGCCACCAGGACAAGATGCTGAGCGCGCTCGCCGCCGTCCGCGGCCTGGACCCGGCGGTCCCGGTCGTGGCGGGCAACGTGGTGACCGCGGAGGGCACCCGCGACCTGATCGAGGCGGGCGCCGACATCGTCAAGGTCGGCGTCGGCCCCGGCGCGATGTGCACCACCCGGATGATGACCGGGGTGGGCCGCCCGCAGTTCTCCGCCGTGCTGGAGTGCGCCGCCGAGGCGCGCCGGCTCGGCCGGCACGTGTGGGCGGACGGCGGCGTCCGGCACCCGCGCGACGTGGCCCTCGCCCTCGCGGCCGGCGCCGCGAACGTGATGGTGGGGTCCTGGTTCGCCGGCACCTACGAGTCTCCGGGCGACCTGCAGCGCGCCGCCGACGGCCGGCTCTACAAGGAGAGCTTCGGGATGGCGTCGGCGCGGGCCGTGCGGCTGCGCACCGCCGAGGACTCCCCGTTCGACCGGGCGCGCAAGGCGCTGTTCGAGGAGGGCATCTCCACGTCCCGCATGTTCCTCGACCCGCGGCGCCCCGGCGTGGAGGACCTGATCGACCAGATCGTGGCCGGGCTGCGCAGCGCCTGCACCTACGCGGGCGCCCGCACGCTGGAGGAGTTCCACGAGCGGGCGACGATCGGGATCCAGAACCCGTCCGGCTTCGCCGAGGGCATGCCGCTGTCGACCAGCTGGTAGCGGCCGGCGGGCCGCCCCGGAGGCGGGCCCGGGGGCCGGTCCGGCGGCCCGCGGTATCCCGGACGGGTTCCCCGAACCGGGCCGGATTCCCTATCCTGATCATCAGCAGTCCCAGAGGCAACACCCGCTCGCATGCGGCGACTCCCACGCAACCTTTGCCCGGTTCGGCGCGTCCATAATGTGAGCCGGGGCTTAAATCACCGTGGGTGGGAATCGGAGCGTACATGGGTCGGTCGAGGCGGCATGCCCGGGAGAGGGACGGCGACGGTTCCCCCGGCGGAGCACGGGGGTTGCCCCGCGCCCTGGCGCTGACCCTCGCGTCCGCCCTCGTCTGGGGCGTCGCCCACTTCGTCACCGGCCGCCGGATCGCCGGCTCGCTGCTGCTCGCCCTGTACGTCGCGATCGCCGCCGCCGTGGCGGCGGCCGCCACGGTGTACCGCTCGGATCTGCTGCACCTCGCCGTCCAGCCGGACGTGCTGCAGCGCCTGTCCGCCGCGCTGGTCGCGCTGGGGCTGGTGTGGGTCCTGGTCGTGATCCGCTCGTACCAGATCCTGCGGCCGCTGCGGATGTCGATCAGCGCGAAGACGCTCGGCGCCGCCGCCGTCGCGGTGATGTGCTTCGCCGTCGGGGTCCCGGTGGCGTGGTCGGCGCACAGCACCTACGTCTACCGCGACGCGCTGACCAGCATCTTCCGCACCGGTACCGAGAACGGCAAGAAGGTCGACACCGAGGACCCGTTCAACGGGCAGGCCCGCGTCAACATCCTGCTGCTCGGCGGCGACTCCGCCGCCGACCGCACCGGGGTGCGCACCGACAGCATGACGCTCGCCAGCGTGGACACCGAGACCGGCGACACGGTGCTGCTGAGCCTGCCGCGCAACCTGGAGCGGTTCCCGATGCCGCCCGGCCCGGCCCGCGACCGGTTCCCCTACGGGTTCACCGGCGACGGCCCGCTGAACCCGGGCCTGCTGAACGAGGTGTACGAGTACGCCGAGCAGCACCCGGACGTGGTGCCCGGCGTCCCGAAGAACCGCCGCGGCCCGGAGCTGCTGAAGGCCACCATCGCCGGGATCCTGGGGCTGCGCGTCGACTACTACATCCTCGTCGACATGTTCGGCTTCGCCGACATCGTGGACGCCATGGGCGGCGTCAAGATCAACGTCACCGAGCCGATCCCGTACGGGCTGGAGGGCGCCGTCCTGCAGCCCGGCTACCGGACGCTGGACGGCAAGGAGGCGCTCTGGTACGGGCGCTCCCGCACCAACAGCAGCGACTACGTGCGGATGGGCCGGCAGAAGTGCCTGATGCGCGCGATCGCCGAGCAGGCCGACCCGCAGACCGTCCTGACCAGCTTCGACAAGCTCGCCGCGGCCGCCAAGCGGACACTGTCCACCGACATCCCGCAGGAGCTGCTGCCCGCGCTGGTGAAGCTGTCGAACAAGGTCAAGAACGGCGCGGAGATCCGCAGTCTGCAGTTCGTGCCGCCGGTGATCTACACGGGCAACCCCGATTTCAAGCTGATCCGCAAGCTGGCGTCGGAGGCCGTCAACAGCGACCCGCACGCGGTGAGCGCCGCGCCCAGCGGCGGCGCGAGCGGGTCGCCGGGCGCGTCGCGGAGCCCGTCCCCCGGCCCGCCGGACGGGACGGCGTCGCCGAAGCCCGACACCAAGCCGGTGTCGCTGGAGGCCACCTGCCCGTGACCGTCCCGCTCCGGGTGGATCATAGAGGGAGACGACCTCTGCGAAAGGGCGGGTGAGGGTGCCTCTGATCCAGGGCTGCGACGCCTTCCACGTGGCGATGCCGCGCGGACGGCGGCCGGAGAGCGTGCTGGTCAGGCTCGACGGCGGCGACGCGGTCGGGTGGGGCGAGATGGCCGTGCCGGGCGGCGCGGCGGGCGCGGGCGCGGCCTGGGCGGACATCGAGCGGCGGATGGCCCCGGCCCTGATCGGGCTCGACTGGGACCGGCCCGAGGACGTGTCCGCCGCCGCCGACCTCGGCGCCAGCGAGGCCGCCGCGGCCGTCGACACCGCCTGCTGGGACCTGTGGTGCCGGGCGCGGGGGCTGCCGCTCGCGCACGCGCTCGGCGGCACCCGCACGTCCATCGTGACGGGCGCGCGGATCAGCCCGGAGCCGGCGCTGGACACGATCACGGCCCGCGTGAACAAGGCCGTTGGAGCGGGCCACACCCGCGTCACCCTGGACGTCCGGCCCGGCTGGGACGTCGAGCCCGTCCGGGCGATCCGGCAGGCGTACCCGGCGCTGGCGCTCGTCGCCGACGCGGGGCACCACTACACCGAGTCGCCCGAGCACCTGGCGGTCCTGGAGGCGCTGGACGCCTACGGGCTCGCGGCGCTGGAGCGGCCCTTCCCGGCCGGGGACCTCGCCGCGCACGCCCGGCTGCAGCTGCGGATCGGCACCGCGGTCGCCCCGGCGGTCGCCGACCTGGAGGCCCTCGACGCGGCGCTGTCGCTGGACGCGGGCCGCGCCCTGCACCTGCGGCTGGACCGGCTCGGCGGGCTGACCGCGGCGCGCAGCGCGCACGACCTGGCGTACGCGGCGGGCTGGGACGTGTGGTGCAGCGGCACCGGCGCGTTCGGGCTGGGGCAGGCCGCGGCGGTGGCGCTCGCCGCGCTGCCGGGCTGCACGCTGCCGAGCGACGTGTCGGACCCGGCGGGCGGGCCGGTGTTCGTGACGCCGCCGGTGCGGTCGTCCGGCGGGGTCGTCGGCGTCCCGCTCACCCAGCCCGGCCTCGGCCACGAGGTCGACGAGGCGCGCATCGAGCGGCTGGCGACCCGCCGCATGCGCCTGACGACGTGACGGACGACCCGGCGGAGGACGCGGCGGCCGGCGGGGAGCCGGCGCCCGCGACGGTCTGGGTGGTGGCGGGCCCGCCCGGCTCCGGCAAGACGACCGTGGCCGGTCTGCTGCTGCGGCGGCTGCGGCCGGTGCCCGCGCTGCTGGACAAGGACACGATGTACGGGCCGTTCGTCGCGGCGACGCTCGCGGCGTCCTCCCGCGACCCGGGCGAGCGCGAGGGCCCCTGGTACGACGAGCACGTCAAGCGGCACGAGTACGCGGGGATGACGGCCACGGCCCGGGAGATCCGGTCGCACGGGTGCCCGGTGCTGCTGAGCGGGCCGTTCACCGGGCAGATCCGGGACGCGTCCCGCTGGGCGGCATGGGTGGAGGAGCTGGGCGGCCCGCCCGTCCGGCTCGTCTGGATCCGGTCGGACGCGGTGACGCTGCGGCACCGCCTGGAGGAGCGCGGGTCGCCCCGCGACACCGCGAAGCTGGCCGCGTTCGAGGCGTTCACGGCCCGGATGCGCCCGGACGAGCCGCCGCCGGTCCCCCACACGGCCGTGGACAACCGGCTGACCGCGCCGGAGCCGCTGGAGACCCGGCTGGACCGCCTGCTCGGCCCGTCCGCGTGACCGCCGGCGGGCGGGTCAGTACGACTTGGGCAGCCCCAGCGAGTGCTGCGCGACGAAGTTGAGGATCATCTCGCGGCTGACCGGGGCGATGCGCATCAGCCGGACGACGCCGGCGAGCATCCCGACCCCGTACTCGGTGGTGAGGCCGTTGCCGCCGTGCGTCTGGATGGCCTGGTCGACGCAGTGGATCGCGGCCTCGGCCGTCGCGTACTTCGCCATGTTCGCGGCCTCGCCCGCGCCCATGTCGTCGCCCTCGTCGTACAGCCACGCGGCCTTCTGGGCCATCAGCCGCGCCAGCTCCAGCTCGATCTTGGCGGCGGCCAGCGGGTGCGCGAGGCCCTGGTGGGCCCCGATCGGCGTCCTGAACACCTGCCGCTCCCTGGCGTAGGCGGCGGCCTTGCCGAGGGCGAGCCGGCCGATCCCGGCGCCCATCGCGGACGCCATGATCCGCTCGGGGTTGAGGCCCGCGAACAGCTGCAGCAGGCCGCCGTCCTCGTCCCCGACGAGCGCGTCGTACGGGAGGCGCACGTCGTCGAGGTGGCAGATGAACTGCTTCTCCGGCGACACGATCTCCATGTCGATGGGGGTGTAGGTGAAGCCCTCGGCGTCCCTCGGGACGATGAACAGCGACGGCCGCAGGTTGCCTTTCTGGTCCTGGGTGCGGGACACGAACAGCACGGCGTCCGACTCGTCCACGCCGGAGATGAACGTCTTCTGCCCGTTGAGGACCCAGCCGTCGCCGTCGCGGCGCGCGGTGGTCGTGATCCGGTGCGAGTTGGAGCCCGCGTCCGGCTCGGTGATCGCGAAGGCCATCTTGACCGAGCCGTCGGCGAACCGCGGCAGCCAGTGCTTCTTCTGGTCCGCGGTGCCGGACCGGGCGATGATCGTCGCGCAGATCGCCGGGGACACGACCATCAGCAGCAGCGGGCAGCCCGCGGCGGCCAGCTCCTCGCACACGGCGGCGAGGTCGCCGATGCCGCCGCCCCCGCCGCCGTACTCCTCCGGGACGTTCACGCCGAGGTAGCCGAGCCGCCCGGCCTCGGCCCACAGCTCGTCGGTCTTCTGCCCGGCCTTGGCCTTCTCCACGTAGTACGCCGCGCCGTACGCGGCGCCCAGCTCCGCGACGGCCGCGCGCAGCGCCCGCCGCTCCTCGCTCTCGACGAAGCTCATTCGGGGTCTCGTCTCCTCTGCTCGATGACGGCCAGGACCGCGCCCGACTCGACCTGCCGGCCCGCGGCGACGTTCAGCTCGGCGACCGTCCCGGCGGACGGGGCGGCGATGCGGTGCTCCATCTTCATCGCCTCCAGGACGACGAGGGTCTCCCCCTCGGCGACCTCCGCGCCCTCCCGCGTCTCGACGCGGACGACGGTCCCGGGCATCGGCGCGAGGAGGGAGCCGGGGGCGATCTGGGCGCTCGGGTCGGCGAAGCGCGGGACGACGGTGAGCGTCACCGGGCCGAGGCGGGAGTCGACGTGCACCGCGTCCCCGGCCGCGGCCACGGCGAAGGTCTCCCGGAGGCCGCCGTGGTCGAGGACGACCCGGTCGGGCGCGGCGGTCACCAGGGACGTGCCGGGGCACAGCTCGGACACCAGGCCGTCCCTCCGCAGCTCGTAGTCGACCTCGACGGTCCCGTGGGGGCCCTCGAACGTCCTGCGCTGCGGCTGCGACCGGACGTTGCGCCACCCGGACGGCAGCCCGCCGAGCACCGGCGCGGCCGACCGGTTCGCGGCGGCCAGCGCGAGCGCGGCGGCCAGCGCGGACACGCGGACGGCGCTCTCCCCGGCGAGCGGCGCGGACAGGGCGCCGAGGCCGGCGCGGTCGAGGTAGCCGGTGTCGGTGTCGCCGTCCAGGAAGCCCGGCTCCTCCAGGATCCGGACGAGCAGGTCGCGGTTCGTGGTGAGGCCGTGCACACGGGCGCCGCGCAGCGCGGCGGCGAGCCTGCGGGCGGCGGCGGCGCGGGACGGCGCCCACGCGATCACCTTGGCGAGCATCGGGTCGTAGTGGACGCCGACCTCGGCGCCGCTCTCCACTCCGCTGTCGAGCCGCAGACCGTACGCCGCGGGGACGGCGAACTCGGCGTCCACGTCCGGCACCTCGAAGGTGTGCAGGGTGCCGCCGGCGGGGCGCCAGTCGTGCGCGGGGTCCTCCGCGTACAGCCGGACCTCGATGGCGTGGCCGCGCGGCCGCGGCGGGTCCTCGGGCAGGCGCGCGCCTTCGGCGATCTCGATCTGCAGCCGGACGAGGTCCACCCCGTACACGCATTCGGTGACGGGATGCTCGACCTGGAGGCGGGTGTTGACCTCCAGGAAGTAGAAGCGGCCGTCCGGGGCGAGCATGAACTCGACCGTCCCGGCGCCGGTGTAGCCGATGGCGCGGGCCGCGTTCGCCGCCGCCTCGCACAGCTCCTTGCGCAGCGCTGGGGTGACGGCGGGCGACGGCGCCTCCTCGACGATCTTCTGGTGGCGGCGCTGGATCGAGCATTCGCGCTCGCCGAGCGTCCAGACGGCGCCGTGCGCGTCGGCGAGGACCTGCACCTCGATGTGCCGGGCGTTCTCCAGCAGCGGCTCGCAGAACACGGCGGGATCGCCGAACGCCGACTCGGCCTCGCGCCGCGCCCCCGCCACGGCGTCCCGGAGCGCGCCGGGCGACCGCACGATCCGCATGCCGCGCCCGCCGCCGCCCGCGGACGCCTTGACCAGCAGCGGGAAGTCCTCGTCGGTGAGCCCGGCCGGGTCGAGATCGGGCAGCACGGGGACGTCCGCGGCGGCCATCAGCTTCTTGGCCTCGATCTTGGAGCCCATGGCGGCGATCGCGTCCGGCGGCGGCCCGATCCAGGTCAGGCCCGCGTCGAGGACGGCGCGGGCGAAGCCGGCGTTCTCCGACAGGAACCCGTAGCCGGGGTGGACCGCGTCGGCGCCGGCGCTCCGCGCGACCGCGAGGAGGCGCTCCGCCGACAGGTACGTCTCCGCCGGGGCCGCGCCGGGCAGCCGCCCGGCCGTGTCCGCCTCCCGGACGTGCGGGGCGTCCGCGTCGGGGTCGGAGAAGACGGCGACGGTCCCGACGCCGAGGCTCCGGCAGGCCCGCAGGACGCGGCGGGCGATCTCGCCGCGGTTGGCGACCAGCACTCTGTTGATCATGTTCGACTCACATCCGGAAGACGCCGAAGCCGTCGGCTCCGCGCACGGGCGCGTTGTGGACGGCGGACAGGCACAGGCCGAGGACGGTGCGGGTGTCGCGCGGATCGATCACCCCGTCGTCGTAGAGCCGCCCGGACAGGAAGAACGGCAGCGACTCGGCCTCGATCTGGGCCTCGACCATCTCCCGCATGGCCCGGTCCTGCTCTTCGTCGTAGACCTGCCCGCGCGCCTCGGCCGCCTGCCGCGCCACGATCGACAGGACGCCGGCGAGCTGCTGCGGCCCCATCACCGCCGACTTCGCCGACGGCCACGTGAACAGGAACCGGGGGTCGTAGGCCCGGCCGCACATGCCGTAGTTGCCCGCCCCGTAGGACGCGCCCATCACGATCGAGATGTGCGGGACCCGGCTGTTCGCCACCGCGTTGATCATCAGGGCGCCGTGCTTGATGATCCCGCCCTGCTCGTAGTCCTTGCCGACCATGTAGCCGGTCGTGTTGTGCAGGAACAGCAGCGGGGTGTCGCTCTGGTTGGCGAGCTGGATGAACTGCGCCGCCTTCTGCGACTCCTCGCTGAACAGGACGCCCTGCGCGTTGGCGAGGACGCCGATCCGGTAGCCGTGCACGCGCGTCCAGCCGGTGACGAGGCTCGTGCCGTAGAGCGGCTTGAACTCGTCGAACCGCGAGCCGTCCGCGATCCGGGCGATGACCTCGCGCGGGTCGAACGGGACCTTCAGGTCCTCGGGGACGATGCCGGCCAGCTCCTCCGCGTCGTACAGCGGCTCCTCCGCGGGGCCGGGCGGCGGGCCGAGCTTGCGGTGGTTGAGGTTCTTGACGATCTGCCGGCCGAGGCGCAGCGCGTCCGCCTCGTCCGCGGCCATGTAGTCGGCGAGGCCGGACGTGCGCGCGTGCATCTCCGCGCCGCCGAGCTCCTCGTCGCCGGCCTCCTCGCCGGTCGCCATCTTCACCAGCGGCGGCCCGCCGAGGAACACCTTCGCGCGCTCCTTCACCATGACGACGTAGTCGCACATGCCCGGGACGTACGCGCCGCCGGCGGTGGAGTTGCCGAACACCAGCGCGATCGTCGGGATGCCCGCCGCGGACAGCCGGGTGAGGTCCCGGAACATCCGCCCGCCCGGGATGAAGATCTCCTTCTGCGTCGGCAGGTCCGCGCCGCCCGACTCGACCAGGTTGATGAGCGGCAGCCGGTTCTCCAGCGCGATGTCGGACGCGCGGAAGCTCTTCTTCACCGTCCACGGGTTGCTGGACCCGCCCCGCACCGTCGGATCGTTCGCCACGATCACGCATTCGACGCCCTCGACGACCCCGATCCCGGTGACGACGCTCGCGCCGACGGGGAAGTCG
The DNA here is from genome assembly GCF_040302145.1 of Spirillospora sp. NPDC127506. Classification (NCBI taxonomy): domain Bacteria; kingdom Bacillati; phylum Actinomycetota; class Actinomycetes; order Streptosporangiales; family Thermomonosporaceae; genus Spirillospora; species Spirillospora sp. NPDC127506. The sequence goes on along the minus strand of NZ_JBEORG010000052.1, from coordinate 5,182 downwards.
CTCCCCCACGCGGCGAGCGGGCTCAGCTCCAGGAACGGCGAGTCGGGGTCGAGGAGCAGTTCGATGCGCTCCCGCGCGAGCATCTTGCCGCGCTTGCGGTGCCGGGCGACGTACTTCTCGCCGCCGCCTTCGAGGGCCTTCGCGTGCTCGGCGTCCAGCGCCGCCAGCTTCTCCAGCATGGCCGCGCGGCGCTCCCGGTACTCGGGGCTCCGCGTGTCCAGCGTGCTCTTGAGGGTCAAAGGACTGCCTCCGGGATGTCGACGAGGCGGGACCGCAGCCACTCCCCGAGGGCCTTGCCCTGGGGGTCGAACCGGGTCGAGGCGGATACGCCCTCCTGCAGCAGCCCTTCGACGACGAAGTTGACCGCGCGGAGGTTGGGCAGGAGATGCCGATGGACGCGGTGGTTCCGGGTCTCGGGCAGCAGGTCGTTCAGCCGCTCGACGGTGAGGAAGGGCTCCAGCCAGCGCCATTGGGCGTCCGTGCGGGCCCAGACCCCGATGTTGGCGTCCCCGCCCTTGTCCCCGCTGCGCGCCCCGGCGACGCGTCCCAGCGGAGCCCGCACGACGGGGCCCTGGGCGCCGGGGCGGTCATCCGCGTTCCCGGGTGCGTCCGCGCTCGCGTCGGCGGTGGGAAGCGTGGCCGTGGCGGGTGGAGGTGGGATGGGGATGCGGGAACCCCCGGGCGTGACGGCGACGTGTTCGACCGCCTCGTTGGGGACGTACGCGGGCTTGTACACCCCGTACGGGCTGCCCTTGCCCGGCGGGGACGTCATCGTGAAACCCGGGTAGCCGGCCAGGGCCAGCTCGACCGCCGCGTTGCTGAAGGCGCGGCCGACCTTGTTCGCGTCGGGGTCGAGGACGGCGCAGCGGAGCAGCGCCGTCGCCTCCCCCTGCGTGGCGGGATCGGCGGCGGGCGCGCCGATGAGCGTCCACTCCACGCGGGCCGGCGGCGCGTCGCCGAACACCGCCGCCATGTGGGCCTTCACCGACTCCGCCTTCGCCTCGATGCCGAGCCCGGTCAGCACGAACGTCATCTCGTTCCGGTGCCCGCCGAGATGGTTCAGGCACACCTTCGCGGACGGCGGGGGCGGCGTCCCGCGGACGCCGCTGATCCGCACGCGGTCGGGCCCCTCCTGCGCCAGCTCGATCGTGTCGAAGCGCGTCGTCACGTCCGGTCCGGCATAGGACGGCCCGCCGATCTCGTAGAGCAGCTGCGCCGTGACCGTCTCGGTCGTGACGGCCCCGCCCGTCCCCTCGTGCTTGGTGATGGTGCTGGAGCCGTCGGCGCGGATCTCGGCGATCGGAAAGCCCAGCGCCTTTACGTTGTAGATTTCTTCAAAGAACGCGTAGTTGCCGCCCGTGGCCTGCGCCCCGCACTCCAGGACGTGGCCGGCGACGGTCGCGCCCGCCAGCGCGTCCCAGTCGTCCCGCGCCCACCCGAAATGCGCGGCGGCCGGGCCGACCACCAGCGAGGCGTCGGTGACGCGGCCGGTCACCACCACATCGGCGCCGGACCGCAGGCACTCGGCGATCCCCCACGCGCCCAGATAGGCGTTGGCGGTGAGCGGCGGCCCGTAGCGGGGATCGGCGAAGCCGAACTCCTCGGCCCGCGCCAGCAGATCATCGCCCTCGACATGGGCGACCCGCACCTCGATCCCGAGCCGTGCGGCCAGTTCGCGCAGCCGCTCCGCCAGCCCGCGCGGGTTGAGCCCGCCGGCGTTCGTGACGATCGCGGTGCCGCGCTCCACCGCCGGCCCGAGCGATTCCTCCATCTGCCGCAGGAACGTGGCGGCGTACCCGGCGTCCGGGTCCTTCATCCTGCCGCGGCCCAGGATCAGCATCGTCAGCTCGGCGAGGTAGTCGCCGGTGAGGACGTCCAGCGGCCCGCCCTCCAGCATCTCCCGCACCGCGGAGAAGCGGTCGCCGTAGAAGCCCGAGGCGTTCCCGATCCGCAGCGGTTGGCTCATGGCTGAACCCTGCCAGCCCCGCCCGAAAAAATCAATCGTGCATGATTGTTTTCTGCCGAGGCCATTTGGTTGACTGGGAACCCCACCGAGCCAAGGAACCCATGACCGCCCAGGCACTTCCCCGCGAACCGCAGCAGGACCGCAGCCGCGCCACCCGGCGGCGCCTCCTGGAGGCCGCCATCGACTGCCTCGCCTCCGTCGGCTGGGCGGGGACGACCGTGGCCGTCGTCGCCGAGCGCGCGGGCGTGTCGCGGGGCGCGGCCCAGCACCACTTCCGGACGCGCGAGGAGCTGGTGACGGCCGCGGTCGACTACGGGTCCGAGGTGCGGATGACGCAGATGCGCGAACGCCTGGACGCACTCGCCGACAACCGCCCGTCCACCCTCGACGTCGTGACGCTGCTCGGCGAGATGTACACGAGCCCGCTGTTCCGCGCCGCGCTGCAGCTCTGGGTCGCGGCCAGTTCCGACGAGCAGCTCCGCGCGCAGGTCGTCCCGCTGGAAGCCCGCGTCGGACGCGAGGCGCACCGCCTCACCGTCGAGGCCCTCGGCGCGGACGAGAGCGTCCCCGGCGTGCGCGAGACCGTCCAGGCGACCCTCGACCTGGTCCGCGGCCTGGGCCTGGCCGACCTGCTCACCGACGACTCGGCCCGCCGCACCCGCCTCCTGAACCAGTGGGCCGTGACCCTCGACAGGGCCCTCGGCCGCTGACGCGGCCCGCTCCGGGCCCCGGTCAGAGGGGGACCTCGCGCAACGGGTCGCCCCCGTCGACGAAGAGGCGCCCGCCGGGCGCCAGCACCGCGGCGATGCGCGGCATGGCCCGGCGGCCGGCCTCCGGGTGGCGGCCGTCGAGCGCCCCGACCCGGACGGCGAACACCAGGTCGAAGCGGGCTTCACCGGGTTCCGGCGTGAAATCCTCGATGGCGGCGCACCGGACGCTCATCCGCCCGGACGCGATCTCGTCGGCCGCGGCCGACGCCGCCTGCGCGATCGCCTTGGCGGACCGGTCGATCGCGAGAATGCGCCCGCCGTCGAGCCGCGCCGCGACGGCGCGCGCGGCGGCGCCCGGCCCGCACCCGATCTCCAGGACGCGCATGCCGGGAGTGAGCGGCAGAGCGTCCACGATCTCCGCGAGGCGCGGTGAGAGCGGCGGCATGGACACGACGATATCCATCGCTCCTACCCGGTGAGTACCGCCTCTCCCCCGATCACCGTTGCGGACGTCGCCTGCCGCCGCATTGCGCGAGCATGATGGCCTCCATGGGCCTGCGCCGGCTCGTTCACTCGGTTTTGGCCCGGGCCGCTGGGCTCCGGTGCGGGTACAAGTCGCGAAGCAGCGCGATCTCGGCCCCGTGGTGGACGACTTCGCGGTTGATGTGGAGGACGAGCGTGGCGAGGGAGATGTCCTCGTAGGGCGCCTCCGCGGGGCCGGAGGGGCGCGCGAAGTCGTCCGGGCCGAGGCTCCGGACCCCTGCCGTCCACGCCGCGTAACCGGCGTCGAGCTGGGCGAGCGCCTCGTCGGCGGAGCCCGCGTACCGGAAGCTGCGGTAGTCGGTGGGCGGCCCGCCGAACTGCCCGGCGACCCGCGCGCCGAGCACTCCGGCGATGATGTGCCCGAGAGGCGTCACGAGCCACCTCCCGCATGCGGCCCGCACAGCCACATCTGCACCGACAGGAACGCCTGACGCAGAGGACAGTCCAACCTCTGCCCGACTTCCTCACGATCTCCCGTCATGACAATGTGTGCTCGTCTGACCACGGAGAGGCGTCACCGTGGCGCCTCATATGAGAGGAGACCTACGCATGGCAAGACGGACATGGCGGGTCCTGGCCGCCGTCTCGGTCAGCACTGCGGCCTGCTTTGCGGCGGCCCCGCCCGCCCAGGCGACGAGCTGCTTCTGGGAGGACCCCGGCCAGCAGGGTTCGAGCCGCTGCTACGAGAACAACGTCCAGGACTTCGGCGGCCAGCGCTTCCCCAACGGCCACAGCGTCCAGCACACGGCCAGTTCCTGGCGGAACCTCAACACCGTCTGGAACGAGGTCGTCTACAGCGAGCCCAACTTCACCGGCCAGTCGCAGGAACTCGAAGACGAGACCGACGGGAACCTGAACCCCGGCATCAACGACCACCTCGGTTCCTTCGACGCGGCCTGACCTGACGAGAGGGTCCGGGCGTGGAACCCCGCGCCGCCCGGACCCACCGAAGCCATCGGAAGGAGGCGCACGGTGAACACCGCGCGGGCGGCCGCCGCAATGCTCGTCCCGCTCATCCTCGCGGGGTGCACGGCCCAGCGCCCGGACGTCCCTCCCGCCCGCATCCAGCACGTTGCCGACGTCGACGCGCTCGTCCTCCCCCTCGACGCCTACCGGACGAGTCCCGCCCAGCGAAGGACGGTCCAGCGTGCGGAGAAGAAGCTCGTGACCGCATGCCTGCGCCGTTTCGGCATAACGGTCGACCTCGGCGATCCGGCACCGCCGCCGTTCTCGCAGAACGCCCGCCGCTACGGGCTCACCGACGAGGCGCGGGCGAGCAGGCTCGGCTACAGCACCCCCGAGATCACCAAGCGCCCATCGCGGCCGGATCTGCCGACGAAGGCGAGAAAGGCCGCCTGGGGCGACGGGCCGGCGAAAATCCGCGGCCGGGACCTGCCGGAAGGCGGCTGCGTCGGGGAGGCCGGCCGGACGCTGAACGCGGGTGCTGAGCCGGCCGGAACGCTCGCGGACCGGCTGGCCTTCACCGCCCTGGAGGCGTCGGAGAAGGACCGCCGCGTACGCGCCGCGTTCGCGCGGTGGAGCGTCTGCATGAGGCGGGCGGGCCATGCGTATGCGACGCCGAGGGACGCCAACCGCGACCGGCGGTTCATCGACGGTCCCGGGCACCGCATCGGGCCGGCCGAGACCGCTGTCGCCGTGGCCGATGTGCGCTGCAAGCAGCAGGTCCGTCTCATCGACATCTGGGCGAGTGTGGAGGCCGCTTATCAGAAACGTCTCATCGCCCGTCACAAGACCGAACTCGAGCGCGACCGAGCAGCTCTCCAGACCCGGATCGACACCGCGAACTCGGTACTGCACCGACCCCTGAAATGAAATGAGAAAGGGCCCCGCCAATCGGCGAGGCCCTTCCCGTAATATGAGTCCGGCGGCGTCCTACTCTCCCACACAGTCTCCCATGCAGTACCATCGGCGCTGAAGGGCTTAACTTCCGGGTTCGGAATGG
>NZ_JBEORG010000051.1:0-43166 GCF_040302145.1 Spirillospora sp. NPDC127506 | reverse complement strand
CGCCGTGGTGCACCCCGTCCGGACCGCGCTGGCCGCCGGGGTGACGACGATGGTGCTGACGAACGCGGCGGGCGAGGGGGCCGCCGCCTGCGCGGACGCCTGCGCCCCGGCGGACTGACCGGCCGCCGCCTCCCGGCCGCTACCTCCGGCGGGGCGGGCGGATGTGCGGCTCGAAGCGGCGCGGCGCCGGTTCCCGGCCGGCGGGCTGGGTCGGCGCCGGGCGCGGCTGGACCGGCTCGATCGGCAGCTCCACCGGCTCCTCCCCGAGCGTGAACTCCTCGCCGTGGTGCCACAGCTTGAGGCCCGGCCCGTCCAGCAGCTCGTAGCGCGCCTCCTCGGCGGTCACCCCGACCTTGATCAGGTTGCCCCGGTAGCGCATCCGGAACGCCAGCCGGCTGATGCCGCCCGGAAGCCGCGGCGCGAACCTCAGCTCGCCCCTGCGGGCCCGCATCCCGCCGAACCCGGCGACCAGCCCGCTCCACGCCCCCGCCATCGACGCGATGTGCAGTCCGTCGCGGGTGTTGTGGTTCAGGTCGTGCAGGTCCATCAGCGCGGTCTCGCCCAGGTAGTCGTGCGCCAGGTCGAGCTGGCCGACCTCGGCCGCGACGACCGCCTGCGTCTGCGCCGAAAGCGAGGAGTCCCGGACGGTGAGCCCCTCGTAGTAGGCGAAGTCGCGCTCCTTCTGCTCCTCGGTGAACGCCTCGCCGCACAGGTGCAGCGCCAGGACCAGGTCGGCCTGCTTGACGACCTGCTTCCGGTAGAGGTCGAAGTAGGGGAAGTTCAGCAGCAGGGGGTAGTGGTCGGGCTTGGTCGCCGAGAAGTCCCAGCGGGCGTGGTTGGTGAAGCTCTCGCTCTGCGGGTGGACGCCGAGCCGGTCGTCGTAGGGGATCAGCATCGCCGCCGCCGCGTCCCGCCACGACGCGGCCTCCTCGGCGTTCACCCGGAGCCGGTCGGCGACGTCCGGGTGCCGCATCGCCATCTCGGCGGCCTCCTGCAGGTTCCGGCGCGCCATGAGGTTGGTGTAGACGTTGTTGTCCACGATCGCGCTGTACTCGTCCGGGCCGGTGACGCCGTCGATGCGGAACACGCCCCCGACGTCGTGGTGGCCGAGGCTCCGCCACAGCCGCGCGGTCTGCACCAGGATCTCCAGGCCGATCTCCCGCTCGAACTGCTCGTCCTGCGTGGCGTCGACGTACCGGACGATGGCGTCCGCGATGTCGGCGTTGATGTGGAACGCCGCGGTCCCCGCCGGCCAGTAGCCCGAGCATTCCTGGCCGCGGATCGTCCGCCAGGGGAACGCGGCGCCGTGCAGGCCGAGCTGCCGGGCGCGCTCGCACGCCAGCGGCAGCGTCATGTGCCGCCAGGCCAGCGCGTCCGCCGCCGCGCCGGGGGAGGTGTAGGTCAGCACGGGCAGCACGAAGGTCTCGGTGTCCCAGAACGTGTGCCCGTCGTAGCCGGGCCCCGTCAGCCCCTTGGCGGGGATCATGCGGCGCTCCGCGCGCGCGCCCGCCTGCAGGACGTGGAACAGCCCGAACCGGACCGCCTGCTGGATCTCCGCGTCGCCCTCGACCTCGACGTCCGCGCCCTCCCAGAACTCGTCCAGGTACGCGCGCTGCTCGGCCAGCAGGCCGTCCCAGCCGGTCTGCCGCGCGCCCGCCAGCGCCCCGACCACCTGGTCGTGCAGCGCGGGCCGGGACCGCCGGCTCGACCACCCGTACGCGATGTACTTGACGATGCGGAGCCGCTGCCCCGGCTCCAGCCGCGTCGCGACCGTCAGCCGCCCGACGTCCGGGGAGCTCTCCGTCTCCACCCGCATCGACTCGGGGCCGTCGATGTCGTGGGACATCCCGGCGGCCATCCGCAGCCCGCTGTGCCGCGTCCGGTGCAGCAGCAGCACCTTGGTGCCGTTGGCGAAGTGCTCCTCGCTGACGAGGGGGCTCTCCAGGACCGCCGACGAGCGCGGGTCCTTGCCGCCGCCGGGCAGCGCCTCGTTGGCGACCAGCTCGGACTGGGCGACCACGCGCACCGCCTCGCCCACCGGCTCGACCTCGTAGCAGATCGCCGCGACGGCCCGCTGGGTCAGCGACACCAGCCGCACCGACGTCACCTTGATCGTCTTGTCGGCGGGGGAGGTCCACTCGACGTGCCGGGTCAGCGTGCCCGCCTGCATGTCCAGGACCCGCTCGTGGTGGTGGACCCGGCCGTAGCGCACGTCGAGCGGCTCGTCGTCCACCAGGAGCCGGATCACCTTGCCGTTGGTGACGTTGATGACCGTCTGCCCCGACTCGGGGTAGCCGTAGGCGGTCTCGGCGTGCGGCAGCGGGCGCAGCTCGAAGAACGAGTTGAGGTACGTGCCCGGCATCCCGTGCGGCTCCCCCTCGTCGAGGTTCGCCCGCATGCCGAGGTGCCCGTTGGACAGCGCGAACACCGATTCGCTCTGCGCCAGCCGGTCGAGCCGCAGCTCCGGCTCCCGGACGCACCAGGGCTCCACGGTGAACACCGGCCGTTCCGCGGCGCTCTCCCTCTCCCGCCGGTTCACGCGTCCTCCAGCAGTTCGGACAGGTCGTCGACCACCACGTCGGCGCCGTGCTCGGCGAGCGCCTTCCCGTGCGCCTCGCCCACCCGGTTCACGCCCACCACGTACGCGAACCCGCCGGCGCGGCCCGCCTGGACGCCGGCCAGTGCGTCCTCGAACACCACCGCCTTGTCCGCCGGGACGCCCAGCTCCCGCGCGCCCTCCAGGAACATGTCCGGGGCCGGCTTGCCGGGCAGGTGCCGCTCGGCCGCGACGACGCCGTCCACCCGCGCGTCGAACAGGTCGGTGATGCCGGTCGTCCGCAGGACCTGGACGGTGTTGGCGCTCGACGACACGACCGCCGTCCGCAGCCCCGCCCGGCGCGCCGCGCGGACGTAGTCGATGGAGCCGTCGAACGTCTCCACGCCCTTCTCCTCGATGAGCTTCAGCACCAGCGCGTTCTTCCGGTTGCCGAGCCCGCGGATCGTCTCCTTCTCCGGCGGGTCGTCCGGGTCGCCCTCGGGCAGCGAGATGCCGCGCGACTCCAGGAACGAGCGCGTCCCGTCCTCGCGCTTCCTGCCGTCGACGTACCGGCCGTAGTCGGCCACGGGATCGAACTCGGCGAAGGGCTCACCCGTCCGCTCGGAACGTTCCCGCAGGTATCCGTCGAACATCTCCTTCCACGCCGCCGCGTGGACGGACGCCGTCCGGGTCAGCACCCCGTCGAGATCGAAGAGACACGCCGCCGCCTCGTCCGGCAGTCCCAGCATCCGCACCCCCTGGAATGACACCATCGATGTGAGAGTTGACGATGATCAGTCGCCGCGCGGCCCTTTCCCGCAACGAGCGCGGACGCAGCGCCCGCGCTCGAACGAGGGGATCATGCCCCGCGTACAACCCCTTGGTCAGGGTCGCACACGAGGAGGAGTGAGCCAATGGAGAAGGCGAGAATAGGCGTCACGGGGCTGGCGGTGATGGGCCGGAACCTCGCCCGCAACCTCGCCCGGCACGGGCACCCCGTCGCCGTCCACAACCGCACCGCGGCCCGGACCAAGGCGCTGGTGGAGGAGTTCGGGGACGAGGGCGCGTTCCTGCCGGCCGAGACGCCGGAGCAGTTCGTCGCGTCCCTGGAGCGCCCGCGGCGCCTGGTCATCATGGTGAAGGCGGGCGCCCCGACCGACGCCGTCATCGACGAGTTCGCCCCGCTGCTGGAGCCCGGCGACATGATCGTGGACGGCGGCAACGCCAACTTCCTCGACACCCGCCGCCGCGAGGCCGCCCTCCGCGAGCGCGGCCTGCACTTCGTCGGCACCGGCATCTCGGGCGGCGAGGAGGGGGCCCTGCACGGCCCGAGCATCATGCCCGGCGGCTCCGCGGAGTCCTACGCGGCCCTCGGCCCGCTCCTGGAGGACATCTCCGCCAAGGTCGACGGGACGCCCTGCTGCACCCACGTCGGCCCCGACGGCGCCGGCCACTTCGTGAAGATGGTGCACAACGGCATCGAGTACGCCGACATGCAGCTGATCGCCGAGTCCTACGACCTGCTCCGGCACGCCGCCGGCCTCGCGCCCGCCGAGATCGCCGAAGTCTTCCGCACCTGGAACACCGGCCGCCTCGGGTCCTACCTCATCGAGATCACCGCCGAGGTCCTCGCGCACACCGACGCCGCCACCGGCAAGCCGTTCGTGGACGTCGTCCTCGACCAGGCCGAGCAGAAGGGCACCGGCCGCTGGACCGTCCAGACCGCCCTCGACCTGGGCGTCCCCGTCGGCGGCATCGCCGAGGCCGTCTTCGCCCGCGCGGTCTCGGGCCACGCGGCCCTGCGCGAGGCGTCCCGGAACCTGCCGGGCCCGTCCCGCGGCGCCGCCGCCGACTCGTCCTTGCCCGACGCCGTCGAGAAGGCCCTCTACGCGTCCAAGATCGTCGCCTACGCGCAGGGCTTCCACGAGATCCAGGCGGGCAGCGCCGAGTACGGCTGGAACATCGACCTCGGCGCGATGGCGGCGATCTGGCGCGGCGGCTGCATCATCCGCGCCCGCTTCCTGGACCGCATCCGCGCCGCCTACGAGGCCGACCCGCAGACGCCGACCCTGCTCACCGACGCCCACTTCGCCGAAGCCGTCGGCGACGCCCAGGACGCCTGGCGCGAGGTCGTGGCCACCGCCGCCCGCCTGGGCATCCCGGCCCCCGGCTTCTCCACGGCCCTCGCCTACTACGACTCCCTGCGCGCCGACCGCCTGCCCGCCGCGCTGACCCAGGGCCAGCGCGACTATTTCGGCGCGCACACCTACCGCCGCGTGGACCGGAAAGGCTCGTTCCACACCCTCTGGGCCGGTGACCAGACCGAAGTGACCACCTGAGACCCACCCCCGCCCAACTCCACCGGGAGGGGTTCCGCCTCCACCTTCCCCTAGGGAGGACCCAAGGGAAGGCGACTGGAGAACGGGGTGATCCGCAGGTGGTCCCTTGTGGCTAAGTGTGATCGAATGGCGACCGAGAGTCCTCGGGGTGTGTCAGGTTGAGGCGTCGCACTCCCGCGGCACAGGACCAGAAGGAGAGGTAGCATGCCCGTCATGTCGCCCAAGCCCCTCGAACAGGTCACCCTCGCCGACCTGGCCACCAAGGACGACCTCAAGGACTTCGTCACCAAGGACGAGTTCGCCTCGTTCAGGCAGGAGGTCCGCCAGGAGTTCCGCGCCGTCCGCCAGGAGTTGGGCTCGGCGGTGAACCTGATCATGGGCGAGCTGGGCAAGATGGCCGCCCGCCAGGAGGAGATGGCCGGGACCCTGGCCCGCCTGGTCGCCAGGTCCGAGGGCGTGACGCCGTAGCGGCCGCGCCGATGGGGACATGAAGCCGAAAGGGACATGAAGATGCCCCCCGGGGGCGCCCCCGGGGGGGGCATCGCCGTGTCCGGGGCCGCGCGCGGCGGCGCCGTGGCTCACGGCTCGTCCGGCTCCTCCTCCACCCCGGCGATCGGGTCGCCGCCCCGCGTCCCCGCGGCGGCGTCCGACTCATATCCCTCATCGGCGCTCTCGGTCCCCGGCACGACCCGCTCGTGAGCCTGCTCCTCCTGCCCCGAACTCGCCCCGGGTCCCCGGTCCGCCGGATCGTTCTTCGCCATCTGGCCGTCCCTTCCAGGTTCCTCTGGTCGTCCAGCCCTTTCTTGCCGGACGGGCGCCGCCTAACCCGGACGGCGGCGGCTCTAGGCTTTCCGGATGCGCATTCCGCGGGACGAGGAGATCCGGGCGCTGCACGAGCGGCAGGCGCCGGGGCGGGAGGCGTTCGAACTGGTCTGGACGCACTGCGTGATCGTGTGCCGGGTCGCCGAGCAGATCATGCGGCGGGCCGGGGCCGGGGTGGACGCGGACCTGGTGCGGGCCGGGTGCCTGCTGCACGACGTGGGGGTCTACCGGCTGTACGACGCGACCGGAAGGTTCGATCACGCGCGATATGTGCGGCATGGGGTGCTCGGGCACGAGCTCCTCGCGGCCGAGGGGTTCCCGGAGGCGCTCTGCCGGTTCTGTTCCTGCCATACCGGTATGGGGCTGACCCGGGACGACATCGTGCGGCAGGGGCTCCCCGTGCCTCCCGGCGACTACGTGGCCGAGAGCCCCGAGGAGCGGCTGGTCATGTACGCGGACAAGTTCCACAGCAAGACCAATCCGCCCACGTTCGTGTCCGCCGACACGTATGCCGTCCATGTGCGGCGCTTCGGCGAGGACAAGGCCGCGGCCTTCGCCGAGATGCGCGAGGCGTTCGGTGAACCCGACCTCAAGCCTCTGGCGGCCGAGTACGGGCACCCTCTGGTGTGATCCCCTTCGGTGGCACGGGCGGTCGGGACGAGGGGGCAGGATGGAGGGGTGAGTCTTATCGATGAGCTTCCCTCCGGAAACGACGCCGACGCCGATTCGCTGTTCGAGGGGTTCGAGCGGTGGGTGTCGCAGCGCGGGATCACGTTGTACCCCGCGCAGGAGGAGGCGCTCATCGAGGTGGTGTCGGGCGCGAACGTGATCCTCTCGACGCCCACCGGGTCGGGGAAGAGCCTGGTGGCGGCCGGGGCGCTGTTCGCGGCGCTCGGCAGGGACCAGGTCGCGTTCTACACGGCGCCGATCAAGGCGCTGGTGTCGGAGAAGTTCTTCGACATGTGCGAGATGTTCGGGCGGGACAACGTCGGGATGATGACCGGCGACGCCAGCGTCAACTCGGACGCGCCGATCATCTGCTGCACCGCCGAGGTGCTCGCCAACATCGCGCTCCGGGACGGCGCCGAGGCCGACATCGGCGTCGTGGTGATGGACGAGTTCCACTTCTACGCCGAGCCCGAGCGGGGGTGGGCGTGGCAGATACCGCTGCTGGAGCTGCCGCAGGCGCAGTTCCTGCTGATGTCGGCGACGCTCGGGGACGTCTCGTTCTTCCAGAAGGACCTCACGCGGCGGACGGGGCGCCCGACGGCGCTGGTGACGTCGGCGGAGCGGCCCGTCCCGCTGATCTACGACTACCGGGTGACGCCGCTGCACGAGACGATCGAGGAGCTGCTGGCCGAGCAGAAGGCGCCGGTCTACCTGGTGCACTTCACGCAGGCGGCGGCGATCGAGCGCGCCCAGGCGCTGATGAGCATCAACGTGTGCACCAAGGCGGAGAAGGCCCGGATCGCGGAGCTGATCGGCAACTTCCGGTTCACGACGAAGTTCGGGCGCAACCTCTCCCGGTTCGTGCGGCACGGGATCGGCGTGCACCACGCGGGGATGCTGCCCAAGTACCGGCGGCTGGTGGAGCGGCTGGCGCAGGCCGGGCTGCTCAAGGTCATCTGCGGGACGGACACCCTGGGCGTGGGCGTCAACGTCCCGATCAGGACCGTCGTGTTCACCGCGCTGAGCAAGTACGACGGGCACCGGGTGCGGCGCCTCAGGGCGCGGGAGTTCCACCAGATCGCCGGGCGGGCCGGCCGCGCGGGGTTCGACACCGTCGGGTACGTGGTGGCGCAGGCGCCCGAGCACGTGGTGGAGAACGAGAAGGCGCTGGCCAAAGCCGGGGACGACCCGAAGAAGCGGCGGAAGGTGCAGCGCAAGAAGCCGCCCGAGGGGTTCGTCGGGTGGGACGAGGAGGTCTTCAAGAAGCTGCAGGAGGCCGAGCCGGAGCTGCTGCGGTCCCGGTTCCAGGTCAGCCACGCGATGCTCCTGTCGGTGATCGCGAGGCCGGGCAACGCGTTCCAGGCGATGAAGCGGCTGCTGACAGACAACCACGAGGAGCCGGCGGCGCGGCGGCGCCACATCTCGCGGGCCATCGCGATCTACCGGTCGCTGCTCGCGGCCGGGGTCGTGGAGGTGCTGCCCGAGCCCGACGATCTGGGGCGCTACGCCAGGATCACCGTCGACCTGCAGGAGGACTTCGCGCTCAACCAGGCGCTGTCGACGTTCGCGCTCGCCGCGTTCGAGATCCTCGACCCGGCGTCGCCCTCGTACGCGCTGGACGTCCTGTCGGTGATCGAGGCGACGCTGGACGATCCGCGGCAGATCCTCGCCGCGCAGGTCAACAAGGCGCGGGGCGAGGCCGTCCAGGAGATGAAGGCCGAGGGCATCGAGTACGAGGAGCGCATGGAGCTGCTCCAGGACGTCGACCACCCGAAGCCGCTGGAGGACGAGCTCGACGCCGCGTACGAGATCTACCGGGCCGGGCACCCGTGGGTCGGCGACCATCCGCTGCGCCCCAAGTCGGTCGTGCGCGACATGTACGAGCGGGCGATGACGTTCACCGAGTACATCGGGTACTACGAGCTGGCGCGGGCCGAGGGGCTCGTCCTGCGGTACCTGTCGGGGGCGTACAAGGCGCTGCAGCAGACCGTCCCGGAGTCGATCAAGACCGACGACCTGATCGACCTGATCGAGTGGCTGGGCGAGCTGGTCCGCCAGGTCGACTCCAGCCTGCTGGACGAGTGGGAGCAGCTGGCGAACCCGGCCGACGAGGACCTGGACGAGCCCATCGAGGAGCGCGTCGCGAAGGTGACCGCGAACGCGCGGGCCTTCCGGGTGCTGGTCCGCAACGCGATGTTCCGGCGGGTGGAGCTGGCCGCGCTGGAGCGGTACGAGGAGCTGGGCGAGCTCGACCCCGACTTCGGCGCCGACGCGTGGGAGGACGCCATGGAGGCGTACTTCGCCGAGCACGACGAGCTGCTCACCGGGGCCGACGCGCGCGGGCCGAAGCTGCTGCAGATCGAGGAGGTCCCGGAGGACGCGCTGTGGCGGGTCCGGCAGGTGTTCGACGACCCGGAGGGGCACCACGACTGGGGCATCAGCGCCGAGGTCGACCTCGCGGGCTCCGACCGGGAGGGCGAGGCCGTGATCCGGGTGACCGGCGTCGACCGGATGTAGGGGAGGCAGGCGATGGTGCAGGTCGCGGTGGCGCAGTTCGCGCCCGGCGTCGACAAGGACGAGAACCTCGCGGTGATCGGCGAGCTTGCCGGGGAGGCGGCCGGGCGCGGCGCGCAGGTCGTGGTGTTCCCCGAGTTCGCCATGTTCACCGCGCCGAAGATGGACGGCCGGTTCGTCGACTCGGCCGAGCCGCTGGACGGCCCGTTCGTCGGCGGCCTCGGCGATCTGGCCCGGCGGCACGGCGTGCACCTCGTCGCCGGGATGAACGAGCGGCTGGACGACCCGGGCCGTCCTCCGGCCCCCGCCCACCGGATCTCCAACACCCTCGTCGCGGTGAGCCCCGCGGGGAAGGTCGTCGCCGAGTACCGCAAGCTCCACCTGTACGACGCGTTCGGGTACCGGGAGTCGGACATCGTCCGGCCCGGCGAGATCGGCGCCCCGGAGACGTTCGCCGTCGGCGGCGTCACGTTCGGCCTGCAGACCTGCTACGACGTCCGGTTCCCCGAGGTGACCCGGCGGATCGTGGACGCGGGCGCCGACGTCCTGGCGCTGCCCGCCGACTGGGTGCCGGGGCCGCTGAAGGAGGACCACTGGCGGACGCTGGTCCGCGCCCGCGCGATCGAGAACACGATCTACGTGGCGGCGGCCGGCCAGTGCGCCCCGGCGGGCGCCGGCAACAGCATGATCGTCGACCCGATGGGCGTGGTCGCGGCGGGGCTGGGGGAGGGGCCGGGCGTCGCGTACGGCGAGGTCTCGCCCGAGCGGATCGCCGCCGTCCGGGAGAAGAACCCGGCGCTGCGCCTGCGCCGGTTCACCGTCGCCCCGGCCGGCTGAGACGCACCGTGCGGACGGCGCCGCGCAGCCCGGACCGGGGCGGTGCGCCTTGACGAATGAGTGAGCGCTCACTCAAACTGGGGTGAAGTGAAACGCGTCACGGGAGGCGAGTGCGATGGCCGATCGGCTGTTCCGGTTCGGGGTGATGGCGGCATGGGCGCGGGACGGCGCGCACTGGGCGGCGCAGGCCCGCCGCGCCGAGGAGCTCGGCTACGCGACGCTGCTGACCCCGGACACGTCCGGCACGGCCATGCCGGCGGCGGCGCTCGCCGCCGCGGCCGGCGCGACGAGCACGCTGCGGGTCGGCACGTTCGTGCTCTCCGCGGCGACCCGGCCCGCGCACATGGTCGCCTGGGAGGCGGCCTCGATGGCCTTCGCGACCGGCGACCGCTTCGAGCTCGGCATCGGCGCGGGCCGGCCGGGCGGCGAGGACGACGCGGCGCTCTTCGGCGTCCCCTACGGCGCCCCCGCCGACCGGATCGCCCAGGTGGAACGGGTGATCGACGCGGTCGGGCGGCCGCCCGAGGGCCTGTTCGCCGGGACGGGCCGCCCGCCGCGGGTGCTCGTCGCCGGGTCCCGGCCGCGGATGCTGGAGCTGGCCGCGCGGCGCGCGGACACCGTCGCGTTCGGCGTCCCGCCGCTGACCGGGGACGCGGAGCTCGCCGGATACGTCGGCACCGTCCGGCGGGCGGCGGGGGAGCGGTTCGACGACCTGGAGCTGTGCACCCAGGTGCACGTCGTCGGCGACGAGGTGCCGGACTGGCTCCAGGGGCAGATGGGGGTCGATCCCGCCGCGATGGCGAAGTCCGGCGCGATCGCGATGCTGTCCGGCACGCCGCGCGAGATGGCCGACACGCTGGCCCGGCGGCGGGATGAGCTGGGCGTGTCGTACGTGTCGGTCTCCTCCCCCTTCATGGAGGAGTTCGCCCCCGTGGTGGAGCTCCTCGCGGGGCGGTGACCCGCGCACCGAGGTGACCGTGCTTCATCGTGTATCAAGGCGGCAACGGTAGCGGGCATTCTCCGTGTCCGGCCGGGTGCGCGGCGTGAGCATCGGAGGGTGCGCCTCTCCTCCAGCCTCCCGCCCGCCGGATTCACCCGTGCCGAGCCGAGCCCGCCCGGGCGGCGCCGTGCCGTCCTGCCCGCGCTGGCGCTCGTCCTCGGCGCCGGTCTCGTCCTCGCGATCGGCTACGCGGCGACCCCGGCGGTCCCGGCCCGGACCGCCGGACCGGACGCCGCCACCCCGTCACCGTCCGCGAAGCCGTCCGCGAAGCCGTCCGCGGCGCCGCCGCACCGGCCGGCGCCGGGGGTCACGAGGCCCGGAGCCGGGGCGCCCGCCGCGCATCAGACGACGTCGGCTCCCCATCGCGGCCGCTCCGCTCCCGAGCACCACCGCCCCGCCGCACCGCGCAGGCCGCGTCCCCGCCCGCCCGCTAAGCACACGCACAAGCGCACGCCCGGGCATCCGACCGAGCACGAGGCGCACGAGACGCACGCCCGGCCCCCGTCCTGGATCGCGAGGGAGTGCCGGCGGCGCTTCCCGGACGACCCGCTCCGCAGGCGCGCCTGCGTCGCCGTCCTCACCGATCAGTTCGGGCGCTGATCAGGCGGCCTCGGAGGTGAGCAGCCGCTCGACGTGCGCGCGCAGCTCCGCGACGTCCGCGCCCGCCTCCTTCGCCAGCCGCACCGACAGGAAGTCCTCGTCGTGCAGGATGCCGAGCAGGATGTGCCCGCTGCCGATCTCCTTCTGCTTGAGCCGGATCGCGTGCCGCAGGCTCAGCTGCAGGGCCTTCTTGGCCTTCGGCGTGAAGGGGATGTGCCCCCTGCGGTACCGGTCCAGCTTCCCCGCGGGGACGTCGAGGGCGCCCTCGCCGAAGCTCTCCTCGGTGGCCTCCCGGACGGCGTCGAGGTCGATGCCGATGCTCTTCAGCGCTTCCGGGTCGAGGACCTCGCCGCCCGTCCCGTTGACGCGGGCGATACGGGCGCGCAGGTCGTCCGCGGCCAGCCCGTGCTCGCGGAGGGCGCGGCCCATGGGGTCGTCGCCCCGCACCATGGCGAGCAGGACGTGCTCGGTGCCGATGTGGTGGTCGCGCAGGGCCCGCGCCTCTCCCTGGGCGCCGACGACGGCCTCGCGGGCGGGCCCGGTGAAACGCTCGAACATCCTCACTGCTCCTTCTTGAGAAGGCGGCGCCCGCCGCCGTGCTTCTTGTGGACGGCCTGCCGGCTCACGCCGAGGCAGACCGCGATCTCCTGCCAGGACCAGCCCTGGTCTCGGGCGCTGGCGACCTGCAGCGCCTCCAGCCGCTCGGCCAGCTCGCGCAGCGCCCGCACGGCCCGCAGGCCGACCGCCGGATCCCGGCTGCTCGCCTCCTGGGCGAGCGTCACTCCGTCGCTCATGGTGTCAATGTAGGTTGACAGACCCGGCCCTGTCAACCAACGTTGACATCTCCGGGGTTCAGCGGACGGTCAGCAGCGTGGTGAGGAGGTCGTCCAGGCTGACCAGGCCCGCGAGCCGGCCGTCCGGGCCGATGGCCAGGCCCAGATGGCTGTGGTGGGACTTCAGGATCGCGACGGCCTCGCCCACCGGCGTGGAGACCGGCATCGCCGGAACCGGATGCGCCAGCTCCCCGGCCGGCGTCGCGGCGCCCCGCGCGCGGGCCAGGTAGGCGTCGCGGACGTGCACCATGCGGGCCGCCCCCGCGCCGCCCGGGCCGCGCACCATGATCCGCGTGTGGCCGGTGCCGGCGGCCGTGTCGACGACCTCCTGCGGGGACGCCTCCGGCGGCACCGACACGATGTCGGACACCGGGACGACCAGCCCGGCCAGCGGGGCGCGCGGCGCGTCCAGCGCGGTGGTCAGCAGCGTCAGCTCGCTCTCCTCGATCAGCCCGAGCCGCCGCGACTCCTGCGCGATGCTGCGCAGCTGCTCGGGCGTGCGGGCGACCTCCCGCGAGTCGGCCGGCCGCACGCCGGCGGCGCGCAGCAGCAGGTTCGTCGTGCCGTTCAGGGCGGCCAGCACCGGGCGGGCGGCGGTCGTGAACGCGCGGAACGGCAGCCCGAGCACCGCCGCCGAGCGCTCCGGGTCGGCGATGGCCCACGACTTCGGCGCCATCTCGCCGACGACCATGTGCAGGAACGTCACCAGCGCCAGCGCCAGCACGAACGCGACCGCGTGCGCGGCGGCCCCGGGCAGTCCGGCGGAGTGGAACAGCGGGGCGAGCGCCCCCGCGAACACCGGCTCGGACACCAGGCCGAGGCCGAGCGAGCACATCGTGATGCCGAGCTGCGCGCCCGCGAGCGTCAGCGACAGCTCGTCGATCCCGGCGACGGCGGCGGCCGCGGCCCGCCCGCCGCGCGCCGCCGCGCGCTCCAGCCGCGGCCGCCGCGCCGCCACCAGCGCGAACTCGGTGGCGACGAAGAACCCGTTGCCGGCCAGCAGCGCCAGCGTGACGAGCGCGCCGAGCCCCGGGTTCACCGGTCCTCCCCGGCGGTCTCGACGGTGCGGATGCGGATCAGCTCCGGCACGTGCCGGTGGACGGTCAGGACCTCGACCACCGCCGTGCGGGGCGGCTCGTCCAGCCGGGTCGGCGGGAGGTCCACGCGGACCACGTCGCCGGGCCGCGCCACCCGGCCGAGCTCCTTCAGCAGCAGCCCCGCCACGGTCTCGTAGTCGCCGTCGGGGAGCGCGATGCCGGTCTCGTGCGCGACCTCGTCCATCCGCAGCCCGGCGTCGGTCGTCCACCACTCGCCGGCGCGGATCGCGAGGTCCTCGCCGAGCTCGTTCTCGTCGGCGATCTCCCCGACCAGCTCCTCGGCGACGTCCTCCCAGGTCACGATGCCGGCGAAGCCGCCGTACTCGTCCACCACGCACGCCATCGGCTCGGCCGCGCCCTGCAGCCGCAGCACGACCTCCGGCAGCGGCAGCG
This sequence comes from Spirillospora sp. NPDC127506, assembly GCF_040302145.1. Taxonomy (NCBI): domain Bacteria; kingdom Bacillati; phylum Actinomycetota; class Actinomycetes; order Streptosporangiales; family Thermomonosporaceae; genus Spirillospora; species Spirillospora sp. NPDC127506. The sequence goes on along the minus strand of NZ_JBEORG010000051.1, from coordinate 29,526 downwards.
AGGACGGCAGCAGCAGCGGCGGCCGGGCGATGTCGCCGACCGCGGTGCGCGCGGCGTCCTGCGGGCCGAGCGTGATCAGCTCCTCCAGCCCGACGACGCCGACGACGTCGTCGACGCCGTCGCCGAGCACGGGGTAGCGGGTGTGCCCGCTCGCGGAGACCACGTCGCTCAGCTCGGCGGCGCGCGCCGACGCCGGCACCGTCACCACGTCCACCCGCGGCACCATCACCTCCTCGGCGTCGCGCTCGGAGAACACCAGGGCGCGCTCCAGCAGGTCCACCTGCCCCTCGGGCAGCTGCCCGCCGGACTCGCCGATGATGTGCCCGAGCTCCTCCAGCGTCGCGCCGTGGTGCAGCTCCTCCACCGGCTCGATCCCGGCCGCGCGCACCAGCCGGTTCGCGGACGCGTCGAACAGCCTGATCAGCGGCCCCGCCACCGCCAGGTAGGCGAGGGTGGACGCGGCGAGCGCGCGGGCCATCGGCTCCGCCCTGGCCAGCGCCAGGTTCTTGGGGAAGAGCTCGCCCAGCACCATCTGGATCACGGTGGCGATGGCGAACCCGGCCGCGACCGCCACGCCGCCCGCCGCCGCGTCCGGGACCCCGGCCGCGCGCAGCACGGGGTCCAGCAGGTCGGCCAGCGCCGGCTTGGCGATGAACCCCACGACCAGAGCGGTGACGGTGATGCCGAGCTGCGCGCCGGACAGCATGAAGGAGAGCCGGCCCATCACCCGCAGCGCCCGCGCCGCCGCCCGGTCGCCCTCGGCGGCCCGCTGGTCCAGCGCCGGGCGGTCCGCGGTGACGAACGCGAACTCCTGCGCCACGAAGTAGCCGGTCGCGGCCGTCAGCACCAGCACGGCAAGCAGCCCGAGCGCGCCGTTCACCCGGCCTCCCTCCGCACGCGACCGCCCGCAGGCGCCGCCGGGGGCGCCTCCGGTCAAGATCCTCCTACCCCGGCGGGGCCGGTGTCTCTCGCGATTCCGGGACGGTTATCGACCGCTCTGCGTGGAATGAACACCTGCACGGCCATGACGCCGGGAGTACGGGAGTCGCCATGAACGTCGAGAACCGTCCCCGTCCGGTGTTCGATCCCGCCATCGGCGGCGACGACCGCGCGCTGCTCGCCGCGGCGCCGGAGCGGCTGGTCGCGGCGTGCCTGCCCGCGCCCCCGCCGCCGCGGCTGCGCGCCGCCACGGTGCTGGCGCGGCTGGTGTGGATCCCGGCGTTCGCCGTCTTCTACGGCGTGCTGCCGGGCGGCTGGCTGCGGATGTGCTTCCTCGCCTCGCTGGACGACGACGAGCTGCTGGGCGGCGCGGTGCGCTGGGGCCGGCTGCCCGTCCTCGCGATGATGCTCACCCCGGCCCTGCAGATCATCCTGCTGCTGTCCGGCCAGGTCCGGGCCGTCGCCGTCCTCGCGGCGGTGAGCTTCGCCGGCTGGGTGATCGGCGCGCTGCGGCACGTGCGGGAGCCGGCCGCCGCCCGCGCCGCGCGCGAGCACCACGGCCGCTACCTGCTGCCCGCCGACTTCGACGGGCCGGCGGCGCGGCTGCTCGTCCGCGCCCAGCGCGCCATCGACGACGTCCTGCGGTCGCAGGCGCACGGCGCCGGGCTGCTGGACGACGTCAACAACGCGGTCGTCCTGCCGTGCCAGGAGTGGGCCGTCGCGGGCGCCCTCGCCGAGCACACCCGGCTGCGCCGCGAGCGCCTCGCCCAGCAGCCCGAGCGGCTGTCCCCGCGGGTCCGGGCGCTGCTGGAGCCGCAGGACCGCGCCCTGGAGCTGTCGGTCCGCTCGGTGACCGGGCGGATCGAGGCGCTGGAGGCGTACGCCCGCCGCGCCCGCGAGGCCGACGACGCCTACCACGAGGCGAAGGTGCTGCAGGGCCTGCCGGAGCAGAACGCCCGCTACCGGGACCTGCTGGCGAGCACCGTCGGGGACGAGATGGCGGGCGCGGAGATCCGCGGCCTGGCCGAGGACGCCCGCCGGGCCGAGACGGCCTTGCGCGAGCGGGTGACGAGGGCGCTGCGGGCGGGCCACGACCTCGCCGTGCCCGCCGACGCGCCGGGGGTCAGTCCTCGGCGAGCACGATGACGCGGTCGTCGGCCGACAGCGTGAGCGGCGCCGCCTTGTCCGGGTTGAGCACCACGCCGTAGCCGGGCGGCTCGTGGAACCGCGCGGTCAGCCGGTAGCCGAGCGCGATCTCGCCGCGCCGCCGCGCCGACTCGATCAGCGTCGCGAAGTTGGCCTCCGCGCCCGGCACCAGGTAGTCGCCCGCGGGTTTGAGGTAGATCTCCGAGCCTGCCGGGTCGAGCAGGTCCACGAACACGTCGTACAGGTGCCGGTTCTCGCTCAGCTGGGTCATCATCAGGCTGATCAGCTTCTCGCTGACCACGAAGTCGTCGGCCTTGGTCACCTGTGCGATCTCCCGGTTGGCGTCGTCGTTGATCTCGCTGACGATGGCGAACGGGTATCCGGGGGCGTGGGCCGCCCCCTCTGCGGAGCGCCGGCCCTCCTGGAGGGCGTTCCCCATGTCGCGCAGGTGCAGCAGCGTGACGAGGGTGCGGGCGTCGGCGTGGCCGGGGTCGTAGCAGGCGTCCGACAGCACGATGACCTTCTGGTAGGAGCCGACGCCGAGGGCCTCCAGGGCCGGCCGCTCGGTCGGCTCCGCGCGGACGAAGTCGATCTTGAGGTTGGCGACCGCGGCGAGGTCTCCGGTCGGGTCCTCGCGCGGCGCGGCCACCATGAGCTCGGACCCGGGGGCGAGGAACTCGTCCAGCAGCTCGATGATCTTCGGGGCCCGGTGGTTCCAGCCGAGCATCAGGGTGCGCTCGGGCACCGGCTCCCGCGCCGTGGCGGTGCTGATCGCCTCCTCCCGGACGGGCGGGGCCGGCCCGTCGGCGAGCCGGATGAGCAGGTCGTCCTCGGCCAGCACGATGATCTCGTCGTCGGCGCGGATCACCGTGTCCATCGGCGGGTTGAGCAGCACGGTGCCGTCGGCGCGCCGCAGGCCGGACGGGACGCCGAGCTCGTAGGCGGCCGGCGACTCGCCGAACGGCATGCCCGCGAGGGCGGGCTCGGGCCGCATGTAGAACTCGTGGCCGGCGAAGTCCAGCAGCTCGGTGCAGACCTGCGACAGGCCGGACTGGCGGTGCGACTGCACGATCAGCCGGATCGTGACGTCGTCGGCGTCGATGATGTGCGCGAGGTCGCCGCCGGCGAGCCGCGCGGCGGGCAGGTTCGCGGGGTCGTGCACGGCGGCGACGACGTGCGGCCGGCGCCGCCCCCAGGTCCGGGCGCCGAGCGACAGCAGCACCTTGATGACGCGGGTGTCGGCGTCCTCCAGCTCCGGTGTGACGATGAGGATGGACCGCGCGGTGCCGGGGCTGACGAGGTCGAGGTCGGCGACCTTCAGCGGGTCGCCGGTGCGGCACACGATCCGGGTGCGGCCGAGGTCTCCGACCCGGGCGCGGATCGCCTCCTCCATCTCCACCTTGTCGCGGTTCGCGAGGATCGCCACGCACGACCGGCGCTTGCCCTGGTTGGCCTCGACCAGCTCGGCGACGACGGTGAAGACCTGCTCCGACCAGCCGAGCAGGACGGTGTGGCCCTGCTCGACGATCCGCGACCGGCCCTTGCGCAGTTCGCCGATCTTGGCCTCCAGGCCGGTGGTGAGCACGCCGATCAGCGAGCTGACGATGAAGATCCCGCCGATGGTGGACAGCAGCATCAGCGCCAGGAACGGCCCGGTGCCGGTGTCGTCGCCCATCGTCCCGGGGTCCAGGGTGCGCAGCAGGCTGCGCCACACCATGCCGGGCCAGTGCCCGTTCTCGTCGCTGTCGCGGGGCGCGATGACGACCGCCGCGGTCGCCACCACCAGCACCAGCGCCGCGGAGGCGAGGCCGAGCCAGCCGATGAGCGCGGGCGTCCCTTTGGACATCGTCCGGTCGAACCAGTACCTGACCCGTTCCCACCGCCGCGCAGGTACCAACCGGTCCGCCCCCTCAGCCGCTGCCTCGTGTCCGCCTATTGCGATGTCTTACATCATTCCGGGCATTATCTCCTAATGGCGATTTGCCCGGTGCGCACGTATGGTACGCACGTAAGAGGCCGGGGTGTGAGAATTCCACCCCGGCCCCTCGCGTCGTGCCGGAACGCCGCCGGCCGCGGATCCGCTAGTGCGCGGCCTCGTACTGCTCGATCACATTGGCGGGGATACGGCCCCGCTCATTGACCTTGATGCCCTGCTTCTTGGCCCACTCGCGAATCTCGGCGGAGCGCTCGCGGCTGCCCGCGGTGCGCGACCCGCGCCCGGCGCGGCCGGTGGTCTTGCGCGCCTTGCGGGCATTCGCCACGAACGGCTCCAGGCTGTTGCGCAGCTTGGCGGCGTTCTTCTTGCTCAGGTCGATCTCATAAGACGTGCCATCGAGGGAAAAGCTGACGGTCTCGTCAGCCTCTCCGCCGTCGATGTCGTCCACGAGTAGGACTTCCACCTTCTGTGCCATGCGGGGACTCCCTCTAGCTTACGTCCGGCTTGGCGTCCGGATGTGCCTCGATGAATGCAGCATAGACCTCATCAGATATCTTGCCACGTTCGGAGACTTCGATGTCCTGACGCAATGCCCACTCGCGGACATCGCCGTTCGTGTAGCCCTTGATCTTCGCTGCGCGGGACTTGCGGCCCTTCCCGGCGGGCTTCACCTCCGCGGCGTTCTCGATGAAGGGCGCGAGCGCCTCCAGCACCCCGTTCAGCCGCTTGTAGTTGTCATCGCTCAGGTCGATCGTGAACGTCCGACCCAAGACTTCGAAGTCTCGCTTTACGACATCGTCCCCTTCGGAGCCGTCGATGTCGTCCACGCGAATGACCTTCTCGGCCATGTGCTCTGTGTCTTCCTTCCCCTCGCCTACGCGGCGACCCCGACCGTAGCGGATTCCGGGCCCGGACGAGGAAGGACGCGACCGGGTCAGCCGCTGTGGCGGCGGATCCAGGTCTGCAGGAGGAGCATCATCTCCAGCCGGATCTCCGGGTCCTCGATGTCGGACTCGAACATGGCGTGCAGTTGCGCCAGCCGGTAGCGGACGGTCTGCGGGTGCACGCACAGGGCCTCGGCGGCGCCGGTGGCGTTGAATCCGTGCTTCATGCACTCCAGCAGCGTCACGGCGAGCCGCAGGCCCTGCCGCGGCCCGGCCTCCTCCAGCGGGGCGAGCCGCCGGGCCGCCACGATCGCGGCGAGCGTCCCGCCCTCGCGCAGCAGCAGGTCCGGCAGGTGCTCCTCGGCCCGGACGAGGACCCCGCCGCGCCGCGCCCCCCGGCGGACCGGCGCGGCGGGCGCGAGGTCGAGCGCGCGGCGCGCCCACAGCAGCGACGTCCCGGCCTGCTCCACCGGGACCGACGGGCCGATCGCGCCGGTCCAGCCGGCGAGCGTGGCGGTCAGCTCGTCGATCCGGCCGGGGCCGTCCGGGTCGGGCATGACCAGGCAGGGGCGGCCGCGGTCCAGCCCCGTCAGCAGGGACGGCGGCAGCCCGGCCGGGCCCTCGCCGCCGCTGCCCGGCCGCGGCCGCAGCACGATCGCCGCGAGCCGCCGCGGCAGCGGCCAGCCGGCCCGGGCGGACTGCTCGCGGACGACCTCGGGCGGCGCCGGCGGGTCCGACAGCAGCAGGGCCAGCAGCCGGCCGCGGCGCTGCTCGCGCTCCCCGGCCGCCTTCTCCCTGGCCCGCGCGTAGCCGTGCGCCGCCGCGGACGCCAGCGCGTCCAGGTAGGCGAAGTTCGCCTCCGCGAGCAGGCTGATCAGCGCGTGCGGGCGGCCGAGCCGCTCGGCCTCGACCGCGAGGTGCCGCCAGGCGATCCGCGAGCCGACCCGCATCGCGTTCTGCAGGTGCTCCAGGCTGCGGCCCTCGACGGCCTCGCCGTAGCCGACGTCGAAGAAGACCTGGTGCACCTCCTTCCAGGAGGCGTCGGGGTCGGCGATCATCTGCACGAAGTGCTCCATCGCGTGCGCGACCGCGGCCTCGGCCACCCGCCAGTACGCCGCGTCGCCGGGCCGGTCGTACTCGGGGACGTGCCGCAGCACGCCCTCGACCATCACGCCGAGCAGCTCCGGGAGGCGGGGGCGCATCCAGCGCGCCTCCTCGGCCGGGACGTCGCGCCACGGCTCCTCCGAGAGGCCCTCCAGGACCGGTGAGCCGGAGGACGTGTCCTCGTACGCCGCGGTCACGGTGCCACCTCCCGATCGCGTTGCGCGGACGCCGTTCCGGGCGCCCGGGTCGTATCAACTTAGGCACGCGGCGTGATCTGCGACACTAAGCGGCCTTCACCGCGCGGATCCGCGTTTGTCAGCGCACTGACAAGCGCACCGGGGGAGTGCGGGCGGGCGCACCGGAACGGGCGCACCGGGCACCGGGCTCAGGCGCCGCGCCGCGGCGGCGGAACGGCCGCGGTCGGCGGGCGCGATCCGGCGGGCGGTCCGGCGGGAACGGTCCAGCGGGTACGCGGAGCCGCCGGACCGGTCGCGGGCGCCTGGCCGCATTCTGCCAATTATTTGTGGGCAACCTCACAGGATTTGAGGTATCCGTCCTGATTTGAACTAGATTTTGAAAATATATCTTGTGCGACCGGTGCGGTAAAACGCTCGTGATGGTACGCCGAAACGCGCTCCTATCTCCCGGCATTGCGGACCGGTGACGTGCGCGGTCGGCCCTCCCGGCCGCCGGGGCGCCCCGTGCAAGCGGACGCTGACATGCGGTTTCCAGGGCCGGACGGCCTCGTGCGCGGCGGGCCCGGGGGGCGCCGCGTTGCCGGACTGGGCAGCCCGGCACCGCCCGGACTGCCCAGGGGTGCAGTTCAGCGATGCGCATTTCTGTAGCAAGATGACGGCCGTCCGCTCGGCTAATCCGCCCTTCCGAGAAGGGCCTCCGGGTCGTTTTCGGTAGGTGGGGCCGAGGAGCCCGGGGCCGGTAATTGGAGGGAGCGCGCATGACCGCGTCCGTTATCGAGCGATTCCGCGAGCTGGTGGTCGACGAGTCGGATCCCTTCTACTTCGACCACCCGCTCGACCATGTGCCGGGCATGCTGCTGTTCAGCGGCCTGCTGGAGCTCGCCGTCCGCGCCGACGGCCTGCGGGCGGGCGGGCGGCGCCCGGGGCGGGTGGTGGCCGGCCTCGACTTCACCCGGTTCTGCGAGCTCGACCGGGGCACGACGCTGTCCTGCCGCCCCGTCCCCGGCCCGAACCGCGCCTGGGCGGTCTCCGCGCGGCAGGCCGGCCGGGAGGTGTGCGGCGGCTCCATCGCTTTCACCGACACCGACCCGGCGGCGCCGGGCGGCGCGCCCGCGGCCGCGGTTCCCGCGCGGCGGGCTCCGGCCCGGCTCGTGCACCGCAACCGCCCGGAGAACATCCTGGTCGGCGAGCCGGTGCGGCGCGGCCGGGCGGTGGTCGAGGCCGCGGTGCTGCAGCCGGAGGGCGAGCGCTCCCCGTTCCGCGGGCCCGTGGAGATCGTGGAGGCGGGCCGGCAGTTCGCGACGATGCTGGAGCACGAGGAGCACGGCCGCCCCCTGGACGCGACGCTGCTGTGGGTGATGCTGCGGATCGACATCCCGTACCAGGTGCGCCGCGACCTGCCGCTCCTGCTGCGCTGGCCCGTCGCCCGCCTGTCCGGGCGCCGGTCCCACTGCGCGGCGAAGCTGGCGGACGCCTCCACCGGAGCCGACCTCGGGTCGCTCACCTACGAGGCGTACGCGGTGGACCCGGAGCAGTACGCCCGCACCCGGGCGCGGTGATCCGCATGAGGTTCGCGATGGTCGCGCCGCGCCTGCTGCTCGTGCCGGGCGTGGGAGTGCCGGCCTTCGGGATCGCCCTGCACGCCGGCCGGGACGGCACGGCGGCGCCGGCCGCGGCGGGGATGCTCGCGGCCTATCTGGGCTGGCTGCTGCTGGAGGTCCCGGTGGCCTTCCGGCGCTCGGCCGCCCCGCCCGCCGACGCCCGGACGCTGCTCCCGTACGCGGCCGCCCGCCTGCTGCTGGTCGCCGGCGCGTCCCTGCGCCCCCCGCCCTGGGACCGCTGGACGCCGTGGCTGCTCGCCCCCGCGGCCGTGTTCGCGGCGGGCGTGGCGCTGCGGCAGGCCGCGATCCGCGCGCTCGGCCGGTTCTACTCGCACCACGTCGTGCGGCAGGAGGGCCACCGGGTGGTCGCGGACGGGCCGTACGGGGCCGTCCGGCATCCGGCGTACGCGGGGATGCTGCTCGCCAACCTCGGCTTCACGGCGTTCTTCCCCGGCCCGGTGACCGGGGCGGCGATGGTCCTGCTGACCTGCGCCGTGGTCCGGCGCATCCGGGTGGAGGAGCGGGCGCTCGACGACGTTCCTGGCTATGCGCAGTACGCCGCCGGGAGGCCGCGCGTGCTGCCGGGAGTGTGGTGACGATGAGCGAGATCGGGCACAAGTTCGCGCGGCTGGAGGCGCTGCGCGCGGCGGGCTTCCCCGTCCCGGGGTTCTTCTGCCTGCCCGCGGGCGAGTTCGACCGGGCGCTCCGCGCGCTGCGGCTCCCCCCGCCCGGCGCGGCGCCGGTGGAGGAGTGGTGCGCCTCGGCGGCGTCGGCGCTGGCCAAGGCCGTCCCGGACGGGGACCTCGCCGCCGGGCTGCTGGAGGCGTTCGACGCGCGCATCGGCGCGGGCGGCACGGCGGCCGTGCGCGCCTGCGTCGTGCCGGGCCCGGACGGCGCGGGAGAGGACTCCGCCGACGACCCGTTCGCCGGGCTGAGCGACAGCTTCCTGTACGTCCGGCGGGACGGGCTGCTGGAGGCGGTGGCGCGCTGCTGGGCGTCGGCGTTCAAGGCGGAGGCCGTCCGCTACCGGATGCACCGGGGCGTCGATCCGGCGGCCGCCAGGGTCGCGGTGGCCGTCCAGCGGATGGTCCCGGGGACCCGCTCGTTCGTCGCGTTCACCCGCGACCCCCGGGACGGGACGCGCCACCACATCATCGCCGCCGCGTACGGGATCGGCGAGGGCGTCGTCCAGGAGAAGGCCGACATCGACCACTACTTCGTGGACCCGGTGACGGGCACCGTCCGCACCGAGGTCGCGGTGAAGCGGCGCATGGTCGGACCTCCCGCCGACGGCGGGACCGACCCGAGAGTGGCCGAGGTGCCCGAGGAGCTGAGGACGGCCCCCGTGCTGACCGACGAGGAGGCGCAGCAGATCGCCGGGCTCGCCGCCCGCGTGGAGGACCACTTCGGCCGCCCGCAGGACATCGAGGGGACGTTCACCCCCGACGGCGCCCTCCACCTCGTCCAGGCGCGGCCGCTCGCGGCGAGCGCACGGGACGACGGCCCCCGCGTCCACTGGGGCAACCACAACATCACCGAGAGCTTCCCGGGCGTGTCGGGCGCGCTCACCTACTCCCAGGCCCGCATGTTCTACGAGCTGGCCTTCGGCGACCTGTACCGGCGGATGGGCGTGCCCGCGCGGCGGCTCCGCGCGAACGCGCACCGGCTGGCGCGCATGGTCGGGCACCTCGACGGCCGCGTCTACTACCGGCTGGACGACTGGCAGGAGCTGCACGGCCAGCTGCCCGTGTTCGACCTCATCCGCGGCGGGTGGGAGGAGAACATGGGCATCACCGGCGAGGCCCGCGCGGCGCGGCGCCGGTCCCGGCTCCGGGCCGCCGCCTCCCTGCCCGCCGTCGTCTGCCGCGCGGCCGGGCACCGGCGGGCGACCAAGCGGTTCCTGCGCTGGTGGGACGGCGTGATGGCGGAGGTCCACGACCCCGCGGCCCGGCCGCTCGCCGAGCGCCCGGCGGACGAGCTGATCGCCCTGTACCGGCGGGTGTGGGCGGAGGCGTCGACGCGCTGGGGCGTCACGCTCGCGAACAGCGTCTACGGCCTGCTCGTCATGCGCGCCGGTACCGCGCTGCTGCGCCGCTGGGCGGACGCCGGGCCCGAACTGCTCGTCGGCCTGCTGTGCGGGGGCCGGGAGAACCGGTCGCTCGCCGCCGCGCGCGCGGCCATCGGCCTCGCCGAGCGCGCCGCGGAGGACCCGGACCTGAAGGCCGCGGTGCTCGCCGCCGACCCGGCGGACGAGCGGAGCCTGCGCGCCGTGTGGGAGGGCGTCGAGGCCGGCCGGCACGGCTCCCGCGTGGCCGCCGAGGCGCGCGCCTACCTGCGCCGCTACGGCGACCGCGCCGTGCACGACCTCAAGCTCGACGCGCCCACGCCCCGGCAGCGGCCCTGGATGCTCGCCGGGACGCTCGCGACGTTCGTCCGGCAGGGCGCCACCGCCGCCGGCAACCGCGCCGACGAGGCGCGGGCGGCGGACGAGGCCCGGCGGCGGCTGCGCGCGGCGTGCCGCGGCCCGGCCCGCCGCGCCGTGCTGAACGCGATGCTGGCCGTGACGCGCTGGCTGGTCCGCACGCGGGAGGACACCCGGTTCTGCCGCACCCAGCTGTTCGGGCTGTCCCGGACGGTCCTGTGGCGCCTCGGCGAGGACCTCGCCGCGGCGGGCGCGCTCGACGACCCGATGGACGTCCTCGACCTCACCGTCGAGGAGGTGATCGGCGCGTTCGACGGCACCCTGCCCGGCTCCGGCCCCTGCGGCCTGCGCGCCCTCGCGGCGGTGCGGCGCGCCGAACGCGACCGCCACCGGGACGCGCCGCCCCCGCCCGCGCTGCTGTCGCTCCCCGCCGGCCGCCCGGTCGCCGCGGCCCTCGCCTGCGCCCGCCCGGCCGGCGACCGCCGGCTCCCGGACGGCGGCCCCGCCGGCCCGGCCGGCGACCTGCTGCGCGGGCTCGGGTCGAGCGGCGGGACGGTCCGGGGCCGCGCCAAGGTCGTCCTCGACCCCGGCATCCCGCCCGCCGACTGCGCCGGCCGGATCCTGGTCGCCCGGGAGACCGACCCCGGCTGGCTCTCCCTCATGATCGCCGCGGCCGGCCTGGTCGTCGAGCGCGGCACCCTGCTGTCGCACACCGCCGTCACGGGACGGCTGCTCGGCGTGCCGGCCGCGGTCGCGGTCGGCGGCGCCGTCGCCCGCATCCCGGACGGAGCATGGATCGAGCTGGACGGGCGCGCCGGCACGGTCCGGGTCCTGACTGGACAGGGGGGCGACGACCGCGCCCGATGACGCGCCGCGCCGGCGGCCACCGGCGCGGCCCGCACACACCCCGCAGCACCAGAGGAGTCAGCACGTGGACGAAGGAGTGTTCGGCAGGGCCGCCCAGGAGAGGGCGATCGCCGAGGTCGAGGTGGAGATCGCGCGGCTGTGCGAGCTGCTCGCCGAGGGGCTCGCCATGGGCCTGGACGAGGGCCGGGAGATGGTCGGCGGCGCCATGTCGGAGTTCCTGCTGGAGTTCTTCGACCTCGTCCGCGCCAAGGGGTCGCGCCCCGGCATGCGCGGAATGATCACGCTGCCGATGATGGTGCACGGCGCGGAGACCGGCGAGCCGGGGCCCGCGGCGCCGATCGCCGTGGTCCACCTGCTCTGGTGGGCGTCCGCGCGGTACCTCGACGACCTGACCGACGCGCCCGGGGCGCCCGGCGCCGACGCCGGCCCGAAGGTGCTCACCGCGCTCGCCGTCGGCAGCCACCTGCCCGCCCGGCTGCTGGCCGGCCTGCCGGTGCCCGCCGCGACCCGCGCCGCGCTCGGCGAGGAGCTGTCGCGCGGCTGGCTGGACGCCGTGGACGGCCAGCTCCGCGACCTCACCTGCCGCGCGGCGGCGGCCACGCCGCAGTCGGTGCTGCACAGCTACGCGGGCAAGACCGGCGCGCCGTACGCGATGGCGGCCGCCGCGGCGGCGTGCCTGGCGGGAGCGGACCGCGACCGGGTCGCCCGGTGGCGGGCGTTCGGGCGGTCGCTCGGCGTGCTGCGCCAGCTCGTCAACGACCAGCGCGACCTCGCGTCCGGCCGGCACGAGGACCTCGCCAACGGCACCGCGACCTACCTGCTCGTCCAGCTGCTGTCCGCGCTGCCCGCCGGGCGGCGCCGGGAGGCGCTCGCGCTGCACGCCGCCGCCCGGCACTCGGCGGCCGCGCGCGCCGAGCTGACCGCGTGGATGCTCGACGACGAGGTGATCGACGCCTACGCCGCCTCCGTCGCGCCGCTGATCGAGCGCGCGCACGGCCTCATCGACGAACTCGGCGGTGAGCCGGGCTGCGTCCGGGAACTGCACGGGCTGGTCGACGAGACCGTCGGCCACATGCCCAGGTTCCGTCTGGCCGTGGCCTAGGGAGAGGACGCGATGACCGCTCCCGGCGGACTCTCCGACATCCTCATCTCCAACGGCCCACGGGTCGCCGCCGCGATCGGCGAGGCCCTGCACGGCCATCCCGCCTACCTGCCGATCCGGCGCGCCGCCGGCCCCATGTTCGGGAACCGCGGCGAGAACTGCACCCGGCTGATCGCCCTCGTCCTCACCGGCGAGCCGCTGCCCGACGAGGACCTGGGGCGCTTCCGCGACCTCGGCGTCCTCGCGGCGCGGCAGGCGATCCCGCTGCCGGTGCTCACCGAGGTGTGGGACCTCGCGCTCGCCGCCGCCGCCCGCACCTGCTGGGCGATCGCGCCCGCCGGCTGCTTCGCCGAGCTGGCCGAGCTGACCGCGCACGCGGCGCGGCTCGCCATCGGCGCGCGGGAGGCGTGCATCCAGGGCTACGCGGAGGCGCCCCGCGAGGGGGGCAGGTCGCGGCCGCTGCGCCGGCTGCTCGCCGAGACCCTGATCGACGGCGCCCCGGCCGGCGTCATCGCCGAGGCGGCCGGCGTCCGCCTCGCGCCCGCCTACCTCGTCCTGCTCTGCGAGGCGCCCGCGGCGGCGTCCTGCTGGGAGCGGGCGAGCGAGCGCCTGGACGCCTGGGACGGCGTCCTCTACTCCGGCGACCTGTCCGGCCTCATCGTGCTGTTCCCGGCCGCCGACCCGCTGTGCGCCGAGGCGCTGGCCGCCGAGTTCACCGCCTCCCTCCCCGGCCCGGTGCACGCCGCGGCGGCGTACCGGCGCGGCCTCGCCGACATCCCCGACGCGCTGGAGGAGGCGTCCCGCGTGCTGACCGTCGCCAAGGCCATCCCCGACGCCGAGGACCGCCCCTACCGGGCGGACGAGCTGCTGGTCGAGCTGGCGATCCTGGAGCAGCCCGCGATCCGCGGCCGGCTCGCCGCCGTGCTGAAGCCGCTCGACGCCGGCACCGACCTGCGGCGGACGCTGGAGGTGCTGCTCGCCTGCAACCTCGACCGCGAGCGCGCCGCCCGCGAGCTGTGGATCCACCGCCGCACCCTGCACTACCGGCTGGACCGCATCCGCGACCTGTCCGGCGTCGACCCCAGCTCGGCGCGCGGCATCCAGCTGTTCCGCGCCGCCCTCACCTCGGCGCGGCTGGCGAGCGGCCGCGCCCCGTGCGCGGACCGCGGCCGCCGCGCCGAGGAGACGTCGCTGCCCCCGCCGCTGAGCGCCTGAAGGAGACCGATGGACTTCCCCCTGCCGCACCGCCCGGGCGTCCCGCTGGACGCGGGCCACCTGCGGCTCCTCCGCGAGCGGCCGCTCGTCCCGGCCGCGGTGGCGGGCCGCGGCGCGCTGCTCGTCACCCGGCACGCCGACGTCCGCACCGTGCTGGCCGACGGCCGGTTCAGCCGGGAGGCGTGGCACGGCGGCACCCTCTTCGCCCGGACCCCGGCGTCCCTCGCCCTCGTCACCAGCGACCCGCCGGTGCACACCCGGCGCCGCAGGGCCGTCCAGGCGCGGTTCACCGCCCGCCGCGCGGAGGCGGACCGCCCCCGCATGGCGGCGCTCGCCGGCCGCCTCCTGGACGGGATGGCGGCGGACGGCCCGCCCGCCGACCTGCTCGCCCGGTTCGCGACGCCGTTCCCGTACGCGGTCATCTGCGACATGCTCGGCGTCCCCGCCGGCGACCTGGGCCTGCTGCTGCCGTGGGTGAGCGCGATGATGTCGGCGGGGCACTACCCCGACACCGAGGTGAAGGCCGCGCACGAGGGCATGCACGGCTACTTCGCCGAACTGGTCGCGGCCCGCCGGACGCTGCCCGGCGACGATCTCCTCACCGAGCTCGTGCACGGCTCGGACCTGTCCGACGAGGAGATCGTCGTCTTCGGGTCCGGGCTCCTGATGGCGGGCGGCGAGACCACGTCCACCTTCCTCGGATCGTGCGTCCTCGACCTGGTCACGCGTCCGGGGCTCGCGGCCCGGCTGCGCGACGCGCCCGCGCTGGTCCCGTCCGCGGTCGAGGAGTATCTGCGCTGGGTGTGGTTCGCCGGCACCGGCGGGCAGCCGCACGTGCTGCTCGCCGACGCCGAGCTCGCCGGGACGCCCCTCGGGCGGGGGGACGTCGTCGTGCCGCTCACCGACGCCGCCAACCGCGACCCGGCGGCCTTCCCCGCCGCCGACGAGTTCGACCCGGCCCGATCCCCGAACCCGCATCTCGGCTTCGGCCACGGGCGCCACATGTGCCTGGGCGCCCACCACGCCCGCGCCCAGCTCCAGATAGCGCTGACCGCCCTCCTGCGGCGCTTCGACGACCTCGCCCTCGGCGTGGACCCCGCTCGCCTCGCCTGGCGGGAGGGCATGTTCATGCGCGGCGTCTGGCAGCTCCCGCTCACCTGGTCCGAGGGGCGCCCGCGATGAGCGTGGGCCGGACGTCCGGGACGAGCGCGGGCGACGTGCGCGGCGGGCTGAGGGAATGGGCGGCCCGGATCGGGCGGTTCGTCCGCGGGAGCCATCCGCCGCTGCCGTCCGCGGTGTTCGCGGCGGCGTGGGCGTACGGGGTGACCGGGCTGTTCGCCGCGGTCGACCCCGCGGGCTCCGGGTGGCGGCCCGGCGGCGGGACGGCGGTCGCGGCGGCGACGCTGTTCCTCGACCTGCTGCTCATGCGGGCGCTCGACGACATCCGCGACCTGGACTACGACCGGCGGTTCAACCCCGGGCGCCCGCTGGCGTCCGGCGCGGTCCACGTCCGCGACCTGGCCGTGCTGTACGGCGCGGGGGCCGCGGCGATCGCGGCGCTGAACGCGCCGTGGCCGTGGCGGGCCGGGATCCTGCTCGTCCAGCTTCTCTACGCGGCGGCGGCCGTCGGCGTCCACCGGCGCTGGGGGCGGCCTCCGGCCGACCGGCTGTTCACCGGCCTGCTGGTGAGCCTGCCCGCGCCCGTCCTGCTGCACCTCTACCTCTACGCCGGCTACCTGGACGCCTGCGGGCACGGCCCGGACGGGTACGGGCTCGCCGCCGTCGCCGTCGCGGTGTCGGCCGCGGGGCACGTGGAGCTGGCCGGGAAGATCACCCGCGCGCCGCGGCCCGGCGAGCGGACCTACGTGACGACGCTCGGCCTCGCCGGAACGGCGGCGGCCGCCCTCGCGGTGCCGGTGCTCTCGGCGGGGCTGCTCGCCGTCTTCGCCCCGCCCGGCCGGTGGGCGGCAGCGGCGTTCGCCCCGCTCGCCGTCCCCGCGCTCGCCGCGTGGAGTTTCGCGCGGGGGCTGCCCCGGTGGCCGCGCCCCGCGGCCGCCGCCTACCCGCTGGCGGCCTACGCGAGCTGGCTCGTGCTCGGACTCGCCCGATGACAGGAGGCCCGATGACAGGAGGCCCGATGACAGGAGGATCGTGGACGTCACCGCATGGATCGACCGGCTGGAGGCGGGCTGGCGCGACCGCGACGCCGACGCGATCGCGGCGCTGTTCGCCGCGGACGCCCGCTACCGGCAGGGGCCGTTCGGCGCCCCGCTCGTCGGGCGCGCCGCGATCCGCGCGCATTGGGCGGCGACGCTCGGGCGCCAGCGCGACCCGCTGATCTGGTTCGGCGAGCCGCTCGCCGCCGGGCGGCGGGCGGCGCTGGAATGGTGGTGCGTCCTGCACGACCCGTCGGACGGGACGCCCCGCACCGCCGCGGGCTGCGTCACCCTCTGGTTCGGCGGCGACGGCCTGTGCCGCGCCCTCCACGAGTACTGGCACGGCGAGCCGGGCCGGGCGGCGCAGCCGCACGAGGGCTGGCCGCACCGGGCGCGGTGAGGCGGGCGTCAGGCCAGGCCCATCTCCCGCCGGACGTTCTCGAACTCCACCGCCATGGCGTCCGCCAGCGCGCGGGCGCCCGACAGCGGCCGCACCATCACGCAGAACTCGTCGATGAGCCCGGCGTCGTCGTGGTGCAGGAAGTCGCAGCCGTGCACCTCGCGGTCGCCGACCCGCGCCTTGAAGACCAGGGCGTGGTCGCGGCCGCCGCCGATCTCCCGGACGTAGCGGAAGCCGGTGAACACCCGGGTCACCGCGCGCAGGATCGCGGTGACCGCGGCCCGTCCCTGATACGGCGCGAACGCGACCGGGCTGAGGAACACGACGTCCTCGGCCAGGAGCGCGGGGAGGGCGTCGATGTCGCCCTTCTCAATGGCCGCGCGGAACGGGTGCATCGGGCCCACCTCCAGGCTCGGGTCATCGGCTCGCCCCGTGAGGACGTGGCGAAAGCCTAGAGGGAGCGGGCCCCTCCCGCGATCAAGACCGGGCCGCGATCGGGGCGCCGCCGCGATCGGGGAGCCGGGCCGCGTCATGCGCCGGGCTGCAGCAGCACCTTGATCGCGCCGTCCTGCTTCTTCTGGAACATCTCGTACGCCCGCGGCGCCTTCTCCAGCGGCCAGCGGTGCGTGGCGAGGTCCATCACGCCGAGCGGGTCGGAGTCGTCGGAGACCAGCGGCAGCAGCTCGTCGATCCACCGCTTGACGTGCGCCTGCCCCATGCGCAGCCCGATGCCCTTGTCGAACATCTTGAGCATGGGCAGCGGGTCCGTCATGCCGCCGTAGACGCCGATGACCGAGATCGTCCCGCCGCGGCGCACGATCTCGATCGCGGTGTTGAGCGCGGCGAGCCGGTCGACGCCGACGCGCTGCATCACCGGCGCGGCGGAGTTGCCCGGCATCAGCGTGGTGAGGGTCTGCGCCAGCTTGGCGCCCGGCGAGCCGTGCGCCTCCATGCCGACCGCGTCGATCACCGAGTCGGTGCCGCGGCCCCCGGTGAGCTGGCGGACCGCGTCCGGCACGTCGTCGGCGTCGTCGGCGTCGATCACCTCGACGCCGTGCCGGCGCGCCATCTCCAGCCGCTCCGGCACCAGGTCGACCGCGATCACGCGGTGCCCGAGGTGGCGGGCGATCCGGGCGGACATCTGGCCGATCGCGCCGAGGCCCAGCACGGTGACCGTCCCGCCCTCCGGGATGCCGGCCCACTCGACGGCCTGCCGCGCGGTCGGCAGCACGTCCGACAGGTAGACGAACCGCTCGTCCGGCGGCCCCTCCGGCACCTTGACCGGCCCGAAGTGCGCCTGCGGGACGCGCAGGTACTCGGCCTGCCCGCCGGGGACCTGCCCGTAGAGCCGGGTGTAGCCGAACAGCGCCGCGCCCGAGCCGTACTCGCGGACCTGCGTCGTCTCGCACTGCGCGTAGAGCCGCATACCGCACATGTGGCAGCGGCCGCAGGAGATGTTGAACGGGATGACCACGCGGTCGCCGGGCTTGACGTGCGCGACGTCGGGGCCGGTCTCCTCGACGATGCCCATGGGCTCGTGGCCGAGGATGTCGCCCTCGCTGAGGAACGGGCCGAGCACCTCGTACAGGTGCAGGTCCGACCCGCAGATCCCGGTCGAGGTCACCCTGATGATCGCGTCGTCCGGCTCCTTGATCGTCGGGTCGGGCACGGTGTCGACGCGGACGTCCCGCCTGCCGTGCCAGGTGACAGCCTTCATCGTTGCTCCCTCTCGGACGCGGTGGCCCCGTCCCAGCCCGCCCTACCCCGACGAGCGGGGCGAAACGTCCGTCCCGTCCGGCGCGGCGGCACGCCGGCGGGCGATCCGGACTGAGGTCGTAAATGAGGGGTAAAGCGTGCACATGGACGACGGCCCCCAGCGCCTCGGCGTGCTCGACATCGGCTCCAACTCGGCGCACCTGCGCGTCGCCGACCTCGCCCCGGACCTCCCGCCCCGGCCCGTCCGGTCGGTGAAGAGCGCCGTCCGGCTGGCCGAGGCCACCGACCGGCACGGGGTCATCGGCCGGCCCGCCGTGGGCCGGCTGATCGCCGCGGTGCGCGAGTCGGTGGCCGCCGCCGCGGCGCTCGACGTCACCGAGCTCGTCCCGTACGCGACGTCCGCGCTGCGCGACGCCGCCAACCGGGACGACGTCACCGCGGAGGTCCGCGCCGCCACGGGAGTGGAGCTGGGCTTCCTCACCGGCGAGCGGGAGGCGCGGCTGACGTTCCTCGCCGCGCGCCGCTGGTTCGGGTGGTCGGCGGGGCCGATGCTGCTCGCCGACATCGGCGGCGGCTCGACGGAGCTGGCCTACGGCGCCGGGCGGGAACCGGAGATCGCGCTGTCGCTGCCGCTCGGCGCGGGCCGCCTCACCCGGCACCACCTGCCCGGCCCGCCCGTCCGCAAGCGGACGTACCGGGCGCTGGGCGAGCACGTCCGGTCCGTGCTCGGCGAGGCGGTGATCGGGATCGCCGCGCGGCCCGCGCCGGTCCGCGCCGTCGCGACGTCCAAGACCTTCACCCAGCTCGCCCGGCTGTGCGGCGCGCCCAAGGCGAAGGCGGGCCTCTACCGGGAGCGCCACCTCGACCGGAGCGACCTGCGCGGCTGGATCCCGAAGCTGGCGAGGCTGCCCTACGAGGAGCGGGCGCGGCTGCGCGGGGTGAAGGCGTCGCGCGCCCGCCAGATCCTCGCCGGCGCGATCGTGGCCGACGGCGTCATGGACGTCCTCGGCGTCGACCGGCTCGACGTCTGCCCGTGGGCGCTCCGCGAGGGCGTCTTCCTGCACCGGCTGAGCGAGCTGGCGGGCGGCCGGGGCCCCGAGCTGTTCCCCGAGCGGCGCCCCATGACGCTGCGGGGAGCCTCGCTGCGCGCCGTCACCTGACCGCGGGCCGGCGCGGGACCCGGAGCCGCCCTTTCCCCGGGCCTTCCCGGCGTTTGAAAGAGGCCAGCGCGGCAAGTGGCCCGTTGGGCTCGGACGAGCGAGGGAGGGAGGGCCGCCGATGACCGCGGTACAGGGGAGGCGCGACACCAGCGTCGCCGACGCGCTGGCACGGCACCGCAAGGGCACCAGGATCGGCCATGTGCTGGCGACGACCGACCACAAGATGGTCGGCTACCTGTATCTCTCGACGTCGTTCATGTTCTTCCTCGCCGCCGGGATCATGGCCATGCTGATGCGGGCCGAGCTCATGGAGCCGGGCAAGCAGGTCGTGAGCAACCAGGTCTACAACGAGCTCTTCACCATGCACGGCACGATCATGATGCTGCTGTTCGCGACCCCGACGTTCCTCGGGTTCGCCAACGTGATCGTCCCGCTGCAGATCGGCGCGCCGGACGTCGCGTTCCCCCGGATGAACGCGATGACCTACTACCTGTTCCTGTTCGGCGGGCTCATGGTCCTCGCGGCGTTCATCATGCCGGAGGGGGCGCCCGGCTACGGGTGGTTCTCCTACGCGCCGCTGACCGAGCCGTCGTACTCGCCCGGCCTGGGACCCGACCTGTGGATCATGGGGCTGATCCTGTCGGGGTTCGGGACGATCCTGACCGCGGTGAACATCACCACCACGATCATCGCGATGCGCGCCCCCGGCATGGTGATGTTCCGGATGCCGATCTTCACCTGGAACGCGCTGCTGACCAGCCTGATGGTGCTCGCGGCGTTCCCGGTGCTGACCGCCGCGCTGTTCGCGCTGGAGGCCGACCGCAAGCTCGGCTCGCACATCTACGACCCCGCGAACCACGGCGCGCTGCTCTGGCAGCACCTGTTCTGGTTCTTCGGCCATCCCGAGGTCTACATCGTCGCGCTGCCGTTCTTCGGCATCGTCACCGAGATCATCCCGGTGTTCGCGCGCAAGCCGCTCTTCGGCTACCTCGGCATGGTGGCGGCCACCATCTCGATCACCGGGCTGTCGATGACGGTGTGGGCGCACCACATGTTCGCCACCGGCGGCGTGCTGCTGCCGTTCTTCTCCATCACCTCGTTCATGATCGCGGTCCCGACCGGCATCAAGTTCTTCAACTGGATCGGCACGATGTGGAAGGGGCAGCTGACGTTCGAGACCCCGATGCTGTTCGCGATCGGGTTCCTCGTCACGTTCCTGTTCGGCGGGCTGACCGGGGTGATCCTCGCCTCGCCCCCCATGGACTTCCACCTCACCGACTCGTTCTTCGTGGTCGCGCACCTGCACTACGTGCTGTTCGGCACGATCATCTTCGCCACGTTCGGCGGCTTCTACTTCTGGTGGCCGAAGATGACGGGGCGGATGCTGCACGAGGGCTGGGGCAAGGTCCACTTCTGGACGATGTTCCTCGGGTTCCACCTGACGTTCCTCGTCCAGCACTGGCTGGGCGCGGAGGGCATGCCGCGCCGCTACGCCGACTACCCGGAGAAGTTCGCCACGCTGAACTTCATCTCGTCGATCGGCGCGTTCATCCTCGGCGCCTCCACGTTCGCGTTCCTGTGGAACGTCCTGCGCAGCTGGCGGCGCGGCGAGAAGGTCGAGGTGGACGACCCGTGGGGGACCGGCGGCTCGCTGGAGTGGGCGACGTCCTGCCCGCCGCCCAGGCACAACTTCACGGCCATGCCGCGGATCCGCTCCGTCCGCCCCGCGTTCGACCTGCACTACCCGCCGGTGGAGCCGCCGCAGGAGAAGGAGCCGGCGCTCCCGCCGCCCCGGGACTCCTGACCCGGGTGGTCAGCCGCCCTCGCCGTCGTCCGACGGGCCCCGGAGGTCGCCCTGGCCGCCGCCGTACGACTCGGACTGGTAGTCGAGGTAGAAGCGGTTGGCGCGGGTCCGCACCTGCGCGCGGGCGCGGTCGGGGGTGGGGAGCGGGATGAGGTGGTTCGGGTAGGGGGCGACGAGCTCGCGCGGGCGCCGGGTCCGCAGGACGGCCTCCTGATCCGCGGACGGCTGCTCGTGCCGCTCGGTGAAGGCGCCGTCCGGGGTCAGCGAGATCAGGCCGCTCTCCACGCCCTCCTCGCGGATCTGGAGGTCGCGGCGCTGCAGGCTCAGGCAGACGCGGCGGGCGATGACGAACGCCGCGACCGGCCCGACGAAGAACCCGACGCGGAAGAACCAGGTCGTCCAGAACAGCGGGATCTTGAACGTGTCGGCGATGACGTCGTTGCCGCCCGCCGCGAGCAGGTTGGCGTACCAGACGGCGGCCGCCGCGCCGATCCCGGTCCTGGTCGGGGCGTTCCTCGGCCGGTCCAGCAGGTGGTGTATCCGCTCGTCGCCCGTGGCCCAGCGTTCCGCGAACGGATATACCCCGATCAGGGTGAAGAAGACCCCCGGCAGGATGACGGCCGGCAGCAGCACGTTCCACGCGACGGTGTGCCCGGCGACCGTCGTCGACAGGCGTCCCATGATGCGCAGAGACCCCTCCAGGAACCCGACGTACCAGTCGGGCTGGGAACCGAACGACACCTGGTCCGGCTCGTACGGGCCGTAGAGCCACACCGGGTTGATCTGGAGGAACGCCGCCATCCCCGCGAGGACGCCGAACGTGAACAGGAAGTAGGCGCCGCTCTGCGTGGCGAAGTGCGGGAACGTCTTCTCGCCGCTCACCGACATCTCCCGCCGGCCCCTGCCCGGCCACTGGGTGTGGGTCTGGTGCCAGAGGATCATCAGGTGCACGGTGATGAGCGCGATCAGGATCGCCGGGATCAGCAGGATGTGCACGGTGAACAGCCGGGGGAGGAAGTCCTCGGCCGAGGGGAACTCGCCGCCGAAGACCCACATGCTGGCGTACGTCCCGGCGACGGGGACGGAGAGCAGGATCCCCTGGAAGATCCGCAGGCCGGTGCCGGACAGCAGGTCGTCTGGGAGCGAGTAGCCGGCGAACCCCTCGGCGACCGCCAGCGCGAACATCGTCACGCCGATCACCCAGTTGACCTCGCGCGGCTTGCGGAACCCGCCGGTGAAGAAGATCCGCATCAGGTGCATGATGATCGCCGCGAGGAAGATGTTCGCCGCCCAGTGGTGGATCTGCCGCATCAGCAGCCCGCCCCGGACGTCGAACGTGAGGTGCAGGGTGGAGGAGTACGCCTCGCTCATCTTCACGCCCCTGAGCGGCGCGTAGGAGCCGTCGTAGACGTGCACCGCGCCGCTCGGCTTGAAGAACAGCGTGAGGAACACGCCCGTGATGACCAGGACGATGAACGAGTTCAGCGCGATCTCGCCGAGCAGGAACGACCAGTGCTTCGGGAACGCCTTCTTGATGTTCCGGTCCAGGAACGAGGTGGTGCCGAGCCGGTCGGTCGTCCCCCAGAAGAGCTTCTCGGCCCGGGTCCCGGCCCTCTCCGCGACCTCGGCTTCGGCCCCGCCCTTGCGTCCCGCCATCGCGCATCTCCCGTACCGGAGCAGTATTTCCGCTGGGCGGGTACCCGTGCCGGATCACGGCAAACGGTCAGGCCGCGCGGGCCTCTCCGGCCGCGCCGAGGCGGTGCCGGGCGAGCTTGATGTCGGCGCGCAGCCGGTCGGCGGCCAGCGGGTCCCGCTCCAGCCCGCCGAGCCCGTCCTCGATCAGTTCGAGCTGGTCGGCGCGCATCCGGGCGAGCAGCCGGCGCGGCTCCCCGGCGGGCACGCCCCACCGCTCCTTGCGCCGCCACTTGCGGAACGCGAGCACGTGCCCCTCGCCCGGGACGAGGACGCCCCGCGCCGTCTCGGCGTGCACGGTCCGGCGGAAGTGCGACAGGTACCGCCGCCGCGCGAGCCGGTAGGCGGCGACCGCCGCGAGCAGGATCGGCGCGCCCTTCACCGGCAGCAGCACGACCCCGGACAGGACGGGCGCGTCCCACCACGAGTGCAGCGCCATCGCCAGCAGCAGCGCGCCCGCCGCGACGGCGGCGCTCGCCCGGGACGCGCGCCCGAGCAGGCAGCCGAGCCCCGCGCCGCCGACCGCCGTCATCGCCCAGTGGCTCCACCACGCCCCGCCGACCACCCGGCTGCCGAAGGAGAAGAGCGCCGCGCTCGCGTCCTGCGTCGCGCCGGTCAGCACGATCGTGTTGAGGACGTACAGGAAGTTCTCCGCGAACTGGAAGCCCAGCCCGGCGAGCGCGCCGTACCCCCAGCCGTCCAGCGGCCCCCGCACGGCGGCGGGCGCCATCAGCGCGATGAGCGCGACGCCGAGCAGCTTCAGGATCTCCTCGTCGACCGGCGCGGCGATCGACGCGCCCCACACCGCGGTGAAGGCGGGGCCCGCCGTCTTGCCGAGGACCGCCTGGAACGCCGAGTTCGCGGGCAGCGCCAGCCCGAACGCGGCGAGGCCGCCCCACGCCACCGCGACCAGCGCGTACCCGGCCGGATGCGACCGGACCGGGTGCAGCCGTCGCAGCACCCACACCCCCGCCGCCAGCGACGGCGCCAGGAGCGCGAACCCGACGGTCGCGCCGGCCGGGAACGCCGCGGCCTGCGCGCCGATCCCGCGGAAGGCGATCCAGCCGCCGAGCAGGCACGCGGCCGCCCACAGCCAGAACGCCGGCCGGCGGATCACGACGCCGAGATCCGCACGGACCGCACGATGGCGTCGACGTCCGCGGCCAGCCTGCGGTAGGCGCCGGGCGGGCCGGACGCCGTCACCGTCGCGCCGAGGGTGCCCGCGGCGAACACGGTCGCCATGCCGACGCGCTCCCGCCCGGCGAGCCGCCCGGTCAGCCCGGTCAGGCCGTGCGCGGTGGTGATGGGGACGGGCTGCGCGCGCAGCCGCGAGCGCCCGCCGGCGGCGACGATGCGGCCGAGGCCGTCCCACAGCTCCCGCGCGTCGAGCGGGGCCAGCGGCACCACGACGCGCACGTAGAGGCCGACGCCGGAGTTGGACAGCTCGATGTTGCTGGTCAGCGAGGACTGCGCCTCGTCCAGGGCCCAGCCCGCCGACGGCACCGTGAACGCCACCGGGCGGACGCCGTCGCGCTCCGCGCCCACGGAGAGGACCGTCCCGGCCGCGAGCGGCCGCGCGCCGCTGCCGAGGGCCCGGTCGAGCAGCGGCAGCCCCGCGGCGAGGACCAGCAGGACGAGCGCCACGAGACCCGTGCCCCACCATCTCACCCGCGCCACGTGACCCCCCGATCATGTGCGCTGCGGAAATGCCCCTTGACAGCGGCGCTAAACAGGATCGGGGCGCGCCGGGTCACCAGTGAGCGGGCCGTCCGACCGCGTCCGGCAACCGCGTGCCCGCGTCGCCCCGCGCCGAGTCCAGCTGCCCCTGCGTGAGGAACAGGCAGCCGGTGAGGTCGGCGCCGCGCAGGTCCGCGCCGCGCAGGTCCGCCCCGATCAGGTCCGCCGAGCGCAGGTCCGCGCCGCGCAGATCGGCCGCGATCAGGTACGCGCCGCGCAGGCAGGCGCCGCGCAGGTCCGCGCCCGCCAGCCGCGCCCCGATCAGGTCGGCGCCCCGCCGGTTCGGCTTCGGGCCCGGCACGCCGGCCCTGGCCAGCTCGCTCGCCCGCAGGAGCAGCGCGTTGACCGCCTCGCGCACCGCCGGGACGTCCACCTCGGCGAGCTCGCCGGGACCGCCCAGCGTGAGGCGCTCGACGTCGTCGTACGCATGCCGCAGTTCGTCGCGGACGGGTCCGGCGGCCGGCATCGCCAGGGCCTCGTCCAGATACCGGAGCAGCTCGTGGAGCCGGCGCATGACGGGGAAGACGCGGAACATCGGGCCCGCGACCTCCGGCCCTTCGCGCCAGTCCCGGCCGGCGAAGGTCCGCTGCGACACCTTCTGGCCGGCGCCGAAGCAGTCGAAGACGGCGCAGCCCTGGAAGCCGCGCTCCCGGAGGTCGGCGTGGACGCCGCAGCGGAAGTCGGCCAGGAGGTTGCGGCATGGCTCGCCCGCGTCCTTGTCGATCGCGAAATCGGCCGACTTCGCGAACGGCAGCGCGACGCAGCACAGGCCGAAGCAGTTCCCGCAGTCGGCCTTCAGGTCCGCCCTCTCCGGCACTCCGCCCCCTCCGTCGGCGACGCTCCATTGTCGCGCCGCGCGGCGGCTGCTCGTGACGCGGTGGGATACAGTCCGGAGGGCCTATGACCACCTCCCTCACCGAGTCCGCCATCGTCTCCAGGCTGCGCGCCGCGGGCTGCGTGTTCGCCGAGGACGAGGCGCGGCTGATCCTCGCCGCCGCCCGCACGCCGGACGACGCGTCCGCCATGGTGGAGCGGCGCGCCGCCGGGCTGCCCCTCGAACACGTCCTCGGCTGGGCGGAGTTCTGCGGCCTGCGCATCGCCGTCGAGCCCGGGGTGTTCGTGCCGCGCCGCCGCACCGAGTTCCTCGTCCGGCGGGCCGCCGCACTGGCCCCGCCGCGCCCGGTCGTGGTCGACCTGTGCTGCGGCTCGGGCGCGCTGGGCGCCGCGCTGGTCTCCGGACTGGTCTCCGGGCAGGTCTCCGGAGCGGGCGGGGCCGAACTGCACGCCGCCGACATCGAGCCCGCCGCGGTCCGCTGCGCCCGCCGCAACATCGCCCCGTTCGGCGGCCGCGCCTACGAGGGCGACCTGTTCGCACCGCTGCCGGACGCGCTGCGGGGGCGCGTCGACGTGCTGCTCGCCAACGTCCCCTACGTTCCGACCGGCGATGTCGCGACGCTGCCCGCCGAGGCGCGCGACCACGAGCCGCGGGTCGCGCTCGACGGCGGCCCCGACGGCCTGGACGTGCTCCGCCGCGTCACCGCGGAGGCGGCGGGCTGGCTGGCCCCCGGGGGCCGCCTGCTGTTCGAGACGAGCGAGCGGCAGGTTGCGGACGCGGTCGCCGCCGTCGAGCGCGGCGGGCTGGCGGCCGCGGTCGCGACGTCGGACGAGTTCTCCGCCACGGTCATTGCCGGAGCAAAACCTGTGTAAATCCTGACGCTCGGGTACAGGTCGCCTAGGACGACCTGAAGGAGTGAACTCGAATGCGCCGCATCAGTGCAGCGCTCAGCGCCATCGCCGGCACGATCGTCAGCATCGTGACCCTGCCTTTCCGGGTGCTGCAGCGCCTGCTGACCCCCGGGCGCCGCGGCCGCACCCGCCGGTAACGGCCGCGACGCGCAACCGGCCGCCCCGGTCCGCCCCCCGTTCGGACCGGGGCGGCCGCACGCGAAAATGCTTTGCGCGCCGATGGCGATTCCCCCATCCTGGGAATACCGAACTGAATGGGTCTGTAGCTCAATGGGAAGAGCGCCCGCCTTGCAAGCGGGAGGTTGCCGGTTCGAATCCGGCCCGATCCACGAACTGGACCGGCGGGAGTAACGACCCCCGGCTGGTTCCGCACCGTGCCCGAGGCGGGCGGACGCCACCGCCGCCGGCGGGCGCCCATGCTGGATCATCCAATGGCAGGATGCGTGACTCTGGATCACGTCATGCAGGTTCGACCCCTGCTCCAGCAGCCATTCCGTCAGGGCCGCGCGCCGATGCGGGCGCGCTGCGTCGTCCAGGCGCGGGCCCGGCCGGTGAGGGTGATCCCGAGGCCGGGCCGGGCCGGGACGTCCATCCGGCCGTCCCTGATCGTCAGCCGTTCCTCGAAAAGCGGATCGAGCCAGTCGAAATGCTCGACCCACGGCTCGCCCGGATAAGCGGCGGCCAGATGCAGGTGTATTTGCATCGCGAAATGCGGGGCGAGTCCCAGATGGCGGTGGTCGGCGAGCGTCGCGAGCTTGAGGAAATTGGTGATGCCGCCGATTCGCGGGGCGTCCGGCTGGATGACGTCGGCCGCGCGCCGGTCGATGAGCTCGCAGTGCTCGGCGACGCTGGTGAGCATCTCGCCGGTCGCGATCGGCGTGTCGAGCGCCGCGGCGAGCGCGGCGTGGCCCTCGGCGTCGTAGGCGTCCAGCGGCTCCTCGATCCAGGTGAGGCCGAAGTCCTCCAGCGCGCGGCCCATGCGCAGCGCGGCCGGCCGGTCCCACTGCTGGTTCGCGTCCACCATCAGCGGGAACGCGTCGCCGAGGCGCTCCCGGACGGCGGTGACGCGGCGCATGTCCTCGGCGTGGTCGGGATGGCCGACCTTGATCTTGACGCCGCCGATCCCGGCGGCGGCGGACGCCTCGGCGTTCTCCAGGACCTCCTCCAGCGGCGCGTGCAGGAAGCCGCCCGAGGTGTCGTAGCAGCGGACCGAGTCGCGGTGCGCGCCGAGGAGCTTGGCGAGCGGCAGGCCCGCCCGCCTGGCCTTCAGGTCCCACAGCGCGATGTCGATCGCCGCGATCGACTGGGTGGCGAGCCCGCTGCGGCCGGCCGACGCCCCGGCCCACGCGAGCTTCGTCCAGAGCCTGGCGATGTCGTTCGGGTCCTCGCCGATGAGGACGGGCGCGATCTCGGCGGCGTGCGCGAACTGGCCGGGCCCGCCGGCGCGCTTGGAGTAGCCGAACCCGATGCCCTCGTGGCCGCCCTCGGTGCCGATCTCGGCGAACAGGAACACGACCTCGGTCATCGGCCGCTGCCGCCCGGTCAGCACCTTGGCGTCGCTGACCGGGGCGGCCAGCGGCAGCGTCACCGACGACAGGTCGATCCAGGCGACCCGGTCGGTGGCCGTCATCTCAGCGCACCCGCTTCACGAGTTCGGCCAGCTCGGCGGTCTCGGCCTCGGTGAGGTCGGTCAGCGGCGGGCGGACGGGCCCGGCGGGGCGGCCGGTGATCCGCATGCCCGCCTTGATGATGCTCACCGCGTAGCCCTTGCGGCGGCCGCGGATCTCGCAGTACGGCAGGACGAAGTCCGCGAGCCGCCGCGCCACCTCGTCCCGGTCCCGGTCGCGGACGGCGGCGTAGAACGCCAGCGCGAACTCCGGGATGAAGTTGAAGACCGCCGAGGAGTAGGTCGTGACGCCCATCTCCAGGTAGGGGAGCGCGAACGTCTCGGCGGTGGGGAGGCCGCCGATGTAGACGAGCCGGTCGCCGAGCCGGGACCTGATCCGCGTCATCAGCTCCAGGTCGCCGACGCCGTCCTTGAACCCGACGAGGTTGGGGCAGCTCTCGGCGAGCTCGGCGACCGCCGCGTCCCCGTAGACGGCGTTCGCGCGGCTGTAGACGGTCACGCCCAGCCGGGTCGCCGCGCAGACCGCGCGGACGTGCGCGACCAGGCCGTCCTGCGACGCCTCGGTGAGGTAGGGCGGGAACAGCAGCACCCCGTCGGCGCCCGCGTCCTCGGCCTCGCGGGCCATCCGCGCGGCCGCCGCCGTCCCGTACCCGGCGGGGGCGATCACCGGGAGCCCGTCCGGGGCCTCCGCGACCGCCGCGCGCACGACCCGGCCGACCTCGTCCGGGGTGAGCGAGAAGAACTCGCCCGTGCCGCCCGCCGCGAACAGCCCGGCGACGCCGTATCCGCCGAGCCGGGCGATGTTCTCCCGGTAGGCGCCCTCGTCGAAGGACAGGTCGTCGCGGAAGTGGGTGACGGGGAACGAGAGGAGCCCGGACCCGAGCCGCGTCGCGATCTCTTCGGGCGCAGTCTGCTTCATGCACCCGAGGCTAGGATGACCGATTGATCCAGGTCCAACACGAAAAAGGCATCTACTGATGCCTTAAGGGAATCGATGTTCACGCTGGCCCAGCTCACGAACTTCGTGGCCGTCGCCGAGGAGCTGCACTTCGGCCGGGCGGCCGAGCGGCTGCGGATGACGCAGCCGCCGCTCAGCCGGCAGATCCAGCTGCTGGAGAACGAGCTCAAGGTCCGGCTGTTCGACCGGACGAACCGGTCCGTCCGCCTCACCCCGGCCGGCCGGGCGTTCCTCGTCGAGGCGCGCCGGCTGCTCCAGCAGGCCGACCACGCCGCGATGTCCGTCCGGCAGGTGTCGGCGGGGGAGGCCGGGAGCATCACGGTCGGGTTCACCGCGGCGAGCGCCTACGCCATGCTCGGCCGCCTGCTGGAGGTGGCGCGGGCGGCGCTGCCCGGCGTCGGGATCGTCCTGCGGGAGATGGTCACCCGCGACCAGTTGCGCGCCCTGGCCGAGGGCGGCCTCGACCTCGGGCTGGTCCGGCCGCCGGTCACCGACCCCGACCTGGAGGAGCGCCCCGCGGACCGGGAGGCGCTGCTCGCCGCGGTCCCCGACGGCCACCCCCTGGCCGAGGGGGACGGGCCGCTCGCGCCGGCCGACTTCGACGGGCAGCCGTTCATCATGTACTCGCCCGTCGAGGCCCGCTACTTCCACGAGCTGGTGATCAGCCTGTTCCGGCAGGCGGGCGTCTCGCCCGTGTACGCGCAGTACCTCAGCCAGGTGCACAGCATCCTGGCGCTGGTCGGCAGCGGCTGGGGCGTCGCGCTGGTGCCCGCCGCGGCGTCCCGGCTGCGCTACGCGGGGGTGGCGTTCCGCCCCCTGGACGTCCCGGGCCCGGACCCGGTCGAGCTGAGCCTGACCTGGCGCAGGAGCAACGACAACCCGGCGCTGGCGAAGCTGCTCCGGCACCTTTGACGCGCCTTGACCGGGACGCGGGACATGAATTATTTTGTCGTTCAAATATTGGTCGTCAAAGTATTGATCCGCATTCCCGGCCCGTGGAGGAACGATGAGCGACTATCCCGCGTACGCGCCGTCGGAGGAGCATGAGCTGCTGCGGCGTACGGTGCGTGAGCTGGCCGAGGCCAAGATCGCTCCTTTCGCGGCGGAGGTGGATGAG